>CAVYLT010000019.1:0-39792 GCA_963769335.1 Nitrospirota bacterium | reverse complement strand
ATACGGAGCAGTGCACTGGGACAGTCCAGAACAAGCTTGAGCTCACGCAGAGGCTGGTTATAGGAGGTGAGATCAAATTGCGCATAGTAGCTGCGGTTGGCGTTGCTCCGCATTTCCAGATGCTTCCTTGCGCGTTTGACCATTCCCTTGGCGTAACCGACAAACACCTTTAGGCCTACTGCGTCGTTAGACAAGAAGCAGTGCTCTGAAATTTTAGCGCTGACCACCGCTTTGTAAGCTTCGGAGAGCCCATGACCCACTTTAGTGGCGTAGGCACCTCCCCAGCCCAATTCCCAGTGGTTGGTGCTACGATGAGGGAACATATCTTTGAAAAACTGCTCGTAGAATGGGCTTGCGCCTACAATCTGGTAAGATCCCTTTTGACTCAGCTGTTCGTGCGCCCATCTACCGAGGCGTTGTGCTTCCTGTTCTGTCGGCAAGCAGGCTGCCCTTAGAAAGCTCTGCTGCATCTGTGCAATGAGCGTCGGGGAGTTGGCGTCGAGGCGCGTTCCGCTGTTATGCAAGTGGGCATTGTACAAATTGCAAAACGTTGCAATCCCTTTGCGTGCCCATTGAATTTCGTCATATTGGCGCTTGGGGATGTGAGATTTTCCTAGTATTGGCTGGCCTGATTCGTCGATGTCATGAAGAAGACCGATATCGAGCTGATGGAACATTTCAAAGATGTTGACGCCGCTGCGGATGACAGAGTCCAGGTTTTGAGGGAAGCCACATTTGAGCAGGTAGCCCTCGCGGATGGATCCCTTGAGCATAGCAAGGTCTGCCTTGCCGCAAATAGCCATGTAGAGACCCTGGACGGGGATGTGATACCCTTCTAGCGCTAAAATCATTTGCAATGAGCCCTGGATGGTCCCTGTCCACCCTACGTCGACGATGGTCATCTTTGCGGTTTTGGACAAGTCGATGATAGTCGACAGGTACTTGATAAACCGTTTGCGCCTTTGTACAGACACCTCGATGATTCTTCTGCGCGTCGCGTCATCGCGGCTCAGATGCCTTGCCACAGTGTTGCAGGAGATCAAACTCGTTCAACCTCATGTGTTGATCTTTGTGTAACCCCCCTTTTACCTGTTCTAGATTGACCCCAAGGTATTCGCAAAACGATCTGACGGTAAATGCACCTAATGGATGCCTTATCATCAAAGCAGAGAGCTCTTCAAAGGTCGCATAAACTAAGGACGCTGAAGTCAGATAACGTCGCGACACCCACAACTCTGTCGCTGTAACGGGATATTCGGGATAATACGATTTGATTTGTGTCAGTAGGTCTGCGTACAGCTTGCCCTCGCGCATCAAGCAAAAAGCTTGCCGGTTTCCGCCATCTCGCGCCTGCGCTCGTGCACCCAATGCGCAAACTCGTTGGAGCGGGCAAGGGCCTCCTGCAGCGACCGTACAACCAGAAAAAACGCTGTTGCTAGGAACCTGTTCTGCTTCCGGGAGATATTCTACGCGCGATCGCAGTGCAGAAACGCCAAAATCCCCTTGTTGAGGATCCAAGAGAGCTGTTCTATCGGAGAAATCTTTTGGATATTCTCCCGCCCTCCAGCTCGAAGACCTGGTCGCCGAACGAACCAAGGAACTTAACAAGTCCGAACAATGGCACCGGTCGCTCTTTGAAAACGCGACCGACGGAATCATCGTCCTTGACCATAACGGAATCATTGTGAATGCAAATGACAAGGCCTGTGAAATGCACGGATTTACCAGGGGGGCTTTAGTCGGCACGCATATAAGCGTTTTTGAGGTCGAGGCTAACAGGGAAAAGACGACTGAACGGATGGACCGAATCCTGGCAGGCGAGTCCCTGGTATTCGACACAGCCCATAAGAAGAAAGACGGTACGTTGCTTCATCTCGAAGTCAGCTCCAAATCCATCGTCATCGGCGAAGAACCCTATATTCAATCTTTTTACCGGGACATTACCGAAAGAAAGAAACTGCAGGAACATCTCTTCCAATCCCAGAAGATGGAGTCCATCGGCGTGCTTGCCGGCGGGATTGCGCATGACTTTAACAATATTTTAACGGCGATCCTGGGTCATACATCAATCATGCGGCTTGACGCGGCCCTTGGCGGAAAATCGCTCCGAAGCCTGCAGGTGATCGAAGACGCTTCAAGAAAGGCGGGGGGGATGATTTCAAAACTCCTGGGATTCGCCCGCAAGAGCTCTTACGAAATGATGCCGCTTGATCTCAACGAAGCCATTAACGACACCGTCAAGCTCCTCGAGCGCGTTCTCGAGAACAACATCACCCTGAAGGTAGAGCTGTGCAACGATCTCCCCCTCATTGAGGGAGACTTTAACCAGCTTGAACAGGTCATTATGAATCTCATTGTGAATGCCCGGGACGCCATGCCGCAGGGAGGTCAGATCTCAATTTCGACGCGCTACGAAGAGGTGACCAGGGGCATGCTGGAAGTTCCTCCCTATATACTTCCGGGAAAATATCTGCAGCTGATTGTTGCCGATACGGGCCACGGCATTCCCGACCACGTGGTTCAAAAAATTTTTGAACCTTTTTTCACGACCAAGGAACGGGGAAAAGGAACGGGGCTCGGCCTCTCCATGGTGTACGGGGCGGTAAAGGAGCACAAGGGCTATATCACGGTTCAAAGCCGCGTCGGCGCGGGAAGTACGTTCATCATTTACCTCCCGGTTTCACGCAAGGTCGCGCCCGCTGCAGACACCAGGCCGACAACTCCTGTTGAGGGGAAGGAAGTAATATTGTTCGTCGATGACCAGGAAGACGTGCTGATGGAGTCCAGGAGATGCTGACGGTCCACGGCTATAGGGTATTGACAGCCAGCGATCCGGCCCTCGCCCTGGACCTTTTTAAAAAAATGCCCTATGAAATCGCGCTGGTGATAACGGACATGGTCATGCCCAAAATGGACGGACGGGAACTCATCAGCCGGATTTGTGCAATCAACCCCGAAGTTAAAATTCTCGCTGTTTCCGGATATTTGAAACATGTCGCGGAAAAAGAAGACCTCCGGGAGGTGGCGGGGTTCCTCGAGAAACCCTTCGAATCACCCGATCTTCTTTCGACAATACGACGGATACTCGACGCCCGACCGAAATCACCCACGCGGGTCAATGCCTGATCGCTTCCGCTACAATTTTCCGCTCATCCTGTAGAAGTATGAAAGTATCTCCGCCACAGCCTTGTAAAGCTCAGCCAAAAAAAATTCCCTCATGCAGGTCGATCGCGGGGAGGACCTCCACAAGGTTGCGATCCTCATGGATAAGCACGCCGTTCCTCCGGGCAAGGGAGGTTTTTTTGGCCACCAAACCCTTCTCTTTGGCCGAGCGGCGTTAATCTCGCGTTGATATTTAAGCGCCGGCTCGCTTCAATGTCGGCAGATGCGCCCTCTGCTTCCAAGCCGCTTGCGAGGCCCCTGAGCTTCACCTCAAGAAAAGAACGAATTCAAATGTGCAGGCCTTCGTTACGTCAGCTCTGTCAGTTTTTGCTCCCATCGGAAGGCATCGGTAATAATTTTTTTCAGGTTATCGTACTGCGGCTGCCATTTCAAAACGGCTCGGACACGGTCTGCCTTGGCGATCAATATAGGCGGATCGCCGGGCCTCCGGGGCGCTTCCTGTGTCGGGATCATGCCGCCCGCTACGCGGCTTGCCGTTTCAATGACTTCGCGGACGCTGCTTCCGTGACCGTAGCCGACATTGAGGGTAAGGTTTTTGCCCCCCTGCTGCAGGTGGCTGAGCGCTCCGAGATGGGCCGCCGCAAGATCTTCGATGTGAATATAATCACGGACTCCCGTGCCGTCAGGTGTCGGATAATCGGAGCCGAAAATTGAAACAGACGCACGCTTCCCCAGTGCGGCCTGACAGCAAACCTTGATCAGATGCGTAGACTCGGGAGTGCGCTGCCCCATGCGAGATTGAGGATCGGCGCCTGCGACGTTGAAATAGCGCAGCACAACCGAGCGGAGTCCGTGTGCGATCCCGACATCCCGCAGGAGCCATTCGCTCATCAACTTGGAAGTTCCATAGGGGTTGATGGGGACCGCCGGACTGTCTTCCGAGGCGACGCCTGATGCGGGGATTCCGTACACTGCCGCGGTACTGGAAAAGACAAACTGCTCAATATTGAAACGCACGCAGGCGCCCAGGAGGTTGAGTGTGTTCCGTGTGTTGTTTTCGTAATACTTGAGTGGATTGCCTATGGATTCCGGTACAATAATGGAAGCGGCAAAGTGCAGCACACAGGAAAAACGGTGTTTACTGAAAACAGACTCCAGCTTTTGAACATCAGCAAGGTCGCCTACGATAAGTTCTTCTCCGTGAATAAGGGCGTCGGCAAAACCTGTGGAAAGGTTATCAAAGACGACGACCTTGTGGCCTGCCTCAGTCAGTTGCCGTACCACATGGCTGCCGATGTAACCGGCGCCACCTGTTATCAGTAATGTCATGCAACGGCCTCCTCTTTCAGGTTTTTCGCTCAATGGGGGAATGCGTCCACGTTCGGCATTTTGGAAGCAGCATTGTGTAACTGAAAAAACGACTGTGATTTTTTCTTTGCTCCGACGAATTCGTACCGAGCCGGACATAACCGACGTTGAAAAACCGGATCGCGATTACGTGCAAATCCCCTCTTGAGGATCGTACAAATCTCCCACAGAAACTTACCTTGCCCAGCGATCGGATTACAGAAATTCCATTTATTGACGATACGATCAAGCAGCGGCAACAGCTCCTTTTAAGATCCTTTTGTGGCATTGCTTTAACTTACTCATTAATCATACTTTCTGACGTTTCGTTTGATTTCGCTTCTACTGATTTAGCACAAATGCGTCAAAAAACCAATCAAAATAATTTTGCTCTTCAAGCCAGCCGTTTACGAAATTATTATTTAAGGGAACTTGGAACGGACGATGAAGGGCGGCATCCCGGCGCAAACGGAGATGATTGGCTTGAACGTGAGAGGCAGGAAAGGATCTTAGAGCTTCCCGCTCGTCTTGTAGATGAAAGCGAGGATCTCTGCAACCGCCTTGTACAGCTCCGGCGGAATTTCTTCATAGAGATCGAGCGTTGAAAGGACCTCGACCATGTTCCGGTCTTCGCGAATGGGTACCCCGTGTTGGCGAGCCAGGGCAATGATTTTATCGGCAACGGCCCCCCGCCCCTTGGCCACGATTGAGGGCGCTCCGTCCGTACCCGAACGGTACTTCAATGCCGCAGCCTTGTTCTGTTGTTCTTTCATATGCGGATATTCAGCCCTCCCGCCTGCGCGGGCCTGATATCGATCCTTGCTGTTTGATGTATCGTAAGGCCCCCCAGCTTGATCCCTGCGGCATTGAGCCGTGTTCTGAATGCTGCCGCATTGTCCTGAAGAAGCCCGAAAAACACCTTGTTTTCCGCGAGCACGTCAATATAAATTTGTCCGGCCTGAAGCAGCAGCCGGGCGCTCATTTTGCCCGCGTACTCCAGATCAAGGTTCACGGTGCACAAATACGCGTCCTCTTCCGGCCAATCACGTTCAGATTCCCTGAAGATAAGCTCACCGTCCTTCAACTTCTGCCAGGCGAAAGGGACGAAAACCTGCAACGCTCCGTTCAGTCTAGACTGCAATTGAAGCAGCTCGGTATTCTTGAGGAGATTATCCACCGCAGCAGAAAGCGTGTCGCTCCTGACGCCGCTCTGGACAAGCCGATCGAGTATCTCTTTGTTGCCGAGCGATCCCTTCAGATTAAGGAGCGCGGCTTTTATATCGCTTTCTGCGAGCGCTTGAATCTTATTGCCGAGAGAAGAGCCCTCCTGCTCTGCATCCGTGACCAGGAGCCGGAGCTTTGCCTCAAGAAAGACCCCCGAATTCTGCACTGCGTTTTTTAATGCGCTGCCGGACAACTCTTCGAGGGACAGGGCGAACTTTTCGAGCACGCTCAATTCAGGAAGGACCTCTTTCAGCCCCTGGGGTGCACTTGCAATAAACGCAGTGAAAACTTTAATATCGTCTGCTCCCGGCTTCAGGTCCTTGAGCGTATCAAGAGCGGCAAGAATGGCGTTCTTGATCGATCCTGCTTCCGTGCCGTTTCCTTGGACAAGCCGCAACCGGAGCTCCGATCCCGCTTCTTCCACGAGCAAGGAAAGGACGTCCCCTTGTTTAAGTGGCAAGTTCGTCCTCGCCTCCAGGATTGAGTTTTTCATCCGGATGGCGACAGCGGTGTCAGTGACGTTGACGACCTCTGCCTGCACACTCTCGCCGACTTGCAAGGCAGGCACGTTCTTCGCGCTGACGAGCAGGTTAGGTTCTTGAGTAGTCTGTGGAATGAAGGGTATTTGCATTGTGTCTTCTGCCTAAGATAATAATCAAGGGCGCGGCTTATTTTAAAGAACTCCTGAATTTTAGATCGCAAGGCAATTTTGCTTCGACTTTATATTGTTCTTATCGGTTTTTTTATCCTTTCCTATAGAATAGTAAATGACGTCAGTAATTTGACTCGACGAATAAAGCCTTTTTTGTGATCAAGCTTATCCGAAAAACATGGCAAATCCTTGTAATAATACCATATTGTAAATTGATCGTATTCTAACTACTTGCATCATGGAGCGGTATTGATTTTGCATAATTAGGAGAATAAAGACGCCATGTCAAAATAGCCATCAGTTGTCACCAAACCATTAGCACAGGCAAACAACGCTTGAATTTAAGAGGTGTGTGAATCTGAGGGACCTAAAAGCTGGGAGTAAGGCAACAGGAGTTTGCCTCTACGAGGCAAAGTTAAAATCGCAAAGTAATGAGGTGCTATCGTTCTATGGCCGACAAAATGAACCGGATAAAAAGAGAGATAGTGAATTCTGCCTTCCTTGCGCGTGAGGGACATATCCCAAGTGCCTTATCAGTTCTCGATATCTTGTGGGTGCTTTACGAGCATATCTTACACGTCGATCCCAGGCAACCCAATATGCCAGATCGGGATAGGTTTATACTAAGTAAAGGACATGCATCTCTTGGTTTATTTGCTGTACTGGCAGAAAAGGGGTTTTTCCCTTTTTCCGTTCTAAAAACTTTTGCTCAATATGAAAGCATCTTAGGTGGCCATCCGGACTGTACTAAAATACCCGGTGTTGAAGCTTCTACCGGATCTCTTGGGCATGGGCTCCCAATGGGTGTTGGTCTCGCATTAGGATCGAAGATTCAAAAGCTCACCAGTAATGTGTTTGTCATAATCGGCGACGGCGAATGTAATGAAGGAACCATATGGGAGTCGGCACTCTTAGCTTCCCATCACAACCTCACAAATCTTTGCTGCATCGTAGATTATAACCACTCTACAGATCGAGCATTACGAGTTGGAAATTTATCAAAGAAGTTTGATGCCTTCGGCTGGGAAATCCGCGTCATTAACGGACATGATCACCGTGCGATCTTTGACTCACTGTCACATTTATCCACTACTCGCCCTACTGCTGTCATCGCGGAAACAATAAAAGGTTGCGGTTGTAAAATAATGGAAAATAATCCGGCATGGCATCATAAATCACCGAACAAAGAAGAAATGATCAGCATCCTGGAGAACCTCGCATGAATATGCGCCAGCAATTTGTTAATACGGTTGAAAACATTTTGAGCTGCGATGCCAGGTTGACCTTGTTGCTAGGAGACATCGGTGTATTTGGTTTTCGCAAAGCATTCGAAATGTTTCCGGAGCGTGTTTACAATATAGGCATACTGGAACAATCCACGGTGAGTCTTGCAGCCGGTCTTTCAATGAGTGGTCTTATTCCTGTGGTACACACTATCGCTCCATTCCTCATAGAAAGAAGCCTTGAGCAGCTTAAGATCGATTTTTGTTATCAACGCCTGGGAGGGAATTTTATTAGTGTCGGGGCTTCCTATGACTATGCCGCCTTGGGATGTACGCATCACTGCCCCGGTGATGTGGGACTATTAAAGAATCTGCCGGGAATGGAGCTTGTTGTGCCGGGAACATCGTCAGAATTTGATCTCCTGTTTCAGCAGACATACGCAAATGGAAATCCAACGTATTATCGATTAAGCGAAAGAGAGAATCAAGAAGGTTATACCGTAAAATTCGGCAAAGCTGAAGTCATAAAAAAAGGGACGGAGGCAACCATTGTTGTGGTCGGACCTGCACTAAAGCCTGTTCTGGAGGCATGTAAGGATTTAGATCTGTCGATTCTGTATTACACGACGGTTGCTCCGTTTGATGCCGACACTCTTAAGGAAAATTGTTCTTCCTCCAAGATAATTCTGTGCGAGCCCTATTATTCAGGGGGTCTTGCTGCTGATATCATGGCGGCTTTAGGATCCAGGCCCGTTATTCTAGATTGTATCGGAGTTCCCCATAAGTTTTTAACAAACTACGGCAGCGCGGCGGAACATGACGAATATACAGGCCTGACAGCGGATAAAATTAAAGCACGTGTAGAGATTTTTTTACATGAGTAATCTTGTCGAGATTATCACCGAAGATATAGCAGAGATGACAAAACGGCTGGATCTCTCGGAGCTGAGCGACAAAACGATATTGATCACTGGGGCATCCGGTTTAATTGGCGTATATTTCTTAGCTTGCTTGAAACAAATTTCCAGGACTCAGGAATTCAAAACAATAGCAGTCATGCAAAGTGATCCTCCTCCTTTTGTAAAAAAGTTATTGGATCGCCCTGGAGCAGAAATCTTGCTCGGGGATTTATCCAGCCAATCATTTTGCGAAAGCCTTCCTGGCGCTGACTACATTGTCCATGCTGCAGGGTATGGCCAGCCCGGCCGTTTTATGGAGAATCCTGTCAAGACGTTACAGATTAATACTTCAGCCACTTTTTCTTTATTCAATCGCCTCTCCCCTGCCGGGAAATTCCTTTTTGTCAGTACCAGTGAAGTATACAGCGGCTTAATTACGCCGCCCCACAAAGAATCAGAGATTGGAACTACCAATACGACTCATCCGAGGTCATGCTACATCGAGGCGAAACGATGCGGAGAAGCTATCTGCAACGCGCACCGTGCAAAAGGCTTTAACGCAAAGTCTGCCAGACTGTCTCTTGCATACGGGCCCGGCACCAGGAAAGGGGACATGCGAGTCTTAAATTCTTTTATTCAAAAGGCGATAAATGGCCATATCACCCTCCTCGATCACGGGAAGGCCAACAGGACATACTGCTATGTCTCCGATGCGGTGGAGATCATGTGGAATATTTTGCTATTCGGCAAGGACCCCGTCTACAATGTAGGGGGCCATTCCAGGACAACCATTGGAGAGCTGGCTATTAAAATCGGCGCCTATACCGGTGTTCCCGTTACGTTTCCATCCCACGCAAAGGATTTAGCCGGCGCCCCGGATGATGTCTATCTTGATATGACAAAGGCGCTCAAAGAGTTTGGAAAAAGTGAATTTGTCCCCTTTGATGAAGGGCTGGCTCGCACTATTGAGTGGCAAAAGGCGCTATATGCGGGATCCGAATAACTTTTACGGGAGAAAAAGGATATCATGGAAAAGACATTAGTTACTGGGGCGGGAGGATTGGTTGGCTATGCAATAAGACAGCTGACCCCCCCGGAAACGATTTATCTAACCAGGAAAGATGTGGATCTTACAGACTTTGATAAAATTGACGCGACAATGGCACATATTCGTCCTTCGCGAGTCATTCATCTTGCCGCTACCGTGGGTGGCATTGGCGGAAATATGATCCACTCGGGCGAGTATTTCCGAAGCAATATCATGATCAATACAAATGTATTAGAATCTGCACGGCGATGTGGGGTCAAAAAACTTATCTCCTTCATGTCAACATGCGTATTCCCGGACAAATGCATCTACCCGCTCAATGAAAAGGATCTTCATAACGGTCCGCCTCATTCTTCCAACTTCGGATATGCTTACGCGAAGCGCATGCTAGAAGTACAAAGCAACGCGTACCGTCGCGAATGGAGCTGTGATTACATCGTGGCCATACCTACCAATGTGTACGGGCCAAACGATTACTGGAGTCTCAATGATGGCCATGTTATACCTTCGCTGATCCACCGATGCTTTCTGGCAAAAAAGGCCAATGCCGACCTTGTCGTCTGGGGCAGCGGAAAACCTCTCCGTGAATTTGTATTCTCCGACGATATAGCAAAACTTGCCATATGGGCCCTTGATAACTATAGTGAGGACTCCCCTATTATTTTTTCATCCGGGATTGAGATCAGCATCAGGGACTTAGTTGAGTTAGTGGCCAGAAAAATGAAGTTTGACGGCAAGCTGATATTTGATTCGTCAAAACCTGATGGACAGTTTAGAAAGCCCTCAGATACTTCAAAACTTCGCAAATACCTGCCTGACTTTGCCTTTACTCCAATAGAGGAAGGAATTGAAAAAAGCGTAGATTGGTTTATTGCTAATTATCCAAATTTGAGGAAGTAATAACGTGGGGAAAAGTAACCCGAGAGACATAAACAGCAGATTGACGGCATCAGACTTTGAGAAGATGTTTGATGAGGAAATCAGCGCTGACGTTAGAAACAGCATCGATAATTATGGCTTTGTCTATAGAGATGTAACAGCTGAAGAACGTGATGGCTGTATAAAGAAGATCGTCGGCGCTCTTATTGACCCTGGGCTCGCGAGAGCTGGCCAGGACCGGTATAGTCAATGGGAAACAGGTTGGTCAGAAAATTTGGCGGAACTGGCAACATCTCTTGATACCGAATCAATTCTTCCCCGCTACTTTGGGAAATATGACTTCCTCAGGCTTAACCGGAAATTCATCAAACCGATATCGCCAAACTTCGAGTACTGTTCCTTGCGCATCATATTGGACTGGCTTTTTGACAAACACATGAAGGATGTCGGAACGATATACGAGTTTGGATGCGGGACAGGGCATCACCTAATTCATGCCAGACAGTTCAATCCGACTGCAAAGCTTTGGGGTCTCGACTGGACCACCTCCTCGCAAGAAATAATCCGGCGAGTCGCTATAAACAAATGCGACCCCAAGTTGTTCGCCAATCGGTTCGACTACTACAATCCCGATATGAACTTTATTCTTGACAAAGATTCGGTAGTCTATACAGTAGCTTCGCTCGAACAAGTTGGAAACCGATACGATAAGTTTGTCGATTACCTTCAAAAGAACAAACCGAGACTTTGTATCCATATTGAACCTATTGCCGAGCTTTTAGACGAATGTAATCTGCTGGACTATCTCTCAATTGAGTATTTCAAAAAACGAAACTACCTGAACGGCTTTTTAGACTACCTTCGCATGTTGGAATCCGGTAAAAAAATTAAAATAGTAACTGCGAAAAGAACATTCGTCGGCAGTCTATTTATCGAAGGATATTCCGTAATTGTATGGTCTCCATTTGAGTGATATTAGCTAAAACCAGCGATTAAAGCTTTTCAAAAAAGTCTCGAGCTCGGCAAGAAGCCCCTCACATCATGCTAAGTACGCCGGCCTTTAGCAGATAATACTTAGAGGGAAAGAAGGCTTCGATGCTAACAGCATCTAGCACATCATTATCACGGGGCCGCGGGATGTTCCTTTTCGTGAGTATAATCTTCCTAAACTATCGGGCGGTGAGTTCTGCGGTTTATGACTCCGGAAAAACACATTTAAACTGGATCCTTTAACGCTCCGATCAGGCAGAAAGACTGCTGAAATGAGATGCTACATATCCTCATCATGTTCGACAAAAAAACATTTACCTGAAATCGTGCGGGAATTAGCAGGCTTAGGGTTTAATGCGATTGAATTGACGGGTAATGTTAAGCATTGTCCCAATATTGGACGCTTACTTCTTCAATATAAGGATCTAAATGGCCTTGACTTCATTATTCATAATTATCTTCCCATTGAAAACGAGGATATCGTTTTGAACCTCGCATCCACAAATCCAGATACAAGGCTGAAATCCATGGATATTGTGAAACATGCTATAGATATTTCTAAGCTGCTGGGTCAGACGCAATATTCAGTGCATCCCGGTTTTAGACATGATTTACTGCCGGATATTGAAAAAGGGTTTTTTAGAAAAGCTAAAGGCGGGGATAACTGCAATACGCGAGAAAACTTCTTTCAAACAGTGAGGCATATATCGCATAAACTTGCCGGGAACGGTTTTAAAATCGCCATTGAGAACTTATCACCAAAAGGCGCTGGTGAAATTGATTCTTTTCTTTGCACGCCGCAAGATATTGAGGATTTTTTCATCCATTTTGAAGACATGTCAGGCGTTGGATTGCTTTTGGATTTTGGGCATTTGAATGTAGCATCTCAGCTCTTGAATTTTGATAAATTCAAGGTTCTCGATACGATATTTTCTCTCCATTTGGATAAGGTGTTTGAAATTCACCTCTCCGACAATGATGGTTCCGGGGATTCTCACTGTGTAACTGAACTCGATTCGTGGCAAATTCAGTTCCTTCTGGAAAATAGAGACCGCTTACAGGATAAAACGCTGGTTTTTGAATGGCAGAACAGCGCAACAAAAGAGACCTTCGGAATATTCGAAACGATTCAAAGAAAATTAACGCTCATTTAATTTTCATTACAGGAAATCTGATGAATGGATTCACGTGCCGGTTGTTTTTGTTCAGTAGCATCATGCAATATTTAAGTAAGCTTAGCAATTCCCATAAATATGCCAAAAAGTTGACGACATGTCATTTATCTTCATTTCATCATATAAGCATATCCTCGGACTCAAAAATAAATGCTTCAAATACAATATGTTATTCGCAAGCTGCTGCAGGATCGTCAAAAACCCACCTGGTATTAATATTGCAAACTGTATTTCAAACAATTATTAGTTGGAGCCGGAAAGGTGACTCTTTTTGCTTATGCGTCCATCGAATATTTCAAACTCAACAAGTCCTCCGATTTCTCCCCGATCAACCGTCCTTGTCACCGGAGGAGCAGGATATATAGGATCACATACCTGCAAGGCGCTCAGTAAGGCGGGATATCTGCCTGTTGCCTATGATAACTTGATCTATGGACACCGGGATTTCGTAAAATGGGGACCTTTTGAGGAAGGTGATATTACTGACTCAAAACGGCTCGCAGAAGTAATGAAAAAATATAAGCCCGATGCTGTATTACACTTTGCCGCTTTCGCCTATGTCGGCGAATCAATAGAAAGGCCGGACAAGTATTATCGCAACAACGTTGTAGGTTCCCTAACCCTCCTTGAAGCCATGAAAAGTCAGGGGCTTCACAAAATCGTGTTTTCATCCAGCTGTGCAACCTATGGAAACCCGCTCTCGCTTCCCCTGGCGGAAAATCACATTCAGAATCCCCTTAATCCTTACGGGCAAAGCAAACTCATCGTAGAACAAATGCTGAAGGATTTTGACAGGGCGTACGGCATTAAGAGCATAGCCTTGCGATATTTTAATGCTGCCGGTGCGGACCCTGACTGTGAGCTCGGGGAAGATCACTGTCCGGAAACACATTTGATACCTCTTATTATTTATACTGCTCTACGCATACGTCCGAAAATAACCGTATTTGGCAATGATTATCCCACTCCTGATGGCACCTGCATCAGAGATTACATTCATGTCACTGACCTTGCTGAAGCACATGTCCTTGCTCTGAAAAAACTCGAGGCAGACCCTGAGAGCGGAGCATATAATCTTGGAAACGGTCTTGGTTATTCAGTAAAAGAGATCATAGAGACAACCGAACACGTTATTGGGGGGAAAATACCAACAGAAATAGGTCCCAGGCGGCCCGGCGATCCGGATCGCTTGGTAAGCGAACCAAGGAAGGCCATAAAAGAACTTGGCTGGAAACCGCAATATGGCGACATTAAAACGATTCTCCATCATGCCTGGAAATGGCACACCGGTCGAATAAAAAAAGATACTTATCTTTGCATAGCGCAGTCCTCGCTGCGTCCGTGATGAATGCAAAAAGGACCGCCTTATTCTCATTGGAGTAACAGCATGCTCATCTTGTCCCATCGCGGCTTTTGGAATCAACCACAAGAAAAAAACACACTTGCCGCTTTTCAGCGGTCATTTAGTTCAGGTTTTGGTGTGGAGCTCGACGTCAGGGATTACTGCGGGAAACTGGTCGTATCCCATGATATACCCGGGGGTTCCTGTTTAGGATTTTCGGACTTCCTCGGGTTATACAAAGAGCAGGGCAACGGCCTCCCTCTTGCCATTAATATCAAGGCGGACGGTCTTCAATTGGAGCTATTCCGCCTTCTCAACGCGTTCGGAATTCAAAACTATTTTGTATTCGACATGTCCGTGCCTGACGCGTTGGGGTATCTCAAGAATAAAATGAACCTATTTACTCGACAAAGCGAATTCGAAGCAATCCCTTTACTGTATAACCAGGCAGATGGCGTGTGGATGGATGAATTCCACGGCCATTGGATAAAAGCCCGCACCGTCAGCGACCATCTTGCCAAAGGGAAAAAGGTGTGCATCGTCTCGCCGGAACTTCATCGCCGAGAACATTTACCGGCGTGGTGTGATTATAAAGCCTTGGCAAACAGCGTTTCCGCTGAAAAGCTGTTGCTCTGCACGGATTTTCCAGAGCAAGCAAAGGAGTTTTTTAATGATTAAAGCGATAATCTTCGATCTGGATGGCGTCCTGGTAGATGCACGAGAATTGCACTACGAAGCCTTGAACAGGGCACTAGGCGCATTCGGGTATACCATTACGAGGGATGAACATCTTTCTACGTTCGATGGCTTGCCAACGACCAAAAAACTCCGAATGCTCACGGAACGTAAAGGTCTTCCTGACGACCTGTATGATGAAATATGGAAACAAAAACAGGTTCAAACGAGGGAGATTATCGACAAGGAATTCACCTATGATGAAAGAATGCGGTCAATACTTCGCCGACTGAAGCAAGACGGGTTCAAAATTGTCGTATGTTCAAACTCGATCCGGGAAACCACCAAGATGATGCTCATCCGAAAAGGACTGATCGAATTTGTGGAGTTTTTCATTTCGAATCAGGATGTCAGCCTGACGAAACCCAGTCCTGAAATGTTTTTAAAGGCCATGATCCAGCTGGGTCTCGGGCCAAAAAACTGCGTCATTGTCGAAGACTCACATCATGGCAGACAAGCCGCATACGATTCCGGAGCGTATCTGTGTGCCGTTGAGAATACCGATCACGTCACGTATGAAAAAATCAGGTCGGTCGTTGACCAGTCATCTGAGGCGAACGGTCATGCCAAGTTTGTTCCCAAATGGCAGGGGGAAAATTTGCGGATCGTGATCCCTATGGCCGGGGAAGGAAAAAGTTTTCAAGCCGCCGGATATGATTTCCCGAAACCACTGATCGACATCAAGGGAAAACCGATGATCCAATGGGTCGTCGAGAATATCAATGTCGAGGGGAAATATATTTTTATCATTCAAAAGAAGAATCTTGAAAAGTACAGTTTTCAACATATGCTGAATCTCATTGCGCCCGGCTGCGAAATCGTTCCGGTCGATGATCCCGGGAAAGGGGCCGCGTCAACCGTTCTTCATGCAAAACGATTTATCGACGATGAACAGCCCGTGGCGATTATCAACTCCGACCAGTTCATTGAATGGAACAGCAACGAGTTCTTCTACGCGATGGCGGCCGATGCCTGCGATGGGGGAATCGTTACCTTCGAATCGAAACATCCTAAATGGAGCTTTGTCAGGACAGACCCAAGCGGGTTCGTCGCGGAGATTGCGGAAAAAACTCCGATCAGCAATATGGCTACCGCGGGTGTTTACTATTTTCGAAAAGGCTCCGAATTTGTCAGGAACCTGGAAACCATGATGGCGACTCAATCGCGATATCAGGGCGAGTACTACGTCAGCCCTGTTTATAACGAGTACATAAAAAACAACAAGAGTATACGGGTTTTTCCGGCAAAGAAGGTTTGGAGCTTAAAAACGCCAAAAGACGTTGAATATTTCATGCAGGATTATTGTCGCTATTGATTTGACAAGGAGCGATAGAGCCCAGTGATTAATATAGTCATTCCCATGGCGGGAGCGGGAAGCCGCTTTGCGCAGGCCGGGTACGTGAAGCCCAAGCCGTTTATCGATGTCTGCGGCAAGATGATGATCGAGCGGGTACTCGATAATCTTGCCATGGACGATTGCAGGTTCATTATTATTGCGCGAACGGCACATGTCGCTTCGGAACAGGACACTGTCCGGAAACTACGGGATCGCTACAACGTCCATGTTCTGACGACGAACAGGCTCACCGAAGGTGCGGCATGCACGATCCTGCACAGTTCCTGGAGGATTAACAATGAAGAACCGCTTCTCCTCGCCAACAGTGACCAGATCGTTGAAGCGGACCTGAATCTTTTCATTAGGGACAGCGATGCGCGGGATCTTGATGGTTCCATATTGACCTTTTATGCCGACCATCCAAAGTGGAGTTATGCAAGGGTGGACGACCAGGGGTATCTCGTCGAATTGAAAGAAAAAGAGGTCATAAGCGAGCATGCGACCGTCGGACTCTATTATTTTCGCCAGGGAAGGGACTTTGTGAATAGTGCAATTGAGATGATCGCATGTAATGACCGCGTCAATAACGAATTTTACACGGCACCGGCATATAATTATGCTCGAAAAGCCGGACTAAAAATAGGCATTTATGAAATCGAAAAATCGGAAATGTTCGGCTTGGGGACGCCTGAGGACCTTGATGCGTACATCAACCATCTCACCGGTGCCGGGAATGTAAAGTGAAACGATTTCGGCTCTCCGACATGAAGGGTGGCTGGTTCGTGGGCGATTTTCTGCCCACCTGCTGTACGCTCCAGGCATGCGAGGTCGCGTGCAAGCATTACAGGAAAGGGGCTGCTGAAGGCAAACACGTCCATCGAGTGGCAACGGAGATCACGGTCATCGCATCCGGTCACGCGGAAATGAACGGCGTGGAGTACCTTTCCGGCGACATTATTTTGCTTGAACCGGGTGACCCTGCCGACTTCAGGGCCTTGGAAGATACGATCACCGTTGTTGTAAAGATGCCGTCGGTGTCAGGAGACAAGTATCCTGTCTGATAACAGCAGTACGGACTGATCTGAATGCGTTTGTGAGGATTGTGTTCGAACGCGCGTTTTTCGGGCCGGTAGTGATAGCAGGTGCGTTTTTGTTCGTTTGAGAGATCGGGCCGGAACGCGGCTGGTGTAAAATCTTTTTCTGAATAGTTGTCGCATATGTTCCGGGCTTTTTATATCCGGAGAGCGAAGGAAGCCGAATGAATAAAACGCGTGCAATTGGACCGAAGATCGAACGTCCGAAAGAGGATAACTCGTACGAATCGGTGAATGAATCGCTTCGGGCCGGGCTCATCGATGAAGCGGAAAAAAAAATTCGTCGGATCCTCGCCAAATGGCCGCATCATGTCCGGGCGCTTAACGATCTGGGGGTCCTCTACGCACGTCGCGGGAAAGCTGCAGAAGCCGCGGACCGTTTTCTCGTTGCAGCGCAAAACGACGGTACAAACCGCACCGTTATTCACAATCTGCTTGGAGCGCTTCTTCGGCTGGGGCGTCAGGACGATGCAATAGCAACACTCAAATCGATTATGGAAGCGACTACCGGTATCGGCCTTGTTGATATTGCGGAGCTCTACGTCGCCGTTTTAAAAAAAGAAAAAACGATTCCGGAACCACTCTTCTCTTTCTCGACATTGGCGTCATTGCCCGCCCCCCAGAGCACGCCTGGGGACGGCGCTGCGATCATCGGCCGGGTCGCTTGTCTCGGCAAAGACATACTTTCGCTCATCAGGTTCAGCGAGCAGGGCGGCATTCAGTTTTGCAACCAGCAGAAAGGCCGAGTCGATCTTTTTCTCGATATCCTGCGGGGCGGACAGAAGCCCAAAGCTGCGCTTATCGAGCCCTTCATGGAGCGAAAGGACGTCTACCCGCTGATTGCGGAGCAGGAGCTGCTTCCCTGGTTCAATGTCAGGGGAACTGTCCGGCTCCTGGTCATGGATTCTTATGCTGAGCTGACAGACCGGAAGTTCACGCATCGTAAAGAGGGATGGTCCTTCTGCACTCACTACTCTGATCTCATCCGAAGCAGCGAATTCGATGCACTGTTCGAGCATGAGGGACACATTCCTCTTGAAGCGCTTTTTAAAGCCTATTGGGATTTTTTTACCTGGTTCGAGAATCGCTACCCGCAGGCCCATGTGGCATTCATCCAGTTCCCCACGAAACTGGATACCAGAGATGAGTACAAAGAGCGGGGCCAGGCAATTCGTTCCGTCATTACAGATATTGCCCGCGTCAAACCCTATATTTTGAATATCGATCTTGACGAATCGGTTGTTGATTGGAATGAACATGATCGCTACCCCTACCATTTTTCCAAGTCTACGAACAAGGCGCTCGCGGATCGCTGGTTCTGGCTGGAAGATAACCGCATGCACGGACTTCAGGAAAAAACAGCCAGAACAGCCTGTGTGGTGCAGGGTGATATCCGACGCGGGACGGCTGAGGTGCTGAAACACGTGGTACGCTATTTCGATGTAGTGATTCTTTCAACATGGAAAAGTGACAAAGAAAAAGTCCCTGCCGGACATTTTCAGCTCATTCTTAATGACAAACCCGCTCATTTCGGCGTATCGAATCGCAATCTGCAAAGAAAATGCACCGCTTCCGGAATCGTACTTGCTGAGTCGCTTGGCTGCACGCATGTGATGAAGCTCCGCACCGATATGCTCCCCGTGCTACTCGACGTAAAAGAGCTCCTCTCCCTGGCGCATTTTAATGTGCCGGACGGCCTCACGTCACGCATTGTAACCTGCGCCTTCCGTAATATTACCATCGATGAAGACTGGTTCTCGTCTATACCCGACCTGTTTGCGTTTGGTTCTATCGAAAGTATGAAACTACTCTGGGGGGATGACGGTTTTGACTATGCCGTTGAGTCGAATGTGCCCGAGCAGATGCTTGCCGATCATGGAGCAGAATGGAGGTCCAAGCCGAATAACGGCGATAACACCTACTATGCTGAGAGCGAATTATATGCCATCTTCAAAGATCGTTTGCAACGTCTGTTGAATCGGCGCCTCGATCATTTCACTATTGCCAAGGAGTGTCTGTACTTGATAGATCACGAAAGACTCGGAATCTGCTGGTTTCATGCACAGCAGGGATTTCGATCAATCGTTCAGGCGCTTATGCATCCCTGGTGGTCTCCGGGTATATGGAGGACAGGCCGGCCCGTTATTACGCAAAAAGAATACCCGCAAACGCCTCAGTCGTATAAGGCGGGAGTTGAGAAGACCCAGCAAGAAGCCTGGTTCAATGTCATGCATCAGGAGCAATGGTACAAAGCATTCACCGCTCTGA
The DNA here is from genome assembly GCA_963769335.1 of Nitrospirota bacterium. Lineage (GTDB taxonomy): Bacteria > Nitrospirota > UBA9217 > UBA9217 > UBA9217 > JAJYKN01. Next base: position 20,457 of record CAVYLT010000019.1, on the reverse strand, counting down.
TGAAAAATTATACGTCTATTCCGAAGATTAGCACTGTTCCCCAAGAGAGCACTGACCAGCTAAGCAAAGACTTGCAAATGACTTCTGACTGTCATGGCTCGCTGTTTTGAGCGCTGACGTATCTCTGGTCCCAAGACTGCGGACAAGGCACGTGGGATCGTTTGTGTGAAACAACCGGATTTTTTAGACGCAAATACGAGGACCTAATATGAGTAATCACCTTTTGATCAATGTTGTTTACGAACATCTGAAGGAAGAACAGGCCCACTCGGTTCACTGCGGCGAGGTATCGGTCATCTGGTCGCCACTTCCCATTAAAGGCGCGGATATCTATGCCTATCTCAATGCACATAGTTTCAGGGGTCCGCAGGGCGGAATCAGCGTTTTGTTAATGATGGAACCCCTGGTTGTCTTGCCCGGTGTATATAGCGAGACAGTTTTGAGCCGCTTCGATCATGTGTTTACCTGGTGTGATGCATTGACAAAACAGGGCGGCAGATTTAAAAAAATATTTTTGGCCCGTTCAGGGTGGATTATAGATTCCCCGATCACAGAAGATTTGCAGAAGCGTGAGCAACGGTATCCTGTCGCAAACCGAAAAAAGGCGATTTGCATGATCAACGGAAATAAGCAATCGTTCATTGCCGGTGAATTGTATTCCAAACGCCTAGAAGCTGCTTTATGGTTTCATTATAATTCAGATCTTCCCTTTGATGTTTTTGGCACCCCTCCTTTTCCGCTGCCGAATTACAAAGGGGCGCTTGCCCCTGACGCAAAGCTGTCCACGCTCGCCGACTATCAGTATTGTCTTTGCTTCGAGAATACCAACTACCCAACTTTCTCGTCCGGCTTGGTTACGGAAAAAATTCTTGATTGCCTCGAAGCAAGGACCATTCCGATTTACTACGGATGCGCAAATATCGACGAGTATGTCCCGCGTGAATGCTTTATTGATTTTCGCGAGTTCAGAAGTTACGGGCAACTGAACGCTTTCCTGCATAATATGGCTCCAGAACGGTACGCACACACGATAGACTGCATCGACAAGTGGGTTTCGAAAGGTGGGCTGCGTCCTTATTCATGGTTTACCATTTATGACCAGCTGGCGGCACTGGCTCCAGGTTTTGATGTTGCTAAAGCCGACCCCGCCGCATCCGGCCCATCAAGCTGGCAGCCTGGTGTATCGCCATCCTGCAAGGGTCGCGAGTGGGTTCACGCTTCCTCCGGGCCAATCTGGTCGTGGCAATCCCTTGCCGCGGGTACTTCGCCCTTACTTGAAGAAACTGGCGTTGCGGGCGCATCCTGCCTCCGTATCGATGGATCCGGTCGAGCTGCCGAAAGTCCGGATTCCCGCCAGGAAGCCGGACGCACCCTGAAGGGCCTCCTGGAGCGCTTTCCGGAGGACAGGGAGCTTGCATCAATTGTGCAACAGTCCCTCAACAGTATTAATGCCGCCGTGGCAAAGACCCAGCCTGTTGCGAAGAAAGGGCCATTTATGCCGGATACAAATACAGACCTTAAGCAACGTTCGGCTGAATATTATAGGAGGGTTATCGCTCATTATCAGGCGGATTCTTTTCAGACTGATAAATTTGTGCATCCCGTCTGGAAGCAGCAGCTTGCCACGCTTGGCGCACTGATCATGAACGATTTGCCTGATAATTTCCTTCTCCACCCCATTTGTCTCGAAATGTTCGTACGTGCAGGATGGCGCCCGCAGCAGGAACAGGAGATGGCATACCTTGAAAAACTCGATAAGAATCTTCGCGATAAACTGTTTTCGGTGCAGGAATCGCCTATCGGCTCAATCCCGCGCGATTGCAAAAACCACCCGATCTCCGTTAATACGCTCGGCATGCTGTGGTATTTAGCACGCATCCATGAAGAACTCACAAAATCCCTGGCCTTGATCGTCGAATTTGGGGGCGGCTTCGGCTCGCTGGCGCGGGTATTCAAGACCCTGGGCAAGCCAGACCTTACGTATGCCATCATAGACCTGCCGGAAATGCTGGCGCTTCAGCACTATTATCTTTCCGGGACATTAGGACAGGGGGCGGTGGCGGCCCATCTCAGCCCGGAGGAGCCCGTGGTTCCGGGCAAGATCAACCTTTATCCGGTCTACGGCATCGAAGCTCTGGATATTCATGCGGATCTTTTCGTCTCTACCTTCGCTTTGTCGGAAACCCCTGCTTTCATGCAGGACCTCGTGTGTTCCACAAAGAATTTTTTCAATGCCTCTTTCCTTTATATTACCGGTCAATATGTGACCGAGCGGAAAGAGCTTGGCTGGCAACCGCCACATACGATCATTCAGTCCGCCTGGAACTCCAGGACAACGGTAAAGACGGGCCGATTCCACATCGGCGACAATTATGAACTCCTGGCGTCGGGCCTCAAAAAGCCTGTTGACCAGCAACTGCTCTCCGCTGCTGCGGCGATTGCCTCGGCATCACACCCAACTGATGCCCGCGTCACCCCTTCTGTGCATTCAAGCAAGGAGATCGTTGGCCTGATATTCAGTAAAGACCGGGCCATGCAGCTGGACTGCACCTTGAGATCTTTGTTTCTGCACTGCACCGATGCCGACCAAATAGCCCTCAGGGTTCTTTACACGACCTCGAGTCAGCTCCATGAAGGTCAATACGAAAAGTTGAAACGGGAATATCCTCAAGTTGAATTCATTCGGGAAGCATCGTTCAAAAACGATCTCCTTTCTGCGCTCTCTCCGTTCAAATATGTTCTTTTCCTGGTGGACGACAACGTTTTTGTCCGGGATTTTCTCATTACACAGGCAGTGGAACAGTTCAGCCAATTGCCCGATGCGCTCGGTTTTTCACTTCGCCTGGGGGAGAATACGACCTATTGTTACATGCTGAATCAGCCGCAAGCCCTGCCGAAGTTTTCAACGGCGGGAAACAGCGTTCTCTCCTATGACTGGTCAACCGCTCCGCTCGACTTTGGGTATCCCCTGGAAGTATCCAGCTCACTCTATCGGATTGGAGACCTTCTTCAGCTCCTGAACCAGATTGACTTTAAAAATCCGAATACGCTCGAATTATTGCTGGAGTCCAACAAGACGCTTTACACAAGCACTCGAAGCCGGCTACTCTGTTTTGACCGGAGTGTGGCATTCTGTAATCCGCTGAATATGGTGCAGACCATGTGGGTAAATAGAGCGGGGAACAAAAACGTCTATACGCCGGACAAATTGTCGCAGATGTTTGAGGAAGGATTGAGAATCGACGTCATCGCCCTTTCCGGTTTTACCCCGAATGCCTGTCATCAGGAAATCGAGTTCTCCTTTGTTCGGCAGCCGGAAGACGGGTCAGGAAATACAGCCCAAGCTCCGCTGGTATCAATTATGATAATCAGTTACAACGGAATCGATCATATAAAGGCCTGCCTTGAATCTATAGAAAGAAACACGCCGGAAAGTCACGAAATCGTCATCGTTGATAACGCACGGAATGACGGCTCCCTGGAATATGTTAAAACCGTTCCGAACACGATCGTAATCGCCAACCCGGGCAACATTGGCTATTCGCCTGCCCGTGCGCAAGCGATGTCGATCGTGCGGGGGAAGTACATCATTTCTCTGGACGACGATACGATCGTAACCAAAGGCTGGGTGGGTAAATTCATCAAACACGCACAGGAGCATCCGGAAGTCGGAATATTCGGGCCGAGATCAAATTATGTTTCAGGGCCGCAGATCGTACCGAATGTCGCCTACAAAGATATCGGGGAGCTGGAGACCTTTGCGGAAACGTGGTCGACTCAGCATCTCGATCGCGTGACCCCCGCATATCGCCTTGTGGGTTTTTGCATGTTTGTCGTCAGAAAGGTAATCGACAGGATTGGCTGCATAGACCCCAATTTCGGCAAACTGTTCGGATTTGATGATGACGATTATTCATTTCGTGCACAGATCGCGGGATTTAAACTGGCAATCGCGGATGATATCTTTATTCATCATACAGGCGGGCCTCAGGGAAAGGGTGATAAACAATATAATGAGTTGATGCTCGGCGCCTGGGAGATGTTTAAGGAAAAGTGGGGAATTCAAAAAGACACCCCCTACGGGACCCCCTACAATCTTTCTGAACTCTTGTCGCGGCCCTTCGACAAGAAAAGATACTATTCACCACTGTATGTACGATCACTGTTGGATAAATATATATGCAAATCCCCAACCGCTTCTCAGGCAAATGATGTTTTGTCACCTGCAGATGATGGACATAAGCGCGCAGAGTTTTCGGCCGCGAGCGGCACATTCAAAGAAGCGGCCTTTGAGCCATCCAAGCTGAGAACGGCCGAAACGCGGAAGGGGTCCGTATCGATAATCATCCCGGTGAGAAATAAAGACAATCATCTCGATAAGTGCGTTTCGTCTCTGAAAAAATACACCCCCGAGCCCCATGAGCTTATTATTGTCGGCGATGGTGACGCGGTGAACGCAAAATGGCTCAAGAACAGTATTAAGAAAACCCCGAGTGTCACCTTGGTAGAGCGGAAGCCGGGTGCCGGTTTTGCCGAATGTGTTAATGCGGGAATTCGGACTTCATCGGGTGAGTACCTTCTGATCCTCGATTCCGACACAGCCGTGACGGACGGATGGCTCGCGGGAATGCTCGAGTGTCTTAACAGGTCCTCTGACCCGGGAATCGTTGGCCCCATGACAGACCGAGCAGGAGGCCGTCAATGTGTTACATTGGCCCACCGGCAATCAAGCTCCCGTTTCTGCGATATTGCTAAAAGCTTTCGCGAAAGAAACCGGCATCGGCGCGTGGCGGTAAATACTATCGACCAATTCTGCATGCTGTTCAGACACGAACTGGTGGAAAAAGTAGGTATTCTTGACGAAGGCCTCGATACCGACGATTCCGTTGTTGCTGATTTCTGTCTCCGGTGTGCTATGGCAGGACACCACAACCTTATTGCGGGAGATGCCATGATTCACTGTTCCTCAGCTGATGCCGGCCGGGGCAGTACGAAGGCTTTCCGGAATAAGTGGAGAATGGCAAACACAAACAGCAGGCTCGGGGAAAATTGCGCGTCAATGAAAGCAATCCAAAAAGCCGGGGAGCTTTTCAATAGAGGCCAGCTCGACGGCGCAATTGCCGCATTGATGGAAGCGATAACGCAGACCCCTGATGAAAAAGCAATTTATTTATATCTTGCAGACATTATGATCGATTCAAAAAGATTTCAAGACGCGCTCGACGCAATCAACTCTCTCCCGGAGACGGCGAAAAGCGACGTAAAAACTCTTGAGCTGATCGGTTACTGCAAGGAAGGCCTGGAGTTGTTTGATGAGGCCCAGGCTTATGCCGACCGTGTCCTAGAGCTTGCTTCACGTTCTCCGGCAGCGGTGAATCTCAAAGGGATTTTATCGTACAGGAAAGGCGACCGAGCAGCGGCAGAGACTTTTTTTGCCCGGGCCATCGAAGCCGATCCGGGCTGCGGCGAACCGTACACCAATCTCGGAATGCTCAAGTGGTCGTCCGACAAGAAGGAAGAAGCGCTTGATCTCTTTGAAAAAGGTTTCATCCTTTCACCGACAGCGGAAGATATCGTCGCGGCATATCACACGGCATGTAATACCACAGGCGCTTTTTCACGCGCGGAGCAGGTTTTCCAGGATGCGAAAGCGCTTTACCCGCAGAACCGCAGAATAGCGTTCTTGCTCATCGATCTGCTGATCAAACAGGACAAATACGATCTCGCCATGCATGAAATCGAACAGGCGATGATTCTCGTGGGCATTGATGACGGCATGCTGGCAGCAGCCCTCGCGGTACGTGATAAAATCGGCCCCTCTACGAGGAAAGAGGCGCGAAAGAATGAAAGGACCTTAAGCCTTGCCATGATCGTTAAGAACGAAGAGCAATACCTGGCACAATGCCTCATGAGCGTAAAGCCGATTGCAGATGAGATTATCGTGGTCGATACGGGTTCCACGGACCGGACCAAGAGCATCGCGAAAGCTCTTGGGGCAAAAGTGTTCGACTACGAATGGACCAATGACTTTGCAGAAGCAAGGAACGTGTCCCTTGCCAAGGCTTCAGGCGATTGGATCTTTGTCATGGATGCCGACGAGATCATTTCTCCCCTGGACTATCCGTTCTTTGCCCGGGTACTGAAGAACACCGCCCCTCAATCGATCGCCTACTCCTTTAACACCAGGAACTACACCGATGTCGTAGGCCTGGAGAGCTGGTCGCCCAATGACGACAAGTATTATCAGGAAAGCGCGGGGTGCGGGTGGGTCCCTTCCCGCAAGGTACGGTTGTTCCGCAACCACCCGTCAAACCGGTTCGTTAACCCGGTGCATGAGGTCGTTGAACCATCATTGCTCAAGAGAGGCATCGAGCTCAAGCCGTGCGATGTTCCCATCCACCACTACGGCAGGCTCAATACAAAAAAACTGAGCGAGAAGCATGAAAAATATTACGCTCTCGGCATAAAGAAACTGAAGGAAAAGGGCAAGAGCATAAGGGCGCTCCAGGAGCTCGCTATCCAGGCTGGCGAGCTTCAAAAACACGAGGAAGCGATCGAGCTCTGGAATTCGATCATCGAAATGGACCCCAACCATTCACTGGCGTACTACAACAAGGGAGGGGCCTTTTTGGTATTAAGAAGGTATAAGGAAGCGCTCGCGGCAACAAAAAAAGCCGTCGAACTCGAGCCTTTGCGGAAAGAAGCTGTCACGAATTATGCCCTGAGCGAGATTCTCGTTGGCGAGATGAACAATGCTGTTGTGATCCTGCAGGACCTGGTCTCCAGAAACCCCGGATACCCCATCGCTCTGGGCCTTCTCGGGGCCACGCGATTCATTGCCGGCGACAAACAGTCCGGCAAGAGCTTGTTCACAAAGCTCCGGAACCTTAACTTTAATTTTGTGCCGTTCATTCGCGATACCGCGGCCCGGCTCATTGAATGCGATCGAACGCCGATAGCGGAAAAGCTTATTGATGCTGCAATTGAATGCGGATTCGGCAATTACGAAATCGTAGCTCTAAAAAAGGAATGTTTAAAACAAACGGCGGCCCGCAGTGCATAAGAACTCCGCGGGAAAAATGCGGCAAAACCGCTTAAACTGAAATAGCCGGACCTGCAAACACCTGTCTTCCCGCTCGAGCGGCGGGCTTCAGTTGTCCAATTGCAGACTCCCCCTTGTGCTACGCAGGCGACCCCCGCAGGCCGGCTGCAAGGCTCAGATTGATATTAATAATAGCGGTAAGCTGCTCCGGTGCCGGGGATGTCAGGATATCAAAGATCCTTTTGTCGATGAACAGGCTCAGGCTCAGAATATCTTCGCGGAGCTTTTTGGGAAGCGGATTGTCATCCTTCGCCAGCTCGCCTTGGAATATGCTCCAGACACGCTGATTATATTGTATTGCCTCGTCCAATTTAACTTCATTTCCTTCGGCGCCCCAATTGCTCTGGCACACCTGCAGCTTCAGGGCAGCCTGGGTGAGCACCGACGCCTCGATGTCCCGTCCAGACATGGTTGTTTTTTGAACGGTTCTATATGCATCAAGCTGGTTTGCGTACACGATTGATTACCTCCTGTTCGTACTCGATCAATTTTTTTGCCTTTTTGAGTGCCTGGTAATAGTTGTTGTGCAGAATATGATCGCTGATCTGGTCAATGAAGGGCGTCATGCTGGGTGCCGCTTTGAGGACGTCCCGGACCAGCTTCCAGTACAACGTATGGTGTTCGGCCAGGTTCTTTTCATCTACGTACATAAGCTGTATGACGAAGTATATCCTCTTACAGGGAGAATCCGCATCCTTTTCGCTCAAGATGTCCTTCTCCCGTAAAATGGGTACATTGTTCTCGATGAGTAGATCGCTTCGGGTATTGCCGTTCGTTACAACGGCCCCCCCGACGATCAGCCGTTCATGCGGCTTGAGAGTTATTTTTAGCGCCATTGAATTGTCCCGTGATCATCGCATCGCTTAAATTTTGATATTCACGACAGTGCCGGGCTGCTTCGTATTGGATCCTTCATTGTTATTCTGCAAGAATGAATCCTTAAAATGAGTGAGGCTGTCCCAAGCTGCTGAAATCTCGCCGTTCGAAGCCTGGTCCGAGAGTTTCGGCTGCGTTGCGCTTTTCTTCGCTTCTTGAGGGATAGCGGACTTTTCAATGTTCTCCTGAATACCCTTAATGCCTTTGATGAGGTCGATTCGCTGCGGATGCCCTGCCGGGAAAAAGGGTGGGTCGTTGACCAGGGCCGCGTTCAGCGCATTCTGTATATAGTCAATACTACTGCTGATCAATACGAGTTGTCCAGCCGAAGTTGTCGGACTGCTCTGGTTGCCGATCGGGGGTGAAGAGCTCTTGCCGGACGTATCAACCGAATTTTCACTTCGCGCGGACGGCCGTAAAGGCTCGACCTGATTCGATTGCATGAGTACGTTATTGATTTCCATGGCCTCTTCCTCTGTTTGAAGATGACGGAGGGGCGGATCGCCCCTCCGTCTCAATGAGCGTTAACCGACTTTCATCTACGGAAAGAGTTTCAGAACAGACTGTGCTGCCTGAGACGACAGACTGAGTGCAGTCGTACCGAGAGCCTGGCGAGTCTGGAGCATCAGCATGTTGGCGCCTTCCTCGTTCATGTCAGCGAGGGTAAGGTTGTCCGCGCCCTGGGTAAGGGTGGTCACCATGCTGTTCACCCAATCCTGACGGGTGTTGACGATGCTGAGGCCTGAAGAGAGGCTCGATGACTTGGCCTTGAGCGTGTTCGTGGCGGCGTCCATGGCCGTAGTATCAGTATCGATATTTGCATTGGATGCCCACTGGTTTGTTTTGGACATTGCCAGTCCGGTGGAAGAGCCGTCGAAACCATTGATGGTGAGTTTGTCGCTGGTTGACGATCCGAAAGCAACGTCGAGATTGTTGCTGCCGAGCAGATTGGTTCCTTTATACCCCGAGTCTGCAGCCAGGTTGTCTATCTGCGTCAGAATGCCGGTATACTGAGCATAGTAGTTGGCCCGGTCCGTAGCAAGGGACGCTGCGAATGCGGATTCGGTTCCCGGAGCGGTTGTCAGCGCTGACTCGGTAAATGCCGTGGTGCTTAATGTTCCCGTTGCCACGATCGAGGTGGCGACAAGATCGCCGGCAGAGCTCTGCAGCTTGATAACGCCCCCGGAGGCCGTGCCTACGACGTTGATATTGCCCAACGAACCCGCCGATAAAGTAGCCTGTGCCGCAATAGCGGTGGCAAGATTGGTGGCTGTAGTGGCAGCAACGCCTGTTTGGTAGAATTGTGTTGTGCCCATACCGGTCGTCGTACTAACGGCGGTAAAGGTGAATCCGCCTATGGTGACCGTATCACCGGCCGTCGTGTTTGCCGTCAGGGTCAGGGTTTCATAATTATTTGCAATAACGTCACTGGCCACCAGGTTCGTTGCTGTGCTCTGAAGGGTGATAACGTTGCCTGCAGCGCTGCCGAGAACATTCACATAATTTAATTGTCCTGCCGAAGCGGCGGCTGCTGTGGATATGGCGCTGGCGAGGTTCGTGGCTGTGGCGCTTGAATCGGCGCCGATATTGAACTGAGTTGCACCTGCGCCGGAAGCAACGGCGGTGAAAACCATCCCCCCAACGTTAACCATGTCGCCCGCCGCGATCGTCGATGCAATAGTAAGCGTTTCAGTAGTGTACTGGGAGCCGACGGTCGTCGCCTTTGCCGAAGCTGCAATGGCTTTTGCCTGAGCGATCAAACCGCTGATCGCTGTAATACCGTTGTTCGCGGCTGTCACGGTCTGCACGGCTTCACTCATAGCATCCTTGAATCCGGAGAGGTCGTTGGCCCGGCTGTTAAGTGCCTGAGCGGTAAAAAAGTTAAGGGGATTATCGAGTGCGGTATTGACTTTTTTGCCTGTGGACAGACGCTCCTGCGTTCTGCTCACGAGTTGGGCGGTGCTTTGAAGACTGGTGAGGTTGGTCCTCATACCTAATGTTAGTGAGATGTCATTAATAGCCATGGTAGTGCTCCTTTTCTAGGGTTATTGATATCGGCATTTCTTGCCGATGAGAACTCGCCGATTCGATCGGCTTGCTTCATGTGATTACAAAGCGTCTGAACGGCCTTTTGTTTTGCCTCCTCCCTTCCGACCTTTATTTTCGTCCGCCCTTATAATTCCTGCGACGTAATTCGTATCGACATTACTGGATAAAACTTTAATCTCACGTCGCGGCACGTTGGTCTTGTTGGTTTTACGTTTCTTTTTCATCCGCCTTTGAGCTACGTATCGGTAAAAAGTTACAAAACTTTAACCCGGCCTTGATCCATGCGGGTTCGAACTTCCTTCCGACGGTCTCGTTTACGACTCCCTTTTTCTAAAGTTTTTGAAAAAACGACCGATAAGAAGAGCACAGGTACGACTATTTGGCGATGCGATGCAGGAGGATGTATCATGACGGCATTTCCCTTCCAGATTAACGAGGTAATGCACGTTTACAACAGACTCTCGAAGCTCAGGCCGTCCTCGATCCTGGAAAAAGACCAGGCTGAGCCGCAGGATGTCGTCCAGATCTCTGCAGAGGCGAAGAAGCGGCAGGTCCTCGAGCAGGCGAGGTCCGATGTAATGGAGCAGATACGAAAGACGCGGTAGCGGGGACGGGTGACCGGCTGTGGAAAAAAATAATTTCAGGATACTTGTCGCGGACGATGACGATATAGCACGTGATGTCATTACGACGCTCCTTTCGAGGGACGGGTTCTTCGTGACCCCGGTCAACGACGGTCTCGAAGCGATCGATGTCCTCAGAAGAGAAGACATTCACCTGGTCATCAGCGATCTGATGATGCCGGGCGCCGACGGCATCGAAGTGCTCAAGTACGCGGTCCGGGGCAACCCCGACATCGCCGTCGTGATCCTTACGGCATACGGGAACCTCGATACCACCCTTGAGGCAATCCACTCCGGGGCCTACGATTATCTCACCAAGCCGTTCAAGGCCCAGGAGATCTCCATTCTGGCCGAGCGCGCCTATCAACGGGCGCAGCTCATCGCCGACAACCGGGAGCTGAAGAAGAGCCTGCGGGACACCTACCGCGACCTGGAGCTGCTCAAGAACATTACGGCAAGCAACAACCCCGAGGTGACGACGGGCTGGCTCAAGCGCATAGAAAAACTGAAATCGATGAACGTGCTTCTGGCCCGGGAAGCCGACATGCTGAAAGAAAGGCTGGTCAAGGGATATGCTCCAGAGCCGGATCCTGATCGTCGATGACGACCCGCTCGTTCGTGACGTTCTTTCCGCTATTTTTTCCCAGTCGGGAAACTCGGGAAACTATTGGACGGAACTCGCCTGTGACGGCGTCGACGGACTGAAAAAAATTAAGGAGAGCGTCTTCGACGTCGTCTTCGCCGACATATCCATGCCGGGAATCAACGGTATTGATTTCATGAAGGCCGCATTCAAGATCGACCCGTCCCTGCCCGTGGTCGTTATCACCGGGAACTCCACCATCGATAACGCCGTCAACGCCATGCGGGAAGGGGCCAGGGATTTTATCAGCAAACCGTTTAATGTCTCGACCATCACCTCCGTCGCGGACCGTCTCATCGGCGAGCGGCGGCTCCTCGGGACGATCGATAAGGGCGATGCCCGCGATTCCTCTATCGGACGGCTGAACGCCGAGCTGTTCAAGCGGTTGCAGGAGATCAGCATCCTCCAGTGCGTCAGCACCGAACTTGACGACCTGCACAGCAATAAGGAAATCTATGAAAAAGTCGTCGAGATGGCTTCCCGTCTGATCATGGTCAAGGAAGTTTCCTTCGGCATCGTCGAGAACGGCACGCTTAAGATCCGCGCCGCCGCAGGCGTATCCGCGAGGGACATCCCTATCGCGGGCAGTCTGTTCGAGCGCGTGGTAACTTCGGGCAAGCATTGTTTTTCGACCTTTGGGGAAATCAGCCCCCACACGAACAGGCCGCTCACAACACAGTTCTTCTCCATCCCCTTTACCATCAATAACGAAGTCTTCGGCATCATCAACCTCGCGAACAAGGACGACGGCACAGCATTTACCGAGGACGAAATCTCGCTGGCCCTCACTTTCGCGAAGAAGGCGGCCCAGCGCATCGAGAACAACGCCCTTTACGAGGTCTTCTATAACAACCTCATCAATACGCTCAAGTCACTTGTCAACAGCATCGAGGCGAGGGACTCGTATACCAAACAGCATTCCGAACGCGTGTCGGCCTATGCGCTCCGGATCGCCCGGACCATGGACCTTCCTGCGGAAGACCGGGACGCTCTCGGGTTCGGCGGATATCTGCACGACATCGGCAAGATCGGCGTCAGGGACATGATTTTGCTCAAGCCGGAAAAGCTGACTCCCGAGGAGCGGAGAGTAATCAACTTGCATCCTGTTATCGGAGGCAATATAATCAAGCCACTGCGCTTTTTCCCCAAGGAGCGGGAACTCATCGTCCACCACCATGAGCACTTTAACGGGAGCGGCTATCCCGATGGCATAGCCGGGGCCGCCATACCCGCCGCCGCGCGGATCCTCGCGGTGGCGGACGCCTATGACGCCATGACCTCGTCGCGCCCCTACCGGCCGGCGCGGTCGCACGGACACGCGACGGCTGAACTTCTGCGGAACGTCAACACGCAGTTCGACGGCGAAGTCGTCAGGGCTTTTTTACAGGGATGCGCATAGGCGGCGTCCGAAGCGCCGCAATTCCCCACCGGCGGTAAATGAGCTGTTGCTCCGGTTTAGCCGTTTGGTCCCGCAGCCCGACCGCGGCGAACGCGTCTGCTCTTGCCGGCCGGCGTGACGCAAGGAGAAGGAGAATATTATGGGATTACACTCCGGGGACCAGATCAGTTTCCGATTGATTCCCGATATCGACCTCTACAGTGCAACGGTGATATCTATTGATGAGAAGACCATGGAACTGCGCATGGATCCCGATGCTCCGGCCGTGATCAACAGCGGGCAGTACGTCATGATCAACGAATTGGACACCGATATCGAGCACTACTCCGAGGTGACTTCCCGGGAAGGACAGACACTCCGGCTACGGCGGATGTGGACGGGGAAGCGCGGTTTTTTCCGCGTGGACGATTTTTTTCCCGTTGTCCACCGGGTCGTCAACGACAAAGACCGCTGCACGGAGTCCTGTATCTTTTCCGGGTTCGGACTGGAAGTGGATGAGTTCACCGTGCCCGATGAGACGGTCAGCCCCCGGGTCTGGAAAATGCTGGTCGACATTAACGCCAAGCTCGAAATGATTTTGGAAAAACTCAATCTGGAAAGCGAGGGGCTCACCCGCGCGGAAAGCGTTCCCGTGAATGTCAGCGCGTCGGGAATCCGTTTTTTTCTGGACCACGCGGTCGAGATCGGGAGTGTGGTCGAACTCAAGATGCTCCTTCCGGTGTATCCGCCGGTGGGGGTCCTTGTTCATGCCGTCGTAGTCAGGGTTGAAACGCCTGTTGGCGGCAAATATGAAACGTCGCTGCAATTTATCGACCTCGGTGATGAAGTCCGCGATGTCATCATCCAGTATACCCTCAAGCGACAACGGGAGATCATCCGCCGTCAGCGGAACTGATGCGACGAATGGACAGGGCGAGCTTCATAGGGATCATGTTCGGGCTGGGGGCCATTATCGGCGGCAACATGCTCGAAGGCGGAAGGATCGATTCGATCCTCCAGCCGACGGCGGCGCTCATCGTGTTCGGCGGCACCCTGGGGGCGACGTTTCTCAGCTTCCCCTTTCGCGACCTTCGCAAGGCCATGGCGGCCCTTCGCTTCGTGTTATTTTCCGACAGCCGGGACCGCAGAAAAGTGATAGCGAGCATCATCCGGTTTTCGCAGATCGCGCGGCGCAGCGGTTTCGTCGCCATCGAATCGGAGATCAAAAATCTCGACCACCCCTTTTTCAGGAAGGCGCTCACCTTGGCCACGGCAGGCATGGCCCCCAAACTGCTCGTCGAAACCATGGAACAGGAAAACAGCACCTTCGAGGATGAAAGCAGAAGGATCTCCAAAGTGTACGACACCGCCGGCGGTTTTGCGCCCACGATCGGGATCCTCGGCGCCGTGCTCGGCCTGATCCATGTCATGGAAAACCTTTCCGACCCGTCGAAGCTTGGCGCGGGCATTGCCGTTGCCTTCGTGGCGACCATATACGGAGTCGGTTCGGCAAACCTCATCCTCCTTCCCATATCGAAAAAGCTCATCAACCGGTTGAACAGCGAACTGGCGCTCCGGGCGATGATCATTGAAGGGGTCATCGGGATCCAGTCCGGTGTCAACCCGCACTACCTCGAGGAACGGCTCAAGTCGTTCATGGAAGGAATAAACAGGGATTGACGGGCCATGCGCAAAAAACGCAAAATGGAAGAAATAGAAAATCACGACCGCTGGGTCGTTTCCTACGCGGATTTCATAACGCTCCTCTTCGCCTTTTTCACGACGATGTACGCCATCAGCCACGTAGACCTCGGCAAGCTGGAACGGTTCTCCGGCTCCGTGAAGTCCGCGTTCAAGACCGCCGGTGTCGAAGCAGTCATCAAGGGCACGGTCATCGACGGCATCAAACCGATTAATTACGCGGACGTCGGACTGGAAAAGGACGTTCTGGCGGAACTCAAAAAATTTGGTATAATTGAAGCGATTGCCGTTGTCCGCGACCAGCGGGGCGTTCTGATCTCCTTCGGGGATTCGCTTTTTTTTGAGAGCGGGTCCGCCGAGTTGCGGCGGGGGTCCCGGCCCTTTCTTTCATCGGTTGCCTCTCTCATCAAAAAGTACCATCGCGATATCATCATCGAAGGGCACACGGACAATCTGCCCATACGCAATTCGTCCTATTCGTCCAACATCGAGCTGTCCTCCAGCAGGGCATCGAGGGTTTACGCCTATCTGGTGAGTGAAGAGGGGATCGATGCGGGGCAGATGGGCGTCGCCGGGTACGGTGAATACCGGCCCGTTGCATCGAACGCGACCCCTGAGGGGCGCGCCCGCAACAGGAGGATAGACATACTCTTTGTCGCAAAAAAAGACGGGACATAAAGTGCTTTTTATCGAGGTCAACGAAGCGAAGTGCGGCCGCATCCGCTCCGCCTTTGAGAAGGCCGGAAGCAAAGTGGCTGTCGGCTGCGCCGTGTCGCCGGAAGCGGCCTTCACCATCATACGCCATGAAGCCGTCGACGCTGTCTTTGTGAATCCGGCTGACCACCATTTGGACACCATCGAATTCATGAGGACGCTGACGCGGACCGCGCGGCAGGTCCCCGTGGTCATGGCGTTGGCAGCATGGTTTGGACTTCGGCTTTGGCGTCTGATGGGCCAAGCTTTAAGAGATAGCGTGGCAATGCAGGCCGAAGAGTTGATACTTCCAAAAATAACCAAGGCGGGTGCGACTGCCGAGAAAACACAGGTATTCTTGCTGCCCTATCAGAAATCCCGGGGATAACGTCAAGTCCTGGTGTGAGGTTAACTGCCGATGATTTGGGGTTGCCTGGAGAGAATCAGGAAATTTCGTTCCCGAGGCGCTTATAAAGGTAATGTACCGGCGCTTGTTGCTTATCGATAGAAAGATACCCCTGGCAGCTCATACCCAGGCCAATGCGTTTCACGGAATCTTCGGCATAATTGAAAATAGTAAAATTATGCGGCCAGCTATAGCCATATAGTTAGTTCTTGTTGCGGAAAGGCTGTTTTAGCGAAATTTTCACGTTTTGTCATTTCGAGCGCAGCGAGAAATCTTGCAGTAAACTGTTAATTTAAAAGGATTTTTAAAGATTTCTCGGCTGCGCCTCGAAATGACAAACTTAAGAAAATTCGTTTCCGCAACAAGAACTAGTTAAACCGTTGCCTGCGGCTTTAATTTTGAGTATGATAGCAGCACAAATTGCATCAAAGCAGTTTAGCTTGATGCTTTAGGAATCCTCGCCTCATCCAAGAATATGAGGCGGGGCTTGGGGGCGAAGCACCCCAACTTAGTTAGGAAGAGAAGCAAAACGCATTGGCGTTTGCGTCAGGGAAACCTGTGGTTTCCTTGAACATTCATGGCACCAGGAGCGGAGCATGCTCTCGCCGGATCATTTGAAAAAGCGAAAACCTTGATTGAACGCCATCCGCAAATCCCCTATGCTTTTATGTTTGGTTCCGCTTTGCGGCAACTCTTGCCGGACAGTGATATTGATATTTTGGTGGGGGGTGAGCTGTCGTTTTCGGAACGGACGGATTTATCCTTAGGCCTGGAGCAGCTTTTTCATCGTCCGGTAGACGTGGTTCTTAGCCGACATGCGCCGGCAGAGTTGGTTTTGCGCGCCCTGGCCCGTGGCCAGGTTTTGCTGATGCGCGACCCGGAAAGCTTAAAACGGGATTATTACGAAAAATACCAAGCTTGCGAAGACGCACTGGGATTATGGAAGGTGCGTCAAGAACGCCTCTATAGGAGGTTTTCATATGGTCGATAAACGGGTGCTACTAAACCGTTTGGAAGTATATCGACCGCCATCTCGAACGGTTGCAGAGTTTGCCGCCCCTATCCTATGCAGCTTTTGCCCAAGACCGGAATGCGCAGGATATTGTCCTGAAATAACCTTTCAGACCATTAATCATCTGATCAGCCTGATTTAACATATCGCGGTAGATGAGAACTGGGGGTTGCCGGAGAGCGCCTGACGCCGGCCTGCCGCCTGCTCATGGAGCACGCGGTTTTTGATGAAAGCGACCTGCGGGATCTTAAAAACATGATAGGCTTTCGTAATGTGGTTGGCCATGATTATATCAGCCTGGATAAACAAAAAGTTTTTTCGGCTTTGGAAAGCGGCGTTGCCCAAATCGATAAAATTTGTCGAAAAATAGCCGCCCACTTCCCCGGTTAAAATCAGCAATTTTCATTAGCAATTAAGAGCAAATATTTTCCACACTTATCCAATTTAGTAACTGGTTCTTGTTCCGGAAAGGCCAATTCCGTACTTTTTGAGTATTCCCCTCCCCAGGATTTGGAGACTGTGTCGTAACGTAAATTTTTCTGTTTTTGCCGTCATACCGGCGAAAGCCGGTATCCAATGTCATTGATTTTAAAGGCTTTCTGGACCCCGTTTTTTCAACGGGGTGACGATCAAGAGCTAAGAAATCCGTTGCGACACAGTCTACCAAGGGAAGAGGAATTTTAGACGAAGAAAACGGCCTTCCCGCAACAAGAACTAACCATTCAGGTCTGAGCTGTTTATTTCTTCGGCGCCGAGTGGGTTGAGAAATAAGGGAGCGGTATTCATTTTTCATTAATTCCAGCTTTTAAATAAATGGGCCGTCCATTCTTCTGTTTCGACAATTCCGTTTCAACCATGTATACTTATTTCCGTAAATAATCATTTTTGATTATCTATGGAAACGATATGAATTTTACCCAGTTTAAAGAAAAGTTCCGCGAGCTGCCATTTATTTCTGCCCGGTCCGTCGTAACCGCAGCGGCGGGAGATCGCCAGATTATGCGTAACCAGCTCACGCGTTGGGGAAAAAAGGGGCTTATTATCCAGCTTAAGCGCGGCGTCTATATGCTTAACAAAAACGACCAGAAGCTCCACCCCAGCCGTTTTTTCTTGGCAAATCAGCTCCTGTGGCCGTCTTACGTGAGCCTCGAATCGGCGCTTGGCTATTACGGCCTTATCCCGGAGGCGGTAGCGGACGTTACCTCGGTTACCACCAAAAAAACCAGCCGATTCAATAACCCGATCGGCCGGTTTGTCTATCAGCACGTTAAGCCGGATGCCTTCAGGGGGTACCGGTCTTATAAGGATGAAGCCGGGCTCGATTGCCTGATTGCCGAGCCGGAAAAGGCTGTGGCGGATTTTTTATACCTCAATGTGCGAAGATTCAAAACCAAAGCCAAAGACGTTTTCAGGGAGTCGTACCGGTTTCAGAACATCGAGCGCCTTAGTCAGCGCAAGATTCTTTCGTTCGTGCGGTTTTTTGAAAACAGCCGTCTCGATGCGGTTGCCCGCGAATTCTGCGAGTTCATCAAGGAAGAGAAAGCATGATTGAGCTTATCAAACAGCAATTAACCAAGAGTATGTCGGATGAGGAAAAACTCAACCGCTGCCGTGAGCTTGTTCAGCTTCTCTGCCTGAAGATCCTTGATGAGCATAAGTTCTTTGATAATTTGGCTTTCACCGGCGGCACAGCGTTAAGGGTGGTGTTCGGGATGAAGCGGTTTTCCGAAGACCTCGATTTTTCGCTGGTAAAAAAAGAGGGTTATTCATTTTCCCGGATGAATGATGATGTGCTTAAAGCTCTTGCCTTAGCAGGCCTGAAGGCGGAATCAAAGCCGAAAGCCGAAAAAACCGTTCATAGCACCATGCTTAAATTTCCCGGCGTGTTAAAGGAAATCGGCCTTTCGCCGCTTGAGAACCAGAAGCTCTCGATCAAGCTGGAAGTCGATACGAACCCTCCGAGAGGGGGGCATGTTCAAAACCGGATTATCCAGCGGGTGTATGCTTTTAACGTGGCGCATTTTGACCTGTCTTCAATGTTTGCCACCAAACTGCACGCTTGTTTTTACCGGACCTATGTAAAGGGCAGGGATTATTATGATTTTATCTGGTATATGGGCAACAAGGTGAAGCCGAACTTTACTCTTGTTAAATAACGCTATTGCCCAGACGCAAGGGCAGAATCCGGCTATTGATGAGGGAACTTTCAGGGAGTTCCTTCTGAAAGGCATAGAAAAGGTTGATTTCAAAGAGGCCCAAAAGGACGTGGAACGCTTCCTCGAGGATAAGAGCGAACTTCGCCTTTTTGACGCCAAACTCATCAGGAGCAGCATTGAGTCGGTGTATTGATGAAGTTAAAAATCATTATTTCTTCACGGACCTATAGCGAAATCTGCAGGTAAAAAGTTGCATCAAAGCCTCATCCTAGAACAGAGGCGGGGGCTTGGGGGCGAAGCACCCCGACTTAGTTAGGAAGAGAAGCAAAACGCATTGGCGTTTGCGTCAGGGAAACCTGTGGTTTCCTTGAACATTCATGTCAGGTAACATATCATTTACGTGTCCATCCGTGGTTCTGGCTTGTCCGGGTAAAGCATTAAGACTTGAGTAGTTACAGCCTGGTTATGTGTGTAAAGCGCATAATTATGTAAAATAATTGGCTTGGAAATAAAGGATATTATAGAAAAGTAGGTGTTCGATTTTGAAATATGCCGATAAATGTGATATATTAATAATGTGTTTTCGGATAACCGCCTGAACCACGGATAAACACGGATGAAGGCATGAAGGCAAAATTAATTTAAGTACAAGGCGAATGATTGGGCATGGATTATAAAAAGAATTATCCGTATCCAGGTCCATACGTAGTTCGGTTTAGGTTTAAAAGGTTTTGATTATATCGATTTGATGGGGGTGCAAGATGATTAAGCAAATGATGACGTTTAGACCAATGGTCCCGGCCCAGGGCAAAAGCTTTGCGGCGCATTATCGCCCTCGGCATAGCCGTGAGCTTTTTGTTTCCAACCTTGAGCTGGGCTTTTCAAGTCCAGTCCTTTGCCGACGAATCCAACTTGGCGCCTTCTTTGATACCGCCGAACCTGGGCACAGTTACAGAAATATCCAAGGGAACCAACGGCACCACGCTTTATCTTATTCAAGACCTGCACTGCAACTATGAAGTTCAAACCAACATACGCCGGATACTCGGCACGCTTTTGAAGAAAAGCCCCGGGCTAAATTTAGTGACCGTGGAAGGCGCAACTGGGATCATACCCACCCGGAGACTGGCCCTGCTACCCAACACTCCGGCCAAGCGGGCCGTGGCCAATTACTTCATGCGCGAAGGAAAACTCACTGGGGCGGACGTGCTGGCCATTTGTGATGCACCCAACCTTGAACTTTACGGTGCTGAAAATGACAAACTATATAATGATAGCTTAGCGCTCATCCGTGAGTATGCCACCGAAGCCAACCGTGGCTTGATTTTAGATTTGTCGGACCGTATCAAGTTCCTCCAAGCCCGGCAGAACAACCTCGCTTTGCAAGCCTTTGAAAAACGGCGTGATGCCATGCTGGCCGGAAAGTTGGACGTGCGGGACTATCACTTGGCGCTGATGCGCGATGCCTTGCGCTTGGGAGTTTCGCTGGACATTGAGACATATCAAAAAGCCGGAGGGCTTGCGTGGGACATGTACGAGCGCACGCTTTTAGACCGGAGATTGGAAACGCAAATCCGCGAGCGTTTGTTCAAAACCGGCGCTGAGCGGCAATTGTCGGCCTACCGGCAATATGCGGAAATCGCCGAGCATATTTTGTGGATCGCCGGCTCCCAAGCCGATATTGATGCTTTCAAAGCCAGCAGTGCAAAACTCTCCCTGACCGCAATCTATAAAAATCTTCAATCGACTTTTGCCAAAATGGACTACTATGGCGCGGTTGACCCGGCGTTCGGCGAGGAATTAGCAGCAATACATCCA
>CAVYLT010000018.1:0-5525 GCA_963769335.1 Nitrospirota bacterium | reverse complement strand
GACGGACGGCCTATCCCACCATAATCTTCCGAAAAGATCAGTACCGCCGGATGTTTTGCGAATCCAACACGCCGGTGTCAAATGAGGTGCTTTCTTCTGGAGGTCAAATCTATTCATCCCTTCTTTCGGTATCGCCCGATATCTCTTCATACTCGTTGACGTAGGCGTGCGCCCGAAATGAAGATCAAGCGGAGGGGGGACATTGCGGATTTCCGTGTCAATCGGTGGCGGCAAATCGGCTATGGCATCGCGGACGGTTCTCCACGGCGAAGGATTGGTGATATATTCATCGAATTCTTCTGTAAAAGCTTTTCGATGTCCGTTATTGATATTATAGTTCGTTTTCCGCGGCGGGAACACTTCACCAGGGTCAGCGAATTTACAGCCTACGATGAAAGCACGCCATCTGACTTGCGGAACACCGTAGTTAGCGGCACATAACTTTGCCCAGCGCAATTTAAATCCCAGCGCTTCAGCAATTCCGATTATTTCACCATGTTCGAATGAATCAAGAAGCTGTGGAACGTTTTCCATTACGAATACGGAAGCACCTGACAGTTCGACAATATCCATAAAAGGACGCCAGAGCTGCTTACGGGGGTCGTCCTCACGGTTTTTGTTTAGAAGACTGAACCCTTGACATGGAGGGCCGCCGATCACTACGTCTGCTTTGGGGATTTTTGTTTTCGGATTTTCGAGGATATCAACGATATCGCCCACAGTACAATGCTCGCCGAAGTTGGCATTGTAAGTCTGTGCCGCATAATCATTAAAATCATTCGCCCATACAGGTTCGAAGTCGTGACCGGTCAACTTAGTAAATCCAAGCGTCATACCGCCCGCACCGGCAAAAAGATCGATTAGTTTAGGACGCAGTTTTACATCCTGCAATGTACCGTCTACCCGTGCCAGATAAACGGCTTCTTCTTCAGCAACGAGAGGAATGTCCTTTTTGACTTTATAATGTTTTTTTATTTTCGACATGATATGCCCGCATCATTTATGGGACATCATACCAGATAGAATGAATGATCGTAAAGTTAATTATTGAATGATCTTCCGTGATCAACCAGTAATTGTCTAGCCCTGCCTAAGTCGTAAAGAACGGATTCCCGTTCTTTACCAGCCTAGCAAGAATAATGCCCTAACTGAGTTTATGATTTTAGTTCCGTAGGTCGGGTAGAGCTCTGCGAAACCCGACATCCTTCTCACAGTACTACATGTCGAGTGACGTGTTGCAAACTAATGGTCTTTGTGAACGATCATACGGCAGTCCAGATTAACAATGCAGAACTCAC
The DNA here is from genome assembly GCA_963769335.1 of Nitrospirota bacterium. Lineage (GTDB taxonomy): Bacteria > Nitrospirota > UBA9217 > UBA9217 > UBA9217 > JAJYKN01. The sequence goes on along the minus strand of CAVYLT010000018.1, from coordinate 4,227 downwards.
AAAAGCGTCGGGTTTCGTGACGGCACTCTACCCGACCTACCTGGCTGAAACCTTTGCGACAGGAACAAAATCTTATTGGAAAGGCAGAATGCGCACCCGGTCTTTTGTCTCATCAATCGTAATCAGTGCGCCTTTCTCCATTATGGATTCATACTGACGCAAAAGCTTCAACATCCTGGCGCCGAGGCTACCCGGCATGATGTCCTGCGTCCGTACCTGAATGACGCTTGGCCCTTCGGCGCGCGTAGTCGCTAATAGTGCACCAAGATCAAGATCGTGCGTAAACACAATGAACCCTTCTTCACGGGCCTATTTCATGATGACCTGGTCGCTCGCGCGCGGATCACCGACATTCGACCAGTGCCTTGCCTGAATGCCTTCCCGTGTGAGCAGATCTACCCACGCGGGCGACAGGTTCATATCGATAAGGATTTTCATGCGGAGACCAGCGGCAGGTCGATTTCCTCTGAACGCCAGGCCGCGTAGGCCAGCGCTTCACGGATATCTTCTTCTTCGAGGTAGGGATATTCTTTAAGAATGTCGGCTGTGGAATAACCGGATGCGACCAATCCTACGACTGCACCGACTGTGACCCGGAGCCCGCGAATGCAGGGTTTCCCTCCCATCACCGCGGGATCGAACGTTATCCTTGTTAACTTTTTCATATCAACTCCTTTCCCCGCTGCAGCTGGGCGGAATCTTCGCTTGGTGTACACCTCTGATGTTTATCCTACAGTGGATTCGCTCTCTTTATAATATAAACATAGTCTAACTGTTTTATAAAAGCAAGGTGAAAACTGAACTTAAAAGAGCCTCTCCATCGCCTCATCGACCGTGCGCACACCCATGAGTTCCATCTTTTTGAGTGCGGCAGACTTCTCCAGTTTCTCGACATTGAGCATGGGAAGCACGCAGCGGGTAAACCCGAGCTTCGCTGCATCCTTGATCCTCGACTCCGCCTGGCTGATGGCCCGCACTTCTCCTGCAAGGCCCACCTCGCCCATGACCACGGTCTGGGCATGGATCGGCTTCTCGCGGAAGCTCGACGCAACGGCAGCGATCACGCCGAGGTCGATGGCCGGCTCGTCGATCTTGAGGCCACCGACGATATTCACGAACACGTCCATACCCATGAGGTGCATGCCTACGCGCTTTTCGAGTACTGCGAGGAGAAGGGAAACACGATTGAAGTCCACACCGATGCAGGTCCGCCTCGGCATGGCGAGCTTCGACGGGGCGACGAGCGCTTGGAGCTCGGCAAGGATCGGCCGTGAGCCTTCCATGGACGAGACCACGACCGAGCCCGTGGCATCGGCCGGACGCTCGGCAAGGAACAGCTCCGACGGATTGGAGACTTCGGCGAGGCCGCCTTCTTTCATCTCAAACACGCCGATCTCGTTCGTACTGCCGAAGCGGTTCTTGACCGCCCGCAGCACGCGGAACGAATGGCCTTTGTCTCCTTCGAAATAGAGCACCGTGTCCACGATATGTTCGAGCACCCGAGGCCCGGCGATCGCGCCGTCCTTGGTCACGTGGCCGATGAGGAACGTGGGCACACCGGTTTTCTTCGCATGGATCATGAGCCTGCCTGAAACCTCGCGCACCTGGCCAACGCTGCCGGGCGCGGACGGGAGCTCGGGAGTGAACATCGTCTGGATGGAATCGATGACAAGCACTTGCGGCTCAAGCCCGTCGGAAGCGCGGAGGATGTCTTCAAGCTGTGTCTCGGCGAGAACGTAGAGATTATCGGTCTTGACGCCGAGTCGCAGCGCGCGCATCTTGATCTGCGACGGCGATTCTTCACCGGACACGTAGAGAGCCTTGCCCCGAAGCTCTGAGACCTGGCGGAGCATCTGGAGGACCAGCGTGGACTTCCCGATGCCCGGGTCCCCGCCGATCAGGACCACAGAGCCGGCAACGATCCCGCCGCCCAGCACGCGGTCAAGTTCGCCGATCTTGGTTACGAACCGGTCTTCGTCCCGGGCCTGGATCTCTCCGAGCAAAAGCGGCTCCGACCCAGCCATGCGCTTCGCGCTCCCGAGGTCCTTGGGCCGTTCCATCTGCTCTTCGACCATGGTGTTCCATGCCCCGCAGTCCGGGCACTTGCCCATCCATCGCGGCGACTGGCTGCCGCAGGACTGGCACACGTAAACGGTTTTTGTTTTCGAGGGTTTCATGCGATTTATTCTATTGATTCACGGCAAGATTGTCAACGCAATTAGATCGGACTAGCGAAGGGGATTAAGCTTTCCTGCAAAAAAATGAGGGCCAGGCCTTCTGCGTTGTTGAAACATGGAGCACAACGAAAAAGACCTGGCCCGTGAACTACGCTTGATCGGGGTGCATGTCAGCAGCCCCGGAATATCCTTTCCTCTCCTGTTTAGTCGATCAGACGGATAGAGCTGTTCCCCCGGTCTCCGATGAACAGGCTGCCGCAATAGGTTGTTATCCCCTGGGGCGAGCTGAACCGGGCCGCGGCACCGGTCGCGTCCGTTGTGCCTGATTGGCCGGCTGTCCCGGCAAGGGTAGTAACGGTTGCCGATGCAATAACGACCTTTCGGACGACGTCATTACCATACTCCACCACGTAGAGGTTCGTGCCGTCCGTGGTGATGGCCGCCGGCTTATTGAAAGAGGCGGCAATGCCTGTGCCGTCAGTTGATGTCGTGGAATTTACGACGTTATAATTCCCTGCGAAGGAGGACACGGTGGCTGTCCCGATATCGATCTTGCGGATATCGTAGTAGTACCAGTCGACAACATAGAGAGAAGTGCCGTCGGTGGTAATGCCTTCTAGGTTATTGAAGCTGGCCGAGGTCCCCACGGCATCAACGTGTCCGGCAGAGCCGGTCCCTGCAAAGGTGCTGACTACCCGGTTTGCGATAGCTAACCTTGCGGACACGAACGCCGTCGGTAACATAGAGGTTGGTGCCGTCCGTCGTGATCCCCTTGGGCTTTGCAAATATCGCAGCCGTACCTGTGCCGTCGGTCGACGGGCTGCAGACTGTCGATTGTCCTGCAAATGTGGACACCGTGGCGGTCCCGATATCGATCTTGCGGACCATACAGCCGTTGAATTCAGTCACGTACAGGCTGGTTCCGTCGGAGGTGATGTCGTAGGGCCGGAAGAAAAGTGCCGCAGTGCCCACTCCGTCAGCGTAACCGCTCGCGCCTGTGGGGCTGCCCGCAAAGATGCTGACCGTTTGCGTAGCTGGGTCGATCCTGCGGATAGCATTGTTGAGGTAATCGGCTACATAGAGATAGGTGCCGTCGGTGGTCATTCCCTGGGGCAGGTCGAAACGCGCAGCTGAGCCGACGCCGTCGGTAATACCGCTGGACCCGCTCGATCCGGCAAAAGTCGTGACCGCGTTGGTGAGGCCGAGCGATTTCCCCTGCATGGCCCCTGCCAGCAGCTTATAGAAGGTCTCGGATACTTCAGATGACGCGGCGCTTTCTCCTGAGCTGTTTACTGCCTTGACGGTATAGTAGTAGGTAGTTCCGACAATCCCGGCTGTATCAACGTAGGAGGTTGTCGTGCTGCTGCCCGCCAGCGCTCCGGCCGTACCGGTTACGGTCGAGCGGAAGACATTGTAGGAGGTCGCACCAGGTGCGGCCGCCCATGAGACAGTGATCTTTCTGTCGCCACAGGCTGCAGCCACACTTGCCGGTGTGGGCGGAACGCTCGTTGTCGTGCTGCTTGAGCTGCTGGTGCCGCCTCCTCCGCAGGCAGAAAGAAGGAACAGCGATGACAAGGCTATTATGGTGAATAACTCAGCTCGGTGCCCGAGGCTGAGCAGTGTGGCTGGTGCACGGACCGCTTCGGTCTGGCCTGGCAGGTCGTTCCGGCCAACCTCGGCGAGTTGATGTCCGCACCGCACGCATACTCCACGCTGATGGACATGAAGAAGATTGAGATCGCCGGGTTCGGCTGAGGCTTCGTTGAGGAGGTCTCGGACGCGCTGCAGAGCCGCTACCCGATGTCGAGCAGAACCTTCCCGGTGGTAGCGCGACCCTCCAATGCCCGCTGAGCGGACGCTGCTTCGCCCAGGGGGAACCGTGCCCCGATCGGACGTGGAGCGCGCCGGCCACCATCGCCGCGAACAGCTCGGCGGCACGCCCCTGCAACTCCTCGCGAGTGACGATGTAGTGGCCGAGGGTCGGACGGGTGACGTACAGCGACCCGCCTGCGTTGAGCCGCTGCAGGTCGAATGGTTCCACCGGACCACT
>CAVYLT010000017.1:0-5128 GCA_963769335.1 Nitrospirota bacterium | reverse complement strand
GAGCAACTTGGCCCCGGAAGCCTCCACTGCCTCCACGGGTTTCGGATCGACGTTTTCGATGGCCTCTGCATAAAACTTTCCCAAAAAGCCGGCCGTGTTCAAGCCGAGCGCCAGGACCCCTGCAAAGGGCCCCAAACCGACGGCCACGACGAATATCAAGGCGAATACGAGGTCAGGCGTTGCCCGGAGAAAATTGGTGATCTCCTTCGCGAGGTTATAAATGATCGAATTATGAGTAATATTCCGGGCTGCCAGCACCCCCAGCGGCCCGCCCAGGATGATCGCGAGGAAAGTGCCGCTTATACCCATGGCCACGGTTTCGAGCATTAATTTCAGATAAACAGAAAGCCGGGAAAAATCGGGCGGCGCCATCCCCTTCAGAAAAGTCCAGATACGCGGCACGCCGGCAATCAGTTCGTGAGGATAAACGGGTATGGAAAAGAGGGAGATGAGTATGAATAGGCCTATGACAACCAGTAATATCAAATCGTGGATCCGGGTTGCGGGATGCAAAAAGCCGCCTTTGATGATTTTGTTTCGCAGGCTTGAGGAAGTACGGTCGATAATGATAATAATGACCAGCATGATCACCAGGATGGCGGCCGCCTTTTGATAATGAAAGGCGCGCATTTGGGTAAACAGCTCCACCCCCAGCCCCCCGGCGCCTACGACTCCCAGGGCCAGGGCGACCCGGATATTATGATCAAGCATGTAAAGGTTGTAGCCCATGAATAAAGGCAGCACTTGAGGGACAACAGCATGGCGGATCACGCCGAGGCCACGGCTGCCCGTGGCTGTCAGCGCTTCCACGGGCTTTTCATCGATGCTTTCCACGGCTTCAGAATAAAACTTTCCGAGAAGCCCAACCGTTGCCAGGGTTAAGGCCGCCACCCCAGCCTGCGGTCCGAGGCCGAACGCGGTCACGAAGAAGAATCCATAAATGACATCCGGGACTGACCTCAGCAGGGTCACCAGTCCCCTGGAGAAGTGATAGAGGGACCGGTTCCTGGACGTATTTCTGGCTGCCAGAAATCCCAATGGCAGGGCGATGAGCATTCCGAACATCGTACCCCAAAACCCCATGGCCACAGTTTCCGCGGCCAGGCTCAGGATCTGTCTCCACCTTGAAAAATTCGGCGGCATCATTTCCCGGCCCAATGCCAGGGACTGGGACAGTCCTCCGATCAGCGCCCCGATGTCTACCTTCGAGATGCTGAATGAGAAGCCCATAATCACCAGGAACAGGGACCACCAGAACAGGTTCCCGGCCGCGCTTAGATGTCGCCTGCTTACGCTGGAACGCATCCGATTTCCTCGTCAAAGGTATAAATATCCTGAAGGCTGTTATCATTGAGACTGCGGGTGTGAGCGTCAAAGCAAATTGCCCCGTCTTTAAGCGCGACCACCCGGTCGAAATGGTCCCGCACGTAATCCAGGTGATGGAGAACCGTGATGAGAGTCAGCTTTTTTTCCCGGTTGATCTTCAGCAAAAGTTCCATAATTTTTTTGCTGGCCTTGGGATCGAGGTTCGCGACAGGCTCGTCCGCCAGGAGCACCTCCGGCTCCTGCATCAAGGCACGGGCAATTGCTACCCGCTGTTTCTGACCGCCGCTGAGCCGGTCGACCCGTTCCCCGGCCTTATCCTCCAGCCCCACAAAACTGAGAAGCTCCCTGGCCTGCTCCCTCTCCCTCTTGCTGAAGAAACCGACAGTGGAAGAAAGAAAGGAAATTCCCCTGTCCAGTCTGCCCAGGGCGCCCGTTATTACATTTACTTCGACCGAGGTCCGCTCCACCAGATTGAAAAGCTGATAGATCATTCCGATCTTCTTCCGGCTCTCGCGCAGAGACTCCCGATTGCGAAACGTGATTTCACGGCCGCTGACTGTAATCGTTCCTGAGTCCGGGACCACAAAGCCGTTGATCGTCCTTATCAAGGTTGTTTTTCCCGACCCGCTGGGGCCGATAAGGGCCACAGCCTCGCCTTTTCTCACCTGCAGATCGATGCCCCGCAAGACCTCGCGGCCGTTGAAGCGTTTCTTAAGATTTGCGACCCTTATCATCATTTCCTCCTCGGCCTTCAAGCGACCTCCGGGGCAGGGCCCCGGGTTCGTGGTTGTCCGTAAAGTGGGGACCCTGCCTCAGCGCCGCCGAGCCAATTAGTTCAGGCCGTCAATCACTTTTTTGACGTTCTTTATAAGCGTGTAGTCGTTGTCACTTACGATCTGCCAGCCGGAGATGTTTCCGAAGGCCTTGACCTTGTTGGCCTCTTTGGGGAGTGATGCGATCGCCTTTTTCAACCCCTCCTTGGTCTTTTCCGGCAAATCCTGGCGATAAGCCACGGGGGAACCGGGGATGGGGTTAGACTTCCAGATAATGACATTGGTCTCGGGCGAGATCTTCCCTGCCGCGGTCAGGGCTGGATTGGTCATAGAATTATCGGAACACATATCAACCGTCTTGTTTTTTACCATGAGCTCGGCCGCATCATGAGTGCCGCTGAAGCCTACTTTTTGGAACACCTGGTCGGGCTCCATGCCGACTTTCCACATGAAGTACCTCGGTACGGCGTAGCCGGAAGTGGAAGCGGGATCGGTGAAGGTGAACGTGAATTCCTTCTTGTGGTCATTGAGCTTTTGAGCTATGACTTTCATGCCCTCCTCGCCCTCTAAGGGGGTGGAGATGCCCAGTTTTTTGGCAGTTTCCGGGGTGGCTACCAGGTATGATTGGTACGTGCTTTTGCCCTTGGAATCAATGCCCACGGCAAAGGCATCGGCTCCCGCACGATCATGGGCCATCACATACGAGAAGGGACCGAACCAGGCAAAATCCACTTTCTTGGCGCGCATCGCCTCGATCACGCCGGAGTAGTCCGTTGCGGTAAAAAGCTCGATGTGCTGCCCCAGTTTTTTCTCCATCCAGTCCTTCATGGGCTTGATCTGTTCGATCATTGCCTTGGGGTCCTCAGCAGGAATGAGCCCCATCACCAGGGTTTTTTGTTTAGCGTAGAGCGCCCCGGACAGAATTGTAATCAAGGCCGCTGCCAGCCCCATAGCCAGAAGATACTTTTTCATTTTTTCCTCCATCGATCGGTATAGTGAATTTAAAAGTTCAGTCTTATCGAACCGCTGCCAATCCATTCGGCCCCGGGTCAGCCCTGCGGACCATTTCCAAAGCTTTCACCTCCCCTCACCAGTGCCGCAGTAATAACGACAGTGTAGTACGAGCCTGATAAATTTGAGGACCGTTCCATTATATTTCTCTTACACGATTTGCAGAGCTAAAGCCTCTCAGCCACAAGATGCCAGTGAAAAGATCCCGGTTTCAGCTGCTGCTGTTGTCGAAGAGAGAGGATCTCAAAGTCAAGCAGCAATCCGGCCAGCTCTTTTGCGTTGCAATAAAAATGGGCATGTTTCTTTTCATCTTCTTCATCGTTCACAAAAGTATCGGGCGCCACCCTCTGTCCTTTGCCGTAATACGCATTGCGCTTGGTCAGCATTGTCCCCTGAAATATGCCGCCTGACCGGAGAACGCGGGCTATTTCAGTTAGCGCCGCTTTCACGGTGCCGGGGTCGCCATGGTAGATCACGTTCCAGGCAAGAACAAAATCGAAATAACCGTTTTCAAACGGCAACGCGGTCATTGCTGACTGTTTGACGCTCACGGAGAGACCTGCTGCCAGCGCTGCATTTCGAGTAAAATCGACCGCTTTGCTGCTGGCATCGGTCGCAAATACCTGATAGCCCTCTGATGCAAGAAAGAGGGAATGCCGGCCGACGCCGCATCCGAGATCGAGCACCTGGGACACCTTTCTTTCCGCAAGTTCCTTAGCGAGCTCTCGCACATCCCGTTCCGCGATGATCCAGTTCTTGCGGCCGTCCTCCGTGCCCCAGAGACTGTCCCATGCCTGATGCGCCGTGTCGAGTCCGGTTACCCCTTCTTTATTTCGGTTCATTCCAGGCTCCTTCACAGTCGAGATTCATTTCAATAATTAGGCGGATATTTTTTCATTGCGCTGAATACTTTTCGAGAAAAGTATTGAGATCATATAAATCTGTAAACCGCTCTTCGAGTGTCTTTCGGTCCCAGTTCCACCATGCAATGCGCAGCAGCTTTTCTACCGTGTCTTCGGAGAACCTATTTCTGATCGCCTTGGCAGGCACGCCGGCCACGATATCGTACGGCGCTACATCCTTCGTGACGACCGCTCCCGCGCCCACGACTGCTCCTGTTCCGATAGTAACGCCGGGCATGATCGTTGCGCCATGCCCTATCCAGACGTCATGACCGATCTTGCAGGCACGAGAACGTCTCCAGGCGAAGATCGACTCGTCGTCGGTTTGCGCGAACCCGTACTTTTTCCTTCGATAGGTGCAGTGATGCAACGTCACCCGCTCAAGGGGATGGCTCACCGGGTTTATGCGGACGTGCGAGGCGATGTTCACGAATTTCCCTATCTCCGAATAAATTATCAACGCGTCTCCGTCCGTATAGCTGTAGTCATCGAACAGCGACTCTTCAAGATTCGAATGGGGTCCGATCGCGGTCCAGGCCCCCAGTTGACAATTCACGACAAGGGCAGTGGGATGAATGCTCGGTCGTTCTCCGAGCTGCGGCGCGTCGAGGTGCCGTTCTGTTTTGAACAAGGTTACGTTGTGAAGCATGCACCCTTCCCCCTAGTTCCCCTTTGTGATCGTCGGTTCCTGCGTCGTCCGGTTGCGCGGTATGCATGATGCGAGAATCGCCCTCAAGTTGTCCCTCGATTCGAGAACACTGTCGAAGTATCTTCCCCGCAGCTCCATCATGAACATCCCCTCGTATCCATCGATAAACGCGGATAGGATGTCTTCAAAAGGGATTTCTCCCCACCCGACCGGCATGTGGGAATCGCCTTTCCCGAAGGGCACGAGCCGCGTCTGCTGCTTTTCATGATGGAAAATGACTTTTCCGAAATTGTCATGGATGTGCGTATGGCCGATATACATCCGTACTTCTTCGACCGCCTTTATTGCGTCAAAACCGTAGTGCTTCGACGAGAGGTAAAGATGGCCGAAATCGAGGTTGATCTTGACGTTCTTTCTGTTAATGTGGTCCACCTGTTCCGCGAGGGGGCCGAGCCGTTCGGCGTAGC
>CAVYLT010000016.1:0-77206 GCA_963769335.1 Nitrospirota bacterium | reverse complement strand
TTATGTAACGTCATGCTTCATTTGGTCGCGTATTGCTATGCGGATATCAAAATCACCATCCAGCAAGCCCTGGCCGCTCTAACCCCGGACTACCGCCAGGTGATATTGCTGAAATATGTCGAAGATATGTCCGTCTCAGAGATCTGCCATGTCATGCACCGTTCACCCAAATCGATCGAGGGATTGCTCAGCCGGGCGCGCAAAACTTTAAAGAGCAACCTGAAATTGGATGATGACCTGAGCGCCCTTTCCCGGGTGGCCAGCTTCGAAGAGGCTGATGCCAGGACGTGAGGGGGGCAGAAAGTCAAAATTCAAAAGGCAAAAGTCAAAATTGAAATTAAAAAGTTAAAAAATTTCCAGCCATCAGCTATCGCCTATCAGACTTCGACCCTATAACCAAACAATGGGTGGGTTTCCGCGAAAGGGAGGCTGCACCCACGCTGCAGCGACTTGCCCCCTCTAGTCCCCTCTCCCTCGATGGGCTCATCGTTACCCATAAGTCTGGAGAAACATCATTCCTGGCCGTCATTGCGAACGCCTTAGCCTCCTGAAGCAAACTAAAATCAAGTTTTGAGTAATGAGTTCTGAGTCTTGAGTCGAGAAAAGGTAATTGATTAATTCCTTCTCACCTACTCATAACTCATTACTCACCACTTATAACTCTCCATTTAATGACTGAATACTTCCGGGTGAGTGTTTTGTACCGTTTCAAACGACTAATATATAAAGAATAGGAAATGCTCCTATTTTTAAGTTATTAGTATGTTCCCTTTCTCAAACTTAAAGCTAAAAGCTAACCGCTTGGCACAAGGAGACCCGGGTTGGACCAGATTGAAATCAGGCCGGTTGATTTTGATGACGAAGACGAGCTCCGGAAAGTTTTAAAAAAAGCTTTCCCTCAGGTCCGGGCGCCCTCTCTTTTTTAAAAGACACATGACCTATCAGTTGTCCATCCAGTCCCGGCAGAAAACCAGGGGTTATTCGCGCATCTGGTCCAGGCCGGCATTCTGGGTCGGTGTGGCTGCGGTCTATGCCGTGAGCTTTATCGTATGCGGCATAGTCTCCACCCCGTTGGGAAATACGGTGACCTTAGTTCACGTGAACGCTCAGAACAGCTCTTCATCGATATCTGCGCACCCGTCCTTATCCAACAATCCGCCGGATAAATCAAGCGATATTATCCGGATCCACAGCGCCTAAATTTGCCGGCGACCTTCCCGGATATATTCGACAATCTCCTCCCTGGAAATATTCAGGTTAAGCCCTTTGACATCCAGAGGAGACCGCGGGTCATGTTCAGACTTCAGGACAAAAGCCTGTCCATCACGCCGCCGTATGCGGACAGCCCCTTCACGTTTGGCTTCGTCAAGAACGGCAGATAGCTTTTGACGAGCTTCAGAATAAGTATATTCCTTCATAGAGAAACCTCCAAAACATCGACCCGCGCATTTAAGGCTGCCTGGCATAAGAGCTTTATCCAGTGATATCAAACTGCAGCGGTTCTCCCGGGCGCAGGTAATGATATAGGCGTCGTAAGCATATAAATCATATTCCGCGGCAATCTGCAAAGACGCCGCCAAGTTGATATCGATAAAGCGAATCGGAATCCGGTTATAGGCCTCCAAAACCGCTGGAATTTGATCATCTGTAATTCTTTTTCTCTTCAACATGGCTGCCAGTGCGTTACCAATTTCCCAATGAACAGAGGCCGGAGCCAGAAGATCTGTCCCCCTGGTCAGGTTTATTAGTTTTTGCTTTTCCGGTTCAGCCGTAAGGACGGCAATCAAAACCGAAGTATCAACTACAATGTTCATCGTACCTCCCTTAAAGTACAATTGTACAATGATATTAAATAACCGTCAATTTGGGCGGGCGGCACCGGACGGATGACGGGGAAATTGGGTTCGTTTTAACAAAAATGGTTTTTTCAAAGAACAAGCCATAAGAGTAGTGTCATTTCATTTGTAGTGGGAAAGAAATCTACTCACCCTCACCCTAACCCTCTCCCATCGAGGGAGAGGGGACTGAGAGAGGGGAAGGGCCTCACCGGCCGCCCAGGGGTGCCCGCCGCACCCTAACACCTGCAGCGGATACCCGCAGCGCCCCAAGAACGACCCAAAGAAGGACCCACCGGACTATCCCTCTTCCATTCTCCGGCGCCCGACGGCGTACCCGCATTCTATTCGCTGCGGCGAGCTTATGGCATGCCAAAGGGAGAAGATTCATCGTGCCCTGTTTAAATCCATCTAATGCTCAACTCCATATGGGATGCGATGAAGAAGGGGAGTTACGAGTTTTGAGTTTTGAGTTTCGGGAGAAAGGGGCAGGGAAACAGGTTTTGACGTTTGAGGAGAATTAACCCTGGTGGGTATTATAGGCTCCTGTATGAGATCGATGGCGCAGAAAGACTGATCAGCATTGTATGGATTTTGTCCCGGGAGAATGCTTATTGAAGATATTAAAAGCGGTCTTAATCTAACTCCTTAATTAATTCCTTAACCGAATCAAATTTCTTTACCCTGCTTTTTTTGATATCCTCTTCAGCTTCTTTTTCTGCTGCTTGCCATTCCTGAGTCCAAAAATAAGACTGGCTTTTATCGATCATCTTTTTCGGGACTAATACGGCCTTATCGTCAACAATATCAATCTCGATCAAATCCCCTTCACTGATTCCCAGCTTTTTGCGTATTGAAGCAGGCAGAGTAATTTGACCGTCGCGTGTTATTTTACTATATGTAGACATGTTTGCGACCTCCTATGGGTTGTTCAGCGCCTCATCATGTTTACCTATCTCGCAATATGATCTCGTCAGTATTTAGTTCCAACCGCTCACGGTTTTATGTTGGCCTATTCAGATAATGGTACACTTCAATTAAATTATAAAATACCACTAAATAATGTTGCTCGCCGGCTTTATCACAATAACCGGTCTCCACGACGGACCCCACTCTCGATTCAGCCCTCCGGATGATGTTCTCATAGCGTATGTAACTGCTGCAGCCCTCCTCGACCGAAGCCCCTTTCTGTTTGAGGTAAACCATATGGCCCGTAACGTAGCCAACTTCTTTGTCCTTGAAATTCTTGACGAGATGCTGAAGGGCATCCTTTCGATAGATCGAATTCGCATCGGAAAAGACTATGATTTCGCCCCGGGCGATCTTCACCGCCCGATTGAGTGCAGCTGTCTTCCCACTTCTCTCATTTTGACGGATAAATACAACATTTTTCTCTCTTTTTGCCATTTTTTCGCAAATCGCATCAGTAGCATCACTGGAGCAGTCCGACACGACAATAATCTCCAGTTTGTCCGCCGGATAATCAAGATTAATCTTATTCATTACCGTGTTCCGTATGTGCTCTTCTTCGTTATATGCTGCGATCAAAATACTCACATCGGGAGTAAATGCTTCCCTGCCCGCTTCATTTTTTGCTCTCACAATTTTTGCGGCTATCCACATCGAGCAAGGATATCCAAAGTACGTATACACTATGAGAAAGAGACTGAGAATAAACAGGATTTCGAATATGCTCATGACAATGTTACCTCTCGCTCATTGCCCCGTATGACGGCTGCAATACTCAATTTATTTTCCCCATTGAGATATCCTCTATAAATGTAGTGAGCGTCAGCGGTCCCGATGAATGCCAGATCACTGCATTCAGACAAAGGCCTGCTGCTTGTAAGGTCGATAGCCGCTCCCGGCTGTTTTTGACTGCCCAGGATCCTGAGCTCAATCGCAGCCCCTCTCTCCTTGTATTGAACAGCAGAAAAGCTGCCCTCGATTCTTCTCAGGCTGAATTCTTTTAAGTCAAGTATTGTTTTCTCCGGTTTCGGTTCAAGTACCTTGAGCGCGAATTCAGTGTCATTGTAGTCCATGATTTTGTATTGACTCGAGCAGAATAGTTTTGTATTGACATAGGGTTTGATAACGTAATCTCTGTATTCGTTTGGATCACCCGAGAGGCCCATTACGGCCGCCTCACATATGTTGTAAGCTTCGCGGGCGGTGACATAGTGGAGCTTGTAATTGACCCCATCATTATATTTTTCCCGCAAATAAGTATGCATCTTTTCCGCCGCGGTTCCGAATACTGCCTCCCAATCGCGCGGCACTGCCCCGTGCGTGTGCACTTTAACAAAAACCCATTCCGGCTTCTTTTTTACTCCGATGCCGCATTGGATCCAATAGTCGATCCGGTCCGGCGTCGGCGGGTTCTCGCTGGTTATGCTTGCATTCTCGATTCTGGGGTAGGGCCGTCTCTTCCAGTTGATCCCGAGCGGTCCCTGAAAAATAACGAGTCCCCCCTGGCGGAATTTTCCGACCTCGAGATCTGTACCGGTATCATGGGACTTCGGCCTGCCGGGAGTGTCCTCGGCAACGTATATGCTGTTTATTTTTTTTGTTTGGCTTTCATTGCAGGACGGCATGGTGAAATCGGCGAAGCAGCCGGTTTCCCTGAGCACGGTCAGCTCCTCGTTGACTCCGCAGTACTTCCCATGGGCTGAATTACACAGGGCCCAGTTCCCGTGGATGAAGCCATACACGGCTTTCGGTTGAGATTCGGCGGAGATTAATGCACCATGCTGATTATAGAGTCTCAAACACTCCTGAAGCTTGTGTCGCAAAGATTCCGGTGTATCGTTCTCGTGATGGAGGTGCATTTCAATCTCGCCAAGCCCTGCGAAGCAGAGAGCTGAGATCTGCTTTAAGTGCCGGATATCGTAATGAGGGGGATAGAACCACGTGTGCTGAGGATGTCTCCCGTCGGCATCGGTATATTTTTTTGCCATTGCGGGGTAGCCCGCCAGCCAGGCATCCACCCGTCGCTGCATTTCTTTTTCATCCACATCGCCGTTTCCGGGTTCATAGTGGTCGACAAAGGTAAAAAAAACGTGCGTCGTCTTTTGCTCTTTGGAGCCACGAGGATTGTTTTGCCGGCCGCCCAACGACCGCACGTAGGCCGGCAGCCAGATATACATCCCTCTTTGCCAAACTCTCGAAAGCGCATATATGCTTGCGGAAAGAAGTATGAAAAACAGGAGAAACACGAATCCATGCATAGGTCGCCCGATCCTCCTGTTACGCCTTTTTTCTGGAATACACGATCATTCTGTTCTGCATGGATAACGCCTCCGACAGGACCCAGAGGATGGGGATGGCGATTAATTTGACTATCTTCACCGGAAGAGATGCTCGCAGAATCTCCTTCTGCAGGAATTCCGAAAAGGGGCTCATCCTTCCCTCGACCGAAAGAATCTCAAAACCGTGCTTTTCCAGCATGGTGCGGAGCGACTTTCGCGAGAAACCGAAATGGTGACCTCCCTTTTGGTATGCCCCGCGGATCATAACCTTGAATCTGCCATTGGTGGCCCTGTAGAGAAACGCGGCTATCTTCTTAAAGAGTCCGTCCTCGGTCGGCGTTTCGATAACCAGGAGCCCGCCTTTTTTCAAGACCCTGTTGACCTCGGACAGAGCTTCAGCAGGATACAAAAGGTGTTCGATGAGATTGAACAGGGTCACGACATCAAAGCTTTCCTGAGCGAAATGTTGCTCACTCAGCGAGCCGACACGTACGTGCAGTCCCTTTTCCGAGTTGAGATAAGTTACGAGTTCCTGGTTGATCTCCACTCCCGTGCAGTCCCAGCCGTTCTCCTGCGCCAGCGTAAGAAAATACCCGTATCCGCAACCGATGTCCAGAATGCTGCCCTTCGCCGACAGGGA
Source organism: Nitrospirota bacterium (assembly GCA_963769335.1). Classification (GTDB taxonomy): domain Bacteria; phylum Nitrospirota; class UBA9217; order UBA9217; family UBA9217; genus JAJYKN01. The sequence continues at coordinate 71,483 of CAVYLT010000016.1, read as the reverse complement.
ACCGATCTTTTTAATGTCCTCGGAAAACCTCCGCAGCAGGGTCTTCCCTATGTGCGCGTATATTTCGCTGGCATACACTTTCCCCGAAGCCCGCTTAACCTCCTCGAAAAGCGCATTGACGTAGACGAGGCCGCATTTCCTGCACTTCACAACTTCATAGTCGCCAAGTTCAAAAAGAAGATCATAGTTCGAAGGAGTTTTTGAATCGCAGATGGCGCAGGGCAAAACAACTTGTGCAGGAGTACTCACAGACCCACCTCTTTTCATTTTATACCGGGCACTCGCCCGAATTCATCATACAGTTTGATAATCCCGCGGGCGTTGTTCAGCCAGGTGTATTGCGTGGAGACTTTTTGATACGCCGCAGTTCCTATCCGCCTTCTCTTTTCGGAATCCTTTGACAGATCGGCGATCTCACCGGCAAATTTTTCCACGTCAAGTGCCGGGAATAAAATGCCGTCTTTCCGGTTGTCTATCACTTCTGTTATTGTCGGCAGTTCGGGTGCAACAACCACCTTCCCCATGGCCATGTATTCGAATATCTTCATCGGCGACCCGTAATCATTCGAATTCGGCATGAGACCGATATCCATCACGCCGACGAATTGAGGGATGTCCTGATGCGGTTTCTTCCCGACGAATTTAACGCAATCTTCCAGCTTGTTCTTTTTGACGTACTCCTGGAACTCGCCGCGCATCAAGCCGTCACCGACGATGAGAAAGCGAACATCCTTGTTCTCCTTCAGAATGCGGGGAATCGCCGCCATAAGCAGATCTATGCCGTGCCATTTATTAAGCGATCCCACGAAGCCGACAACGCAGTTCCGGGGCCCGTAGCCCAGTTCCTTCTTCAAACCGTTACTGGACAGGGTGCGGTCAAATTTGCTCAGATCAATTGCATTTTGCATTACTTCTATGCGCCCCCGTACCCCCTTGTCTTCCAGTTCTTTCTTGAGCGGAGAAGTGACCGTTATCAACGCATCGGCGCTCATGAAGATGTTCTTCTCTATTCTGTCTGCGAGCTGCTGAAAGTATATTTTGAAATATTTTGCCCAGGCCGTAGCGTAGGCGGTATTCACCTCAAGTATGAGCCGTGTTTTACTGTGCTTCGCCGCGGCAATTCCGCCGAAATTATACAGTGCGTACCGCTCATAAATGAAATCCGGCTTAAAGTTCCTGATTGCTTTTCTCATCCGCAGATACGTAACCAGGTTGTACCCGATTTGAAGGAGTTCAAAACAAAAAGCAGGGACGGTTTTTTTTACACGCGACAGTATGCTTACGTTACCGTTCCCTCCCCCCCTGCCGAGTTCCTTTTTTGAAGGCCCAACGACAACGACTTCATGGCCAAGTTCGCGCAGGGCGTTCACGATCGACTGGATATGGATCGATTCGGGCTCTTCGCCCTGCGTTCTGTGATGATAGAGGATCTTCATGTCTTAGACGTTCACTCGCAATTCGCCAATCGATACTCATCAAGCGCAATAAATGTATATTTATCCTTCATGGCATCGATTATCGCACCAAGCGCTTCGACCGTATAAGGATTGTTGTCATGAAATAATAAAATGCTTCCTGGCGTTACCGTAGACGGATTAATGCTATCAAGAATATTGCGTACGCCCGTCTTCTTGTAATCATTCGACGTCCTGGTCCACAGCATTACACAGTGTTTTTTTTCGGCAAGGCTCCTTAAGACGCGGAGGGAGATTTTCCCCCTGGGGGGCCGGACAAAACGGCTCTCTTTCCCGGTAATTGATGCAATAAGCGATTTAGTGCCTTCAATTTCCTTTAACATGTCTTCCTTGCTCAAATGTGGCAATTCTGAATGGGAGTAGCCGTGATTTTCAATGCAATGACCATCTGCTGCGAGAGCTTCGACGATCGAACGATGCTGTTCGACGTTCTTTCCAAGGACAAAAAAGGTGGCTTTGATGTTCCTGCTTTTAAGAAGACATCTGATTTTATCGGTATAGATCGGGTGGGGACCGTCATCAAACGTCAATGCAACAGCCTGCCGCTGTTGCGAAGGAAGCCTCCAAACAAATTTGCCTCTTAGAATTGCATATTGAAGTATGTCCTTTGCGATATTCTTTACGATACGGGCTACAGGCATCATTTAATCTCTTCACCGTTACTGGTTTAATAGCGCGATATACCGGCGGGCGCAAGTGAAACCCTAAGCCGTGCGTTCTTCTTCATTATCTAATTTCAGCGTTTTTATTAGACGCGCGGGATTTCCACCGACAACCGTAAAGGGAGCAACATCCTTGGTGACGACTGAACAGGCCCCCACAATAGCTCCTCTTCCTATTCTGACTCCCTTTGTCACAACAGAACGCATACCGATCCAGACATCGTCCTCAATCACGATCGGCTTAAGCTGGTCGATGCTTGCCGGCATCGTCCGGCGCATTATGGGGTCTAAAGGATGTCCGTCATCGTCCGAGATGGCACAACCGCCGGCCAGTAAAACATTATTCCCTATCTCAACCGAAAGGGAAGCGGTTATTCCACAACCTCCATTTAAATGGACGTTATTCCCGATTTTCAGTACCGCGTCCTGTACGTTCTTATTTGAGCCGACTTCCAGATTTACATGTCCTGAAAAGGCGACATTATTCCCCAAAATTATTTTCCCCTGGCCTCCAATATACGGCAAATGTTCCAACCTTAAATTATTTCCCACCTGGTGGCAGCGGGCCCGAAGCATAGGTTCGTAATAGAAGACTTTACGAAGCAGGCGGAATGTGCCCTTCACAAAACCGTGCAGATAGAACAACGGGTAATATATTATGCGTATTGCCGGGATCCTGAAATGCAAAATCGCATATGCAATCTTATAAAGAATTTTCATTGAAAGCGTTTCCCTGCGCTTTATTTTCAGGATGAGGGTCTCGATTATCATGATTTCTCCTGTCTCGTCCGCTCCTTTTCATTCGAAAGGATTGCCTGAAAAAGATGAAAATACTTTTGTGCCAGTGAATCCCACGTTACTTGTTTTGCAATTTCACTTATATACACGTGGTTCCACACCGATGAAAGCGCCTTTTCCAGAGCTTTTGATAGGGCAGTGCTATCCGCCGGCGAAACGATGTAACCCGTCGAATCCGGGCGGATGACATCGGGAACACCCCCAACCTGAGTCCCGACGACTGGTTTCCCGCATGCCATAGCTTCCATGATGACATTCGGCGTTCCTTCACTTAAGCTGGGCAAGCAAAACACATCCGCGCTGTTCATCCAGAGCGGAATCTCCTGATGCGGCCTCCTCCCGGCAAAGAGAACTGAAGACTCCAAACCCAGGTTTCGCACGGTATCACGCAGCGCTGCGTGCTCACTACCGTCGCCAACCAACACCAAGAGCACGTTCTGAACGCCGGAGGTCTTCAGTCCGGCAAGAGCTTCAATAAGATATTTTATTCCTTTAACCGGGAGCAGATTTCCGACAAAGAGTATGATTTTGTTTTCTTCCGGCAGCCCTAGTTCCTTCCGGCATTGCCTCAAGTTAATAATTTTAAACCGCTCAGGGTCCACCGCGGCACACGGGATTACTTCCACAGGATGATCTAAACGCATTGCCTTTATTTCAGACCTGAGCGCATTGCTGACTGCAACCACGCTATTTGCCTTCCTCAAACCCCATTTGAGGAGCCATCGTACCCCTGGATATTTTGAGTACGTGTAAATATCCGAACCATGTGCAGTAATGACTACAGGTACTTTGAAGACCACGCTGAGCATCGAACCTGCAAACCCATCGGGGTATGCCCAATGGACATGGAGCGCGTCAAATCGAAATTGCTTGCGTATCCTCCTCAATACCCTCAGGCATGCGAGAAAATATAATAAACCGGTTAATATTTCAACTTTCGGCACTACAAGATAGCGCGGATGATGTACCAACAGGTCCTCATGCTCGACCTTTGGGATCATAGGGTATTGGGACCATCTGCCGAATCCTTTGAAGGGGGGGAAAAACGGGACAGGGGCAACCACCTGGATATCAGCACACTCCTTCAGTTTCTGGCATAATTGTTTTGTAAAAACAGTTCTGCCTGTTTGAATCGTATTCGGGAATAACGTGGTTAGCACCAACAACTTCAAACGACTATCCTTTTTTCCCGGAGGTGACGCCAGTAGCAAGATTCATATCGCTCCACCATAGAGTCCATGGAATAATTTTCCTCGACTCGTTTTCTGCCGAGCTGACCCATTTTTACCGCTTTCTCCGGTGTCTGAAGCAGATATTGCAATCTTTGGGATACATAATCGACGTCTCCTACGGGCGTCACAAAACCAGTTTCCCCCTCGGTCACAATGCGCCTGCTTGCGCCGACATCAGTCGCTATCACGGGGAGCGATGACGACATGGCTTCCAGAATCACGTTTGGAAAGCTTTCGGTAAACGATGAGAGGACAAACACGTTCATTACCGAATAGAGTTCGGGGGTGTCGTTGCGGGCGCCCAGAAATAGGACCTTGTCGCGTATTGACAGCTTGGAAGCGAAATCCTCAAGTTCATTTTGTAATACCCCGTCGCCGACGATAACAAGCCTGCTCAACGGTATGCTCCTGTTTGCCTTTGCAAACGCGGCCAACAATGTCTTATGATCTTTTTGACGGGAGAGCCTTCCTACCGTTCCTATAATTTTTTCCTCGCCGGTCAGCCCCAGGCTCTTCAACAATTTCCCGCTATCGGGGAACCGCCTGCTATCAAATTTCTTCGTATCAACACCATTGTCGAGAACGACGATTTTCCCCGGATTGATCCCTATTTGTGAAATCATCTCCGTCTTCAGATTATCCGAATTTACGGTGACCTGATCGGTAAGGTGCGAAAATAAACGCTCCACCCAGACCCGGTGTTTCTTTTCCGGAAAGGACCTGCCTCCGTTGCTGTAAAAAATGACGGGTGTTCGTGCAAGTTTCGCAGCGACAAATCCGTAAAAGAAAGCTTCCGCATTCATGCAACGTACAAGATTGATTCTTTCTTTTCGCATCAGGGCCGCAAGACGAAAAGGGAGGCTGACTTCGTCCCCTTTGGAATCCATGCAATGGATAGAAACGTTCTTTTTCCGGATGCGGGATTCCATGTCTCCTCGTCTGCGCAGGCAGCATATGACATGTCTGAACCGGGGATCATGGGCGTAATTAATGAGATTGATCACGCCGTTCTCCAAGCCGCCTACTTCCAGGGAAAGAAGAATATACAGGATATTCACGTTGTCGGGCCGGTCCCCGTTGATAGGCGGCGATGTCTTTTGGCGGAAAGGACTATTCACTGCGTTCCACTTGTCGCCGCGTCATCGAAGTCCGATTTTTTGGAGCGTTTTTACCGTCCATTTCGATAAAAGTTCTTTGTCCCAAGCCGTCAAAATGCGGAACTGATAGATGGTCCAGATGTACAATGCCCCAAACGCGAGCCCAGAAATCATCAAGTACACCAGCCCCGAGCGCAGCACACCATGCAATGCAAACCGGGCTACTAAGCCGGCGGCAAAGGAAGCCAGCATAATATTCCCCACCTTCAGCCAGGGAAACAGTATAAATACCGTGGTCTTGAGCAGACGAGCCGAATAGATCAGGAACATGGAACTCGTAATGATTGAAGCAAGGACCATGCAGAGCGCTGGACCATTCATTCCCATCACCGGGAGCAAGGTGACGCTCAGCGCGGTCATTAAAACGAGGCCGAAGAACGACATATAAAGCTGAAACCGCGTCTTCTCAAAGACAAGGGGAATAACGCTGAAATTGGCGATAGTCAGCGGCATAAAAAACAAATAGATTATAAAAACCGGCACGCTGTTCAAATATTTCGCCGTATAGAAGAAAACAATCAGGTCCTTCGCATTAATTATTGAATACGCAAAGAAAGGAAGAATCATAAGCGCCGGCTTTCTCACCGATTCACTCCATATCTTTATTGCTTCCGCATAATTATTATCGGCGACGAGACGCGGCAGCTCCGTCCTCAGGACCGTCATAACGGACCCCTGAATCATCCCCGCAAGGGGGTTGCCGATTGCTCCGATCGAGTACAGGGCGAAGTCCGTCGGGGTGAGGTAGGAAGATATAACGATCTTGTCCACGCTTCCGCTGATCAAACCGACGATGTAGGTCAATCCCAACGGGGTGGCGAACCGGAATTGCTCCCGCAACATGGCTCTGTCGAGACCCAGGGATATTTTTGATCGCACATCCCGGAATTGACTCATCGAAAAATAGACAAGGCATCGTACGCCTGCAAACGCCGCCAAACTCATCATAATGAATTGGACATTATAACCGAACACCATCGGCAAACAGAGAAATACGAGTTTCACTGTATTCTCAAGAACGCTCACAACAAGTGAACGAGAATAATTTCCCTGTGCAATCAGCAAAGGAATAAAATAATCGCTTGCCAGAATAAATGCCATGTAGAGAGCGTATATTCTGAGCATCTGAGGAAGTTCCGGGTTATGGAATTCTTTGCCCAGCAAACCCGAAATAGAAAGCAGGAAAAGCGCCGCCAAAATGCCGAGTGAAATCAATATCCCGACCGACTGGTTCAGGAAGCGTTCACGTTTTTCACCCTGCAACAGCGGGTAGAAGTGGTAGATCGAAGGTATGATGCCGAATAGAAAGGCTGCATACACGATCCTCCCGACCATGAACGTCTGACTGTAAATGCCGTAATCTGTTTTTGATAAATAGCGAACTAGAATAACAGGCATCAAAATACCAATCGCATAAACGAGGCCATTCGTTATTAACAGGATAACAGCCTTTTCAGATCGGACGATTTTTGCCATTAGCCCCTTCTCTCGATCATGACGGCATACTGCGCATCAAGATAAAGCTGGTTTGGTTTCAGGATTTTTTGACGAGGCATTTTGATCGCGCAGCCTCATATATACCAGTACAAAAGCGCTCAGCAGGTAAAAGCCCCACTCATGCGGTTTAGCGTCCAATACCGCTCTGCTGTATAGTGAAATCGTGGAGACAAACAACGCTTCGCGTATTAAAGTAATTTGAGAATTGTCATTTAACTTGTTTTTTTTGAGTTCCTTAAGCATTGCACGCAAGGATCCTACAAAACAGATGAACCCAAAGAATCCGCTCGTTGCAAGGACTTCAATGTACGTATTGTGACTGTTCAAACCGATGTTGCTTTCCGAAAGTTCCCCGTATCGCGGACTGTATTCTGCGAACCTTCTGCTGCCGACGCCGATGATCGGGTGATCCTTGATCATTTTATATGCGGTCCGCCATAGTTCCATTCTGTCATTCTCTGCCTCGGAAGCTGTGTATCCACCAGCATCGACTTTCTCCCGTGTTTTAAACTGATAGCTTATCGCCGCGATTGCCGACAGCATGAGAAGTACGATCACTGCCCGGCGAACATTTGCTTTGCGAATGGATAACGTCAATAAAAAAAGCTCCAAAACCAGCGCCAGCACTCCTCCCCGAGAGAGAGAAAGAAATACGCCGATAATTGCCATTATCGCCAGCGCCAGAAGAATAAAACGTTTTACAAAACCGGTTTCGATAGAGCGCAGCTTAATGATGAAGGGAAGGGTCAAAATAATAAGGAAGGTGTAATCGTTGTGGTTCTGATACATCCCGTACGCTCCGGCTTTGTCCATTACTCTCTCGATTCCGAAAAGCACAATCGTAAAGTGATGATAGAGGGCATAAATGCCGTAGCCGATGACGAATCCGCTGCCCAGAATCAAACCCCAAATTGCCTTTCGGAACTGATCGACTGAATGGATGGAGAACGCAATAAGGAAGACAAAAATCGGATAAATATACCAGAAGCTGAATTCGTCGATCATTTGCCGTACGCCCGAATAGTAAACAGACAGCACCTGGGCCAGGATGAATCCGATCAAGCACAGAGAGATCGGATGTTTCAAAATCGAGCGCCTGTCTACTTGGCTGTTTGTAAAGGCGGGAACTGCGACCAGCGCCGAAGCGATAAACATGGGCTTGACATTGGACAAGGCCTGAATAAGGAGTCCAGGCTGTATGAAATTCAACGCTACGTAAAGGGATACCAGCATTTATATCAAAGTCCTGAGATTTCGCGCAAGATGGGTACAACTCGTCTCATTTTCCATGCCAACACGCTTCAATTCAAAAAGATCATAATCATCCGGCATTACGCGCCCTGAGTTGGCCGACAACGCGCACTGGAAATGATCGGCTAAGCATTTTTTTATCTCGAAGGTGAAATCGCCCGTTTTCCCGTTTGGAAAGCAGAAACTCGTCACCGGCTTCTTGGTTTTTTCTTCAATCGTCTTTTTTGAGTGTATAATTTCCCATTCGGCCCTTTCAAAGGGATAGCGGGAAAGAATAACATGATTAACGGTATGCGCGCCGAAGGTGATGCCATTATTGTTCATCTCGGCGATATGGTCCCACTTCAAGGCTTGATAGTTCTCAAAAGGTTTTTCTTTTTCCGCAGAACAAGCCGATTTTATTTCGTTGAGTGTACTCATCAGCGACGTTTCATCAAAACATTTCAAGCTTTTTTTAATGTCAGCAATTGCCCGTAATTTTTCAGGCAAAGTCGAAATCCTGAAGGAAGATCGCAGCCCGGCGATATCAAGCACTGTTTTGTGCATGTTTACTATAGCATGTTCCACGAGGTCTGTCCAAAACCAATTATCGGAACCGATGTATCCCGTGGTAAGATAAATGGTCGCCGGAATCCGCAATGCTCTCAGCACGGGATAGGCCACGGTGAAATTATTCAGATACCCGTCATCAAAAGTAATGACGGCGATATTCTCAGTCAGATCGTTCTCCCTCAGTTTACGAACCAAGTCATCCAGGGGCACAATCCGGTAATTCCGCGAGATGTACTCCAACTGCTCCCGAAACCGTTCGACATGAACATGCTTGCCGAAATAGTTCGAGTTCATGCCGTCGGTAGCGGTCACCCCGTGGTACATGAAAATGACCGGCATGCTTTCCCCGGTAGATTCGCCCCTTGATTTTCGCGTAGAGGTCAAGTAACGTTCTCATCAGGCATTCACTTTCCTGTGGCCGGCGTTCTCGAGCCGGATTTGTCTCAATAAGGATTTAAGCTTGCGATACTGCGTTCTTAGTTTGATCAACGAAACCGCGATATATTTTTTTACTCCCGGCCGCACCATGTAAATATCGACCATGAAGTTGGATGTGTCTGTCCAGTTCTTTTTATATGCGTCCCGTTTTCCCATGGCAAGGAAATCATATTCTCCCAATCCTTCGCCTATTGCTGCCGCAATGCAGTGATTATGGAGTAGAATTCCCGGGGCGATGGATGGATCAAACTCAATATCGATGCCGGCCTGATAATTGTAAATTTTATTATTGTAATTGATATTGTACAGGGCCGCAATGGCCCTTCCGTCAACTGATAAAAACCAGAGATCAAGATTTCCTTTTTCCATCATTTCCTTCATTGCGCTTTTGTGAAAAGAAATATAATTATCTCGTGAAAAGGAACCGGGCAATTGCCTCGATTGCCACCTGAGTTGGTGCAGGCGCGCAAGCTCGGCGAAATCATTTTCTAATTCTGATTCATTCGTGGTTTTGCGAAAGATCACAGAAACGTATTTTTTTTGCAGTTTTTTATGATTATTTCTGATCGAATGGCGCACCCGTGAGCTGACCCGTCCGAGAAAGTCATTATGCGTTGCCGGCAACTTTATGAAGGGGCTTTCCAGCCTGCACTGGATGTGGAAAAACAAACCACTGCGTTCGCCGGCCTCCTGCAGGAGTGATATCGACCTCGATGACTCGTCAATTTTTTCCAGTTGGATATCGTCGCATATGTTTTCCTGCGATATATAGTGCACTATCTCTGCGGCAATTTCAGGTGCGTAGTCAGCGTGCGCGATGATGTCCATGTATTCCGACTGGGCCGCTCCCTCTCTGGTCCCGAGGAACATCAGCCGCCTGATCCTGAGTGGCCCGATCTTACAATTGCTGTTTACGTAGAACGGAGCTATGCCTATCAGGCGGTCATTGCGGAAAAATGTCATGATGAAAAGCTGACTGGCGTCTTCCCTGTAGGCATTCCACCACGACCAAAGCCATTCCCAGGTCAGGAAAAAACTGTTCGACGGTGATGCCTGCAGAAGAGAATTCCAGCGTTCGCGGAGCGAATAAAATTCTTCTGTAGTATGCACGATCTGGAGTGCCATGCGTTTCTGCTCCTCGAGGGTTGACGGTTCCATAGTAGGCAATGATCTGATGATTTTAAAATCAGACGGGAAATGCGAAAAGGGTTGCCTTTCTGAACGCTAACGGACGTCAGCGCATAGTAAGCAATACATCGCTCATGGGTTTAAATTTCAATGTTGACAGGAGGTATGCGATTTTGCCCTGCGTCTTTTCGAGATTGAGGTAGTGCCTGAATTTCGATTTTCTGCTCGCTTGTATTCTCGGCTGACCAGGATCGATTTCCCAGGGATGAAAATATATCACCGCAGGCTGTTTTTCTTTTTCATTTATATATTTTACCGCTTTATTAATCAGGGACACCGGAAACAGCCTCAAATATCCGCCGCCGCCAACGGGAATGCGAAATGCCGACTTCCATAATTTCAGCTCGACTGTTGAAATCGGAAATTCCTTGATCGTTCCTGACGCGGTCTTTATGATATGAGGGAACCTCTTGGCGTTCGGTATTCCATAGATATCGTGCATAATGGGGAATATGCTTGAATCATAGACAAATCCCTCCTCTATCAGGATCTCGAGCGCCCAGAGGGAATTTCCTGTAATAGAATAGCTCGGAGCCCTGTAGCCGGTAACTTTCACTCCGCAGCTGTCTTCGAGCAGGGCTTTTGACAATTTCAAGTCATTTCTAAATTGTTCAGGACCGATGGCATAGACGAGTTCATGTTTATAGCCGTGGGAAGCAATTTCATGTCCCGACGCGTGGATATCGCGGACCAATTTTTTCTGATGTTGCGCCACCCATCCAAGGACGAAGAAAGTCGCTTTAATTTTGTGCTCGTCTAAGAGTTCGAGAACTTTATAGGTATTCCGCTCCACCCGGCTTTCATGCTTGTGCCAGTCCTCGTGCTTGACGACGTCCGCAAAAGCGGACACCATATAGTAATCCTCGACGTCGATCGTCATCGCATTGACCGTCATCTGACCGTTCTGCGCCCCCTTGCGCCCGGCATGCAGGTCTCTGACATCAGCCGGTTCGTGACGGCTGATTGACCTCGACTTGTTGTAGGGTTTTACGGCCACGAAATCCTCGATTCTGCCGGGCTGGTTTCGGCGCATTAATATTTTTCGGCCGGCTTCTTTCTACCATGATCAATCCGCGAGTGGCAATACAAGCAGTCGATCTGATTCTGTGTGACATGCTTGTCATGAAGCAGCCCGACATCGAGATCCTTTTCGAGTTTGTCCATGTGACAGAAAGTACATTTATCGGCGGATGCGCGTCCGCTGCCCCTCGTGATCAGCGCGTGACACCGGCTGCACGAAAGACCTGATTTCGTGACGGCAGAATGGGATGTGGTTCTTCCCTTGTAAAGAATCGGTTTGACAAGAACGGGGTGGCATGACGTACAAAAAACCGGTGTTTGTCTGAGAAGTGAGTCTCGAAAATGGCAGAGATAGCAAGAAGTCCTCGAGAGACTGACGTGCTTTCCTTGCGTAATATCCGAGTGGCAGCTTCTGCAATGGAGTTTGATCCCTTTTCCCAGCCACAGAAAGTGCGGTTTATGGCTAAAAAATGAATCTTTTGGCGCCGCCTCATCGGCAGTCACCTCATGTTTATCGTGGCATCCTGACTGGAGACAGTTTCTGTCCGAAACATACGTGACCGGCCGCGGATCGTAAGCGCTGACGGACGACAGTATCCTTTTTACAAGCGTGCGTTTCGAGTAATCATGACATTTCAGGCAGGGCACCGTCCGGTGAGAGGAAGTCTGCCATTTTTTGTAATAGGCATCTACATAATGACAAAGAGCGCACGTTTCGGGTTTCCTGAATACAACTCTTGCGGCAAATAGATAAGATGCAAAAAAAAAGATGCCGATGCTTAATGCAATAAGAATCAGTCTTCGCTTCAAGCTAAACAGCCTTTCAAAATTTCAGATTGTACGCAACTTTGTGACAGAATCGTCCCCGCGTGGTCGTTTAATCCCGGGCGGTTATAGGAAAAGGAGGTCACCCGGCTTGCGAAGCATCGCTGTTCGCAGCGTTTATACCATCTATTCCAGCACTCCGGCCAGTGATTCTCTTAACCACGTCGAACTTCATTAAAAAATCTTTCCAGCCAAAGCGGAGCGCATATTGGCCCCTGCCTTTTAACGAGTTAGGGAAAAATTTAACCCACCCGTATTCATGGGTTTTTTCGGTCCAAAATAACTTCCACGGCATGCAAGGGCCGAGGAAATTGAAGATTGAGCATTCCGATGTTTTAATGAAATGCTCTATCATTTCAGAAAAAAGCAGTTGCCCCGGCGAAATATCTTTATATCGATCGTCGTACCCTGTTTTCAAAGCATATAAAGACCTGCCGGAACGGATATTGAACGACATGGCAATGGGATCCTTGCCGATCTTCAGGATGAATAAGAGCAATTGCTCGTTCTGCATCGCCCATTTGGCTATACATTTATAAAAATTTTCGACATCGGTCCGGCACTTGATCGCAGACCCTTCCCTCCCCTTCCAGCTGTTGTATTCAATCTGGAACAGCTGATCGAGAATAAAATCCAGTTGATCGCTCTGGCGTACGATATCCAAAACGAGACCGCCACGTTCTGCTGCTCTTTTCCTTTTACGTCTAATATTTCTTAGCTCTTTGGTCGGAAGGCCTTTAAAAAAAGTTTCCGGATCGCCCGGTATGGCCATCCAGGGTGCCCACGGTTCCCGAAATGTTTTAGACGGCATCCTTCTTTTGCTCAACATGCTCAAAAAAATACCGAAATTGTCTCCCGTGGCCAGCATATGTTCAAAAAAGAAGGTTTTGTCATGGCAAAACCTGTCAAGCGCACCGGAGAACTGATATATTACTTCAAACCTAACCCCCGGATCTACAATAAAATCGTAATAGCAGGTGTGGTCGTTCGTCAGCGCGGTAATTTCCATCTTTTTATCTGAGCAAGATCTGTTGAGACAGGGAAAGATTCCCTTGATGGCTCCGTCTTTTTCCAGCACAAAGAGCAGAAGCTCCCCAGTACGTCCAAACGCCTTCCACCAATTTTCGAACCAGCCAGGGGAAATAAACAGCCGGTTATCATCGTAACTTTTAAGAAGCTCCTCCCATGCTGCTGTTACATTGGAGGGAAGAAGCCAGTCCCGATAGATTGAGCCCTTCCAGTCGTTGTTTAAAGAAATTCGTTCCCCAGCAGTACTCACCCCTTGCACTCCAATCTGGTTCGTCATTGTACTTTTTTTCTCTGAAAGTCTGCGGACAATAAGCGACAGTTCTTGTCTGAGACCATCGCTCCGGCATGGCGAGGATTTATTGCGGGTTCATCCGTTCCGCAACTCTGATTTTTTATTGCGGGCAGTAAAAATCAAACGACTCTTTTGAATTTTGGGAAATTAAAAGCAAATCGTTCAGTCCCGGCGCATAAAACCATTTAGTAAGTTCTTTTTTCTTTTCAACCTCAAGAGGCGGACTGGCTAACTCATTCCAGCCGAAAACCCCCGATAATCCGTCACGTGCGTGAATGATTGCCGGATTGTTTTCAAAAAAACTCGCTACTTTACTATTGTAGCGGGGAATAAAATAATAGACATGAGTTTCCGATTCATCGTCAGAATAGACGCATGCACCCCACTCACGCTTGGTTTGATAAACACCATCATTAAGAAATGCCCTGCTTTTCATCGTGTCAACTTTACTCACTCCGAGATCTTTAGCATGGAAAATGGCGAAATGGTACAGTGCGGTCTGCGCACTGATTTTTTTAAATGATTCGTCGCCATACAATACTCCGGTACGCCTGAAAAACAAAGTGTCATCCTTTTTAATGCAGAGAGCTCCGGCAACTGCTTGTTCGTTCGAAACGACTAAGAGAAGGAAACCGTCGTGAAAATATTTTTCCATATCCTGAAACGTATCAATATGTGCCAGACGCCCGTACCTTTTCTGGATGTGAGGCAAATACATGTCAAAATAGAATTTTTCGAAATCTTTTTTTTCATGAGAAATTCTTGAGGAGAGGCCGTATTTCGTAGTGATGTTGTTGGAAATTTGGCGTTTTCTGTGGTGAAAACGCTTTTTAATCTCTTCTTGAGAGCCGGAAACGTCAATGACTTGCCGGACCCATTCATCTGCCCTGAAATTATAGAGGCCTTCGAAGTAGGCGTCATACCGTTTGGGAAGAACTGCAATGCACAGATCAAATGAAACTTGTGGATCCGAAACAATTTTTTTTAAAGATGGTATCCACAAGAGCCATTTTTTAAGGGTCTTAGGTTCTTCAATAAAGGATCTTTCCGAAATATATTCCCGTACTTTCGAATTCTCGACAAATAGGCACGTCAGGGGCTGCTCGCTGTTTTTCAGTGTTCCTTGCACCAGGCTAGCGTGACTCAAGTACTGGGACGCCACAGAATACAATTTCTCCTTCATATTTATCATACGGGTATCCTTCCTGAGATTCCGACTGCCAAACGCCTGATGATTGACGGCAAAAAAGACATGATCCAGGAAACAATGTTTTTCCTCCACGTGGGAGCAATGGAATGTCCTTTCAAAAAATATTGCCTGGCCTCGCCGGCATGACCGATTTCAAGCATTTTTTCACCAAGGCAATGATAGAGCGAGGCGACCCGGGGATTCAACCATTCGTGGTTTTGCCGGTAATAATCCTTGTCATCACAACCGAGGTCCAGGACCGTCTGCAAAAAAACTTTTTCCATCCCGATTTCCGCCATGACCTTTGCCTTTGATCGCGGCACTTTGACTTTTGAAATTTGCTCTTTATGGTATCGCAGACTGTAAGTCGGGATGTTCAGAAATCCCACCTTGTATTTTTTACATATACGGGTGATGTGTTCATATTCCTCGCCGAGACGGTATTTTTCATTTTGATATCCTACCTCCGTCAGAATTTCTTTCGGGAAAAGCACCGTGTTCGTCATAACAAGCGGTCCCTGCAAGACATAGTCAAACAAATTTCCAATATAGTAAGGGACGGTTTTTTTCACGGCCTCACAATTAAGCTCACCGCGGATATCAAATAGGTCATCATATGACCATCCCTTTTTATTGTAAAGCCTGTGATATGCCCTAAGATGATACTCCTCGAAATAATCAGCGTCATCAAACCCCGTCACTTCCGTATACACAAGCCCGGCCTCCGGGTGAGATTCCATGAATGACACCTGCAGTGCAAGTTTATAAGGATAGTACAAGTCATCCGAGTCAAGGAACGCAATATACTTGCCTTGAGCAGATCTCATTCCAATGTTTCTAGCATGCGCGGGGCCTCCATTTTCAGAATAAATGTATTTTATGTCATTGCCGGTTTGTAAATTTCTGATAACCTTTTTTGTATCATCTGTGGATCCGTCATCGACAACAACTATTTCAAAGTTTTTATATGACTGGCTAACAACGCTGGCGACAGCCGCGGGAATCAGCTTCGCGCGATTATAGGTGGGAATGATTACACTTACAAGTGGATCAGCCGACATGTTACGTCACCTCGTTTATTCGGTCCGCAACGTTTTCTTTCGAACGTTCTGCACGCGGCATCTCATGACATTTTTTGACGTACAAATCCCGAGGAATCGTGCTTGGATTTGTACCCGATTATGCCTGGCAACTGCCAGGGAGTGCGGTCGGACAGCGACGAGGGTCGAAACTCGCGGTGTTATGCCGCGCATCTTTTTCCTGCGTTATCGCGGTACCACGCAACGGTAGCGGCTAGTCCTTCACGCATTGTGTATTTGTTGCGGAAGCCAAGGTGTTTTATGGCGCTGCTGTTGTCGCCGACCGAGTCCCGGATGTCGCCCGTTCTTGCCGGCTTGAAAACGATCTCTGACTTAGACCCGACCGTTTCAATGATCATCCTTGCCAGATCTCGTATGCTTGTCTGTTCGCCGTTTGCGATATTGAAAACGGACCCCGATGTTCGTTCCCCCGTCAGGGCCTTGATGTTGGCGTTCACCACGTCGTCGATGAAAATGAAGTCCCGTGTCTGCCCGCCGTCTCCTTCTATCGTGACAGATTCATTACCGAGAGCTTGCATGATGAATTTCGGAATGACCGCTGCATAGTCCGATCCCGGATCCTGTCGTTTTCCGTAGACATTGAAATACCGCAACCCCACGATGTCGATGTTGTACAATCCCGCAAAAACGCCGCCAAGCATCTCATCCGCGGCCTTTGACATGGCATAGGGAGATTTGGAGGCGACCGGCATGGATTCCCGCTTGGGAAGTTCCGGCGAGTCTCCGTAGACAGCGGAAGAACTTGCAAACACGACTCTCTTGCAACCGTTTTCCGACGCAATATGAAATAGGTTGGCCGTCCCAACGACGTTTATTTCCATCGTTTTAGCGGGATCAGCCACGCTCTTTGCGACACTCGCGACTGCGGCCTGGTGCGATATTCGGGAAATGTTCTCCGATTTGATGATGGACCTGAGCAATTTGCTGTCGAGGATGCTGCCCTTGACAAATTTCAGTTTGTCGTTTTTGGAGAGGTCCAGTATGTTTTCCATCCGGCCGGTGCTCAAGTCGTCGAGCACGACGACCCGGTTGCCGCGCAGCAGCAATGCCTCAGCAATATTGCTTCCGATAAAACCAGCGCCGCCAGTTACCAGTATAGATTCCATATACGCTCCTTCGATCATTAAAATTGTATTTTCAAATCGACAATCGCTCGATTGTTCGTGTAACAGTTCGTGGCTATGAGCGGTGAATAACTGTTCAGATACCGGTACTCCGTGCCCAGGGTGATCTTTTCCGCGAGCAGGTGTTCAATGCGCAGGTTGGAAAGCGATAAGTACGTGTGCGTTGCAAGGGTCTTGTATTCCAGGTCCTGGTAATAAATCCCTAAGATACCCGTTGTCCTCGGCGTGAGATAGTAGCGATAGGCACCCTGGGCTTCGTGGCTCCGATACACGAGCGTACCGCCGGCAATGTTTTTATAGTCTTTCAACGCTCCTACCAGGGTAAGATTGGAGCGCGGTGAATCTCGCACCATGCTTGCCGAATATACATATTGCCTTGTTGATATTTGCTGAGGGTCCTGAATATAATTCACCGCAGTTTCCGCGGAAACCGTGACCGTCGAGAATTTGTGGTTAATGCCGGCGCTCCAAAAGTCCTCGCTGGTTTTACCGGTTATTTGGTAATCGAACCAGCTTCTTCCCAGAGTGCCGTAGAGCGAGGATTTATCAGCGTATGTATACTGGAGGCCGGCATAAACGTCGAGTTGATCGAAATTCTGGATGCTGTTCAACTCCCTCGTGTGCCTCGTTCCGATGGTAGACGTCAGGTTCGACGTCACCTTCGTCTGCGCCTCTAAATAATCGATGTTATCGATCCGGTCGATCCCTTCACCGGTATATTGCGTGTCCCTATAGGTGTGGCCGAACTCAAGGGCTGTATTCGAGGAGGCTTTCACGACCAGGTAAGGATGCAGGGTAAAAATGTGCTGATCGATCTGATTTACGAGCAGGCTCTGCTGCGTGTAATCAGTCGTTATGTCGGTTGAAACTTTTTGATAGTCATCGATAGCTTCAACAAAGAAAAAGTTGTCGACGACCTCGGTAAGATTCCTCAGGTTTCGATATTGGCTCGTGCCGTCGTACTGCGAATGCTCCGAAAAAAGCCGGTAATCCAGGGTATAGTTTGCGTCCCAGGTCCACAACGATGAATTGTAATGATAATAAATTGAGGGATCAACCCTCGTTATAGTGTCATATTCCTTGTTGCTGCGCTGAAGAAGAATATTATCGTTATACTCTTCGCTGAGGGTGAGCACAGGCTGAAGGATGTAGTTATCCCCTCCCCACGCATCCGGTAGAAAAAGGACGAGAAGCAGGAAGATCCCGCTGACGATATGTCTCATTCCCTGCACAGAGCAGCGCGTCATAATCATCGATGGAGCAGTTTTTTGATCCATCTGGTGAGAGCACCATAAACCGCGCCGACTCCTTCATTCTGCGCCAATGATTTTTGCAGTTTTTCGATCCATCCGGCGATACGGTCATAAACCGAGCCGGTTTCTTCTGCCCCAGCTTGTGCTCTGTAACGATAATAGTACGAATTGTTGTTGTGCGAGGAAATGAATGACGGCACATTATTGAAGACGGTCCCGATTACGTGGCTGTTCTTAATGAGAGAGAGGGCCTTTGCGGCGGTAGCGGGCGAGGTCCGGGCCGCCTGGACGACGAAGATGACGCCATCAATATATTCTCCAAGATGGATTGCGTCCGACGCAAGAAGCAGCGGCGGTGAGTCTATTATGACATAACGGTCGTCATAACGATATTTCATCTCCTTCACCAAATCCCTGAATTTTTCTGAGGCGAGTAATTCGGCCGGATTTTCCGGTGGGGCGCCCGCCGGAAGCAGAACGAGCTTTCCAATCCCCGTTTTGACGAGCACATCGGAAAGCTCGACCTTCGACTGCAGGTACTCGCTGAGCCCCTTTCTCGGCTCGAGACCAAGATAGGTATGTATAGTGGGTCTTCTCAGGTCAGCGTCGATCAGGAGAACGGTATGGTCTATCGCTTGCGAAATGGTGATCGCAAGATTGACCGCCGTCAATGTTTTTCCTTCGCCTTCCCGGGAACTGGTGACGAGCAAACTGTTCAACTTGTCCTTCTGCGTAGCCATAAAAATGCGTGCTCGCAATTTTTTATATTGCTCGGCAGTGGGAGAATAGGGGTCCCTTATGCAAACGACATGTTCGTCGACCGAGGATTCGTCGATAATAGGCTCACCAACCTCGAAAGCAGGCAGGGAATGAATCTGGTCCCTGAAATGAGGATTCTGCGCTTGCGCGGAATCCTTGACCGGGCCTCTCAACCATGATGCTTTTTCGAGTGCTTTTTCAATCCTGCTCATTCTTATTCTCTCCTACAGCTACGTGAATTACGCACCCCACCGGAACGGGATATCTTTATCCCCCCGAAGTAAGGATAAAATTCATCCGTTGCAAGCCACGCGGTATTGTGTCATGTTTTGCCGAAAAACGATATCCCCATATACTGATACAAAAATTGCTGCACAAACACTATTCCAATAATGCCGAGGTATATTGCAACGGCTTTGTATATTTTTTTGTCGAGAATCGCGGCAGTCGCCAGATCATGTTCCGTAAATATCTCCGGTATCGCCACGAGAAAAGGCACTTTGAGATCGGTTTCGAATTGGTCCTCGCTTTTGAACGTCGGGTTAAGATAATCGAATGCCACGATGGCCCCCACACCCGAGACAATTCCCATAATGATCCCAAGCAAAATCATTTTAACTCTGTTGGGGCTAATGGGCAACTGGGGCTCGACTGCAGGATCGACCACGCGAAAGGTCGTATTGCTGTCGCCTAATTCGAGGTCGCGGGACACCCTGGCGCTCTCCAGTTTATTCAGCAGATCATCGTAGATTCGCTGGTATACTCCTCTGTCACGCTGCAGCCTCGTCCATTCTTCCTGCTCCCTGGGCATGCTCCTTAAGATCGTCTGTCCTTTCTTTTGCTGTCGCTCAAACTCGTCTTGGCGAGCCCGCAGGGTCTCGATTTCAATGTCGGCCTTGGCCAGTTCTTCTTTCAGCTGCTGGTACACGGGGTTCATGGCCGCGGTCTCGCTTCTGGCCGATCCGGAGCCGTCCTCTTTCAATGGATCGGATGCCTCCGAAACTTGCTTCTGCAGCTCATCGATCTCGTTCTTCACCTTTATAACTTCCGGATAGCTATCAGTGTATTTCGTCAAAAGCATCATCAGCTGGTTGTTCAGATAATTGAGCCGTGCCTGCGGTGAGCCGTCTCTTGTTACAAAGGCGGTCGTGAGTTCCTTTTCACCGGAAAGTTGTTTCTTCAGGCTTTCTCTTCTCTTGCTGAGTTCCCGTAATTTGATTTCCGCATCTATCTGTCCGTTTTGATAATTTTCGATTCTCGAAAGCAGTGCATTCTCGGTCTGGGGGACCATCTGCGGGTGCTCTTCCCTGAACCTTCTGATGCCTTTGTCTGCTACGGCGAGTTTTGTCTTGTACGCTTCCATTTCCTTTTGAATGAATTCGAACGCACCTGCGACGTCACTTGCACGGGAGCTGTCGCTGATCGCAATGCACTCCTCAACGTGAGTAGTCACCATCTCCGTGATTTTCTTCGGGTCGCTTCCCCGGTAGGCAATCTTGAACAACAGGTCGGTGGCATGATCTCCCCCGGATTTTACACTTACTTCGACTCGTTTTCTCATCCCGGCTATCAAGCTCTCGTACTGGGCTGGATTTGTTACCTTTGCATCCAGATGAAGTTTTTTGACCACGCGTTCAATGAGATTTCTGCTCGTCAGGATATTCCTGAGATTTCTGAGACGTTCCTCCATGCTTATCGTGACGCCGACTCCTTGAAGCAGTGGGCTCATCAGAGAACTTCGTTCGATGAACACCGTAGCACTGGCCTCATAGGTCTTGGACATAAAAAAGCTCCCCCACGTAAACAGGGAGAGCACAATAAGAGCAATGGCCATGGCGATGTACCTTCTTCGGTAAACAACTCCCCAGTAGTATTTAATAATATTTAAATCAATAAGTCCTTTTTCAGCCATACCCCCTCCTAAAACAATCCCGTCTTGACGGTAACAAGGTCTCCCGGTTTCAATGAAACATTTTTCCCGATGTCCCCGTCCATGACGTCTTTCAATTCTACTTCGATGTTTTTGACCGCATTCCCGTCTTTTCTTATGATCAATACGTTATTTTCATTAGCGAACGGGGTAAAGCCCCCGGCGACGAGCACTGCGTCCAGCGCAGTCATACCGAGCGAGAAAGGGAAAATTCCCGGTGCTTTCACGGCGCCCGTAACGCGAATATCACTGCTAAACCCGCCGCCCGGCAGAAAGATTGTGTCATTAGGTTCCAGTTTAACATCTTCAGACAAATCGCCGTTTCTGAAGAGGTTCTCAAAATTGACATCAAGCTTATTTCCAGATCTCAACAAGTATGCATTTTTCAAATCCACGTCATCGAGTGAGCCAAGCTGCGCAAGGAGTTGGAGAAGAGACGTATGTCTTCTGAGCGTAATTTGTCCTGATAATGCACCGGCGGACGTCGCACCACCCGCAGTATTGCCTGCAGTTGCACTGTCTCTTGAAGTCGGAGCCTTCGATGCTCCGCCGCGAAATATGTAAACTTTGAAGCTGTTTATTGCCGTGACCACGACGCTGACTATAGGCGACTTCACATAACGCGAAAGTTCCTTTTCCAGGTTTTTTTTCAGATCTTGCGGTGTCAATCCCGATGCCTTTACATCTCCGATAAGGGTCATGGAAATCATGCCATCGGGGCGTACCGGCACATGAACGTTAAGCTCGGGGTTCCCCCAAACGGAGATTTGCAGCATATCCTCATCGCCGATGATATAGGATTCGGCGTGCATCGGCCGATTGAATACGAACAGGGAAAAAAATATGAGACAATAAGTAATTTTTTTTATCATTTTTAATCCTACCTTGCTCCTCTGCCGAAAAGCATAACTTTTACCGTCTCTAGCGTAATGGTCATTTCAAGAAAGATTGACATATTCTTAATATAATAAAGATCATACCTCAGCTTTTCAAGCGCGTCTTGTTCCGAGGCGCCGTAGGGATACCGTATCTGGGCCCATCCCGTTATTCCCGGCTTTACGAAATGCCGCTCGGAATAGAAGGGTACGACTTCCTTCAGTTTCTTCACGAATTCCGGCCGTTCCGGCCTCGGTCCGACAAAACTCATTTCTCCCTTCAAAACATTGTACAGTTGCGGCAGTTCGTCAATCCTGGTTTTACGGAGGAACTTCCCGATCCGTGTAACGCGGGGGTCATTCGATTGCGCCCAGACGGCGCCGGTACCGCTTTCGGCATCCTGTCGCATGGTCCTGAACTTATAGATAAAAAACTCCTTCTCCATTTCTCCGACCCGAATCTGTCTGAAGAAAATGGGGCCGCGTGAATCGATTTTGATAATGAGCGCGACGAGCGGATAGAGAGGAAACGTAAGCGCCAGGCCGAGCAATGAGCCCGCGACATCGAAAAATCTCTTAAAGATATTTATCCTCGTATTCAATTTGAAACCGTTGGAAAAAATGAACCAACCCGGCGTGATGTTTTCGATAAGCAGCTTCCCGGTAAGTTCTTCATAAAAAGACGGCGCATCGACGACTTCAATGCCGCAGAATTTACAGTTGAGGACGTCCTGGAGAGGAAACGCTCCCCTCCGCTCGGAGAGGGAGATAACGAGTTTCTGGGCCTTCTCCTTCTTTATTATTTCGGCAAAGCCCATGCCGTTTCCAACAATGGCATGAGCAGGAACCGCAACCATCTCGTTTCCTAATTGAAGATATCCCGTGAGAACATGCTGGTGATTAGTCGACTGGATGAGTTCTCCTATTTTCTTGGCCAGCGGTCCGGTGCCCAGAACCAGGACTTTTCGGGCGAGATAAGAGGAATTGATGATCCACCGGTACCCGACATGCCACAAAAACTGAAAAATGCCGAAGGCCACGAGCGTTGCCAGAAGCATCCCGCGCCAGAACATGGTAATGTGAAGCATATAGTGTACCGCCGACAGCAGGATGAAGGAGCCGAATACGGCCAGGTTGATACGTATAATGATTTCCCTTTTTTTGTAGTTTTTATCGAAATTGTAAAGTTCGACGACATACGTTACAAAAACGGTTACAGCTATAAAAATAAGAGTACGTTCCAGCTGCGTCGATTCCAGTGTCTCAATTTCACCGAATCGTAAAAGCGAGCCCGCGATTACGGCTAACACAGCGATTAAAACGTCCCCCATGATTAAGAACAGATGCCTATACATGTCTATCCCCTGTGATTGTACTCTCTGTTCGTATTAAAGAGTGAACCCGATTCCACGTTACTGTCACGATGCTGCATTCAGGATCTGCATGAGAGGAGACGGTTTATTCGGCCATGCTCCGCCCTCTCAGTCACACCGGCGAACTGACAGGGCCTGTTTAATTTCATGCTCATATAAACGTTATCGGGACAGTGCGAAGGTAAATACGTCGCTTGAACGTTTCTTTTGTACTTATTGTTCAACTTCGCTATTATGTAGTTTGTGCAATTCATCACGGCGTTGTGAATTCATGCTGTGCTTTCAAATTATGAATTAAGTGCTTTTTTCCCGCCCGATTTCCCGTTTTTCGTATTCCTGGTCCGGGTCTGGTATGCCAAAGGCGCCAAAAAGCATCGATTGACTTATGTTCTTTTTTGATTCCGAATCATCCGCCCCCCAGTAGAGTATGTCAAAGTCCAGGTCCTGCACGATGTCATTGACCATCTGGGCATCGATTTCTCTCGTTTTTTCGATATAAGCGGTCAGTAACAGGAAATCGCACATGATGTTTACGAGTCTCGGAATGCCTTTGCTGTGCAGATATACAAGATCAATGCTTTCGTCGGTGAACCTTACGGCATTTCTGTTCCCGGCGACATTGAGTCGATGTAAAATATATTCGCGCGTTTCTTCCTTCGGCAGCGGATTGATGCGGCAGTTGATGCTGATCCGTTGCCGCAATTGCCTCAAATTCGGGGAAGAAAGGACTTCTCGCAATTCCGGCTGTCCAACCAGCACAATCTGGAGAAGTTTCGCCGTATTCGTTTCGAGGTTGGAGAGCATCCTGATTTCTTCCAGGAGATCGGGTTTGAGATTTTGGGCTTCGTCAATGATAAGCACGGCATTAAGTTTCCGTGCGTGCTGCTCGATAAGAAAATCATTCAAGTCCTTGTAGAGAGATACTTTGTCTTTGTCTTTTACATCCAGGCCAAAATCATCATTGATCATTGCAATCAGTTGCTCGGAGTTGACCTTGGTATTAAAAACCCTGGCGAGTATCACATTCCCTGCCAACCGTGACACAAGATCGCTGATGAGCGTCGTTTTTCCCGATCCCACTTCTCCGGTAAGAAGAATAAAACCGGCCCTTTCCTGAATCCCGTATTGGAGATAATGCATCGCCCTTTTATGAGTCCGGCTCATATAAAGGAAGTCCGGATTTGGAAGCAACTCGAAGGGTTTCGTTTTAAATTCAAAAAATGCTTCGTACATGCAGATATCCTTTTTTTGAGACCTACGCAAACTGGATTTTCACCAGGCAAGTTTGCAAGTATGACGGAATGACTACCGCCGAGCCTCTCGAATGAACTTCAAGTCATATTTCTGAGAATGTTCCATGGCTGGACATCACTTTACTTACCACGGTCTTGAATTTAGCGTAATCCAGCGGTTTGATCATACAATGCGAGAGAGACCTGTCGAAACGATCGAGTGTCAACACTAAGTCTCTGCACAAATGGTCAGAAAGAATTAACGTCGGTATCTTCAAGGCGGTGAGCTCCTCGAACAGAGTCGACCCGTAAGGATAACTGGTAATTACCAAACCGATGTCGTCAAACTTCACCGTCGTTCCAATCTGATGAACATCGCTGATGGTGTTTGTACCGTAACCTTCTTTTTCGAGTATAGCAGAGCAGATCCTTGAAAAGCCCGCTTCATCAACTATAAGTATTTTTTTTCTTGTTATCGGCATAGTACAGGCATAAGCAATTTTGATGCCTGATGTAAAAACCGCCTTTTCGTAGAATTTATAGGTAAAAGAAAGATCATTTGATAACAATCTGTATCTTGTGGACACACATATGATATTCTTCCGTCAAATTAACGTGTATCCGGAGGAAACACTTTTTCCAACACATTAACAGTAAACGTTTTTTAAGTAATTACTGTTACTCCTGGATACAGTTTCCGTTCTTTTTCATTCGTAAACCGACAATAAGATCTCGGTCTACTCCTTCCCGGGCTATCTTATCACTCCAAAATGCAGTTTTGCCCTCAATTATAAATCAAGCTTTTTTAGCCAATTTGCTGCCATAAGCTCTTCTTGCACTCGTTCATCGACTTTAGTGCATTCTGTTTTTTATATTTTGCGCAAAATATAGTTCAGGTATGATTCTTGCTTTTTGTAAGCCAATAGTGTTCACTTTTTTAGTGCGCTTTGTTTTTATCCAATTCGGTGCTGCTCTCATATTCCATAATAGTGGGTCGAAAAAGAGAGTTTTTTGAATGCAGATTTCTACCTAATATTCAAGACAGGAGCATCCCTCCGTTCCGATGGACGAGCGTACGTCGAATCATAAATGGATTCCAGGAAGAAGGTACCAAATGCAAATAAAAATCTGCCTTGCAGCAATAATTTATCTCTTGTTCTCGCTCACGGGCATTTCGACCGCATTTGCGTTCACCTCCGGGGTCTTGGCTGTTGCCGCAGGAGGGAACCATACTGTCGTTCTCAAGAGCGACGGAACGGTAACTGCCTGGGGCCGGGACATCGAGGGGCAGACGAACGTGCCTTCCGGCCTGACAGGGGTCACCGCCATCGCTGCCGGAAATAATCACACGGTCGCGCTGAAAAGTGACGGCACGGTAGCGGCGTGGGGTGACAACACAAGCGGACAGACGGCCGTTTCCGGCCTGACAAAAGTGACTGCCGTCTCCGCAGGTGGAAATCAAACGATTGCGCTCAAGTCCGACGGCACAGTGACGACACTGGGAAACGCCGCGGCAGCACCGGACGGTTTGTCAGGCGTGATAGCTATTGCTGCGGGAGGAAATCATTGGGTTGCTCTCATAAGTGATGGCACGGTGACTGCCTGGGGTGACGATTCGAAAGGACAGAAGGATGTTCCCGGGGGCTTGGCAGGGGTTATCGCCATTGCTGCGGGAGGCAATCATACGGTCGCCCTGAAAAGCGACGGCACAGTAGCCGCCTGGGGTGATAATACCTATGGACAGACGAGCGTTTCCGGTCTGACAGCAGTCACCGCCATCGCCGCAGGTGGAAATCAAACGATTGCGCTCAAGTCCGATGGCACAGTGGCGGTCCTGGGAGACGCCGCAGCCGTCCCGGCCGACTTGTCGTCCGGTGTTATCGCTATTACTGCGGGCTCAAGCCACGTCGTAGCGCTCAAAGATGACGGCTCCGTAGAAGCCTGGGGGGACAACACTTACGGTCAGAAAACTGTGCCTTTGGTGGACGCATCCGGCGTAAAAGCTATAAGCGGAGGCGCCACCCATTCAATGGCGCTTAAAAGCGACGGTTCTATTGTAACCTGGGGTACTAATACCTACGTCCAGCCTGACCCGCCGTTGTCCGGGATAACTGCCATTGCCGCAGGATGGAACCATAACGTGGCCCTCAAAAGCGACGGCACCGTGACCGCCTGGGGTGATGATAGTGATCATCAGACAGAGGTGCCGGCGGGATTAACTAATGTAATCGCGATCAGCGCTGAAGAAGCCCATTCAATTGCGCTTAAAAGCGATGGTTCAGTCGTAACCTGGGGTGATAATTCCCACGGGGAGTCTAATCCGGCTTCCTCGCCGACATCCGGCATAGCCGCCGTTGCCGCGGGAGGATTTCACAACCTGGCCCTTAAGAATGACGGCACCGTCGTTGCCTGGGGTTGGAGTTCCTTTGGGCAGACAAATGTTCCATCCGGTTTGACCGGTGTAGTCGCCATTGCCGCAGGCGATACTCATTCAGTAGCGCTCAAAAGCGACGGCACGGTAACTGCCTGGGGGCAAGATAACTATCACCAGACAGAGGTGCCGGCGGGATTAACTGATGTGGTTGCCATAGCCGCCGGTTTTCAATATACGCTGGCGCTTAAGCGCGACGGTACTGTAACCGCCTGGGGTGAAAATTATTCAGGTGCGGTGCAGCAATACTTCGTCCCGGCAACTTTGGCTGGAGTGAAGGCAATTGCCGCGGGAAGTAATACAGCCATAGCATTAAAAAGCGATGGCACCGTGACGGCCTGGGGCGCTAATAGTTCTGGACAGGCTTCAGTGCCTTATTACCGTGTCAGCGTCAGTTCTTCCGGCAAGACGGGCGGTGTTGTTTCGATCACCGGCAACGTAACCGGTCTGAACTGTACATGGAACGGTTCAATGATGAGCGGCACGTGCACATCCCAGAACGTAATCAAGACAGCGCGGGTAACACTGTATGCGACTTTGCCGAATACGTGGATAACGGACTGGCAGGGATGCGATTCGAGGACGCCGACAACGTGTACCATCAACAGCCTTTCTTCGAATATCACGACAACGCTGGTTACGGATGATCTCCCGACATTGACCTCCGTTCATATTGCTTCGAACAACCCCAACAACACGTCTTTGGCGAAGAGCGGGGATACCGTCACTCTTTCTTTTACCTCGTCGGAACCCGTCAGCACGCCGACCGTGACGATCGCAGGCCATGCGGCGTCGGTGGCGTTGGTGAGCGGCATCTGGACCGCTTCGTACGTCATGACCGGCTCCGAGGGTGAAGGGATCATCCCGTTCTCTATCGCTTTCACGGATTTGGACGCCGGCGGCGTCGGCGCCCCGGTAAGCGCCACGACCGATTCAACCGCCGTTACCTTCGACAGCACACCGCCCACGCTGTCGAGCGTACATATCATATCGAACAATGCCGATACCGCACGGGCCAAGACCGGCGATCAGATCACGCTATCGTTCACCTCCTCAGAACCCATCAGCACGCCTGTTGTCTCGATTGAAGGCCACACCATTGCCGCAACCGGCAACGGTGCGACATGGTCTGCCATCTACACAACGACTTCAGGTGATTCCAATGGTCCTGTGCCCTTCTCCGTTTCCTTTGCCGACCTTGCCGGCAATCCCGGCGTAGCCGTTACCGCCACGACCGACGCCACCAGCGTTACCTTCGACAAAACGCTGCCGACCCTGTTGCCTGTTCATATCGTGTCGAGCAATACCAATACCACGCGGGCGAAGACCGGCGACCTGATCACTCTGTCCTTCACTTCCTCGGAAGCCATCAGCACGCCGACCGTGACGCTCGCGGGGCATGCGGTGGTCCCGACCGGGGGCAGCACGAGCTGGACCGCCCTCTATACAATGCAGGCCGGCGATACTGAAGGTCCGGTGCCCTTCTCCATCTCCTTTGCGGATCTGACGGGCAATCCGGGCATTGCCGTGAGCGCCACGACCGATGCCACCAGCGTTACCTTCGATACAACGGCCCCGACGCTTTCGATTGTCCGTATTCTTACGAGCAATCCTACCACGACCCTTGCCAAAGTCGGCGATACGGTAACCATGAATATCACCGCCTCGGAAGCCATCAGCGCTCCGACCGTGACCATTGCCGGCCACGCAGTAACGCCCGGCGGCAGCGGCACAGGCTGGACAGCAGCATATACGATGACCGATCTCAATACAGAGGGGACCGTCACGTTCTCTGTCTCTTACAGCGATCTCGCAGGCAATGCCGGAGTGACCAAAACCGCGACAACGAACGGAAGCTCCGTTACCTTCGATAAAACTACCCCGACGCTCTCGATTGTCCAAATTCTTACGAGCAATCCTACCACGACCCTTGCCAAAGTCGGCGATACCGTCACCTTGAAAATCACCGCCTCGGAAGCCATCAGCGCTCCGACCGTGACCATAGCCGGCCACGCAGTAACGCCCGGCGTCAGCGGCACAGGCTGGACAGCGGCATATTTGATGAGCGGAAGCGACGCGGAAGGACCCGTTACTTTCTCTGTCTCCTTCCGCGATCTGGCGGGAAATGCCGGAGTAAACGTTACGGCAGTGACGGATACGAGCATCGTGACCTTCGACAGGACCGCGCCGACCCTGCTAATCAGCGCACCATCTGTAACCAACGCGAAGACAGGTGCGAGCGTGACCTACACGGTGACCTACGGCGGCGCTGACGCCGTTACGCTTTCAGCCGCGAATGTGGCGCTGAGCGGGATCGGAGCAAGCGGGAAGGTCGATGTCAGCGGATCGGGAAACACGACGAGAACAATCATCATCTCTAATCTTGCCGGCAATGGAGCGCTGGGTATCTCAATCTCGGCAAACACGGCAAGCGATCTGTCAGGCAACCAGTCCCTCAGTACCGGACCGAGCGCTACGTTCACGGTGGACAATATAGCGCCAACGCTCGTGATCAGCGCACCGTCGTTTACCGTGGCCAGAAACGCGACGAGCGTGACCTATACGGTAACGTACACTGGCGCCGACTCGATAACCCTTGCCTCCGGGAATATAACGTTGAACGGGGCCGGCAGCGGCGTAAACGGAACGGTTGCGGTCAGCGGGACTGACACAACCTCAAGGCTCGTCACCATCTCGAACCTCACCGGCGATGGATCGCTCGGCATTACGATCGCAGCGGGAACAGCCAGCGACCTTGCAGGCAACTACGAGTCTCTCGGGGCAGGACCGAGTTCTACCTTTACCGTTGACAATACCCAGCCGACGGTCACGATCAGTTCATCCGCCACATCGACGACCAATGAGTCGCCGATACCGGTATCCGTCCAATTCAGCGAACCTGTGTTAAATTTCGGTAGCAGTAATATAACTGTCAGCAACGGCAGCATCCAGTCATTTACCGGAAGCGGACAATCCTACTCCTTTGTCGTTACGCCGGCCAGCAACGGTACGGTGACTGTGGATATCCCGGCCAACAAAGTGCAGGACATTGCGGGAAACCCGAACATTGCGGCAATCCCGCTCACCAGGGTCTTTGATAGCGTGAATCCAGCCACGACGATCGATACTTCTATTATTATCAGCGACCCGACCAATACCTCACAGATACCAGTAACCGTCCACTTCACAAAACCGGTGTATGGTTTTACGAGCAACGGGGTAAGCGTCAGCAACGGAAATATCGGCTCATTTACCGGCACCGATGGGATGTCTGGCTATTCCTTTACCGTTGTGCCCATCAGCAACGGGACGGTGACCGTGGGCATCGCCGCCAATGTCGCGCACGATGCACCATCGGGCGGCAATTACAACACTAAGGCGGTACCTCTCACTCGGACCTATGACACTGTGGCCCCCACGCTGACAATCAGCACACCGTCGTTAAACATAGCGACGAGCAGCGATTCCGTGAGCTACACCGTGACCTACAGCGGCGCTGACTCTGTGACCCTTTCAACGGGTGATGTGACGCTGAACGGGACAGGGACAAGCGGAACGATTTCTGTCGGTGGCTCCGGCAACTTAACAAGGACGGTCACTATTTTAAACCCCACAGGCAATGGCACGCTCGGCATATCGATCAACCCGAACACGGCCAGTGACCTTGCCGGCAACCTGTCGCTCGGTGCGGGACCGAGCGCTACCTTTATTGTGGACAATACTTCGCCGACCGTGACGATCAGTTCCATAGTCAGCGATCCGACCAATAGCTCAGCTATACCGGTGGCAGTACACTTCAACAAACCGGTGACCGGCTTTACCAGCAGCGGAGTAAACGTCTCCAATGGCAGCATAGGATCATTTGCCGGCAGCGGCACCGACTATTCTTTTACAGTAACACCGGGCGGTAACGGCATAGTAACTGTAAATATTGGAGCCAATGTAGCGCATGACACGGCAGGAAACGGTAATACCGGTAATACCGTGGCAACTCAGTTCAGCAGGACCTATGACTCCATCGCGCCGACCGTGACGATCGGTTCCTTAGTCAGCGATCCGACGAATACGTCAACGATACCGGTGACCGTGCACTTCAGCGAACCGGTGACCGGCTTTACCAGCAGCGGAGTAAGCGTCTCCAATGGCAGTCTCGGATCAATTGGCGGCAGTGGCGCCGACTACTCCATCGTCGTTGTTCCGAATGCCAACGGCACGGTAACGGTTAACATCCCGGCTAATGCAGCGCACGACGCTGCAGGCAACGGAAACACGGCATCGACTCTTTTTAGTATAACGTATGACACCATAGCGCCGACAGTCGCCATAAGTTCTCCTTCATCGGCTGCAACAAATAGCGGACCGGTGACCTTCACGGTGACCTATGGGGGAGCTTCTAATGTCGGCCTGACGAACGCGAATATTTCGCTCATCAAAACCGGCACGGCGAACGGGGCTGTCGCTGTCTCCGGGATAGGGGCTGGCACCAGAACGGTTACGGTCTCCGGGATAACGGGGAACGGAACGCTCGGGATCAGCGTTGCGGCCGGCACGGCAAGCGACCTGGCAGGCAACAGTGCCGCCGGTTCAGGCCCGGGCACGACCTTCATTGTCGACAATATATCTCCGACCGTGACGCTCAGTTCAGCGGTCAGCGACCCGACGAATACCTCGACGATACCGGTGAACGTCCACTTCAGCGAGCCGGTGACGGGATTTGCCGCCAGCGGCATATCGGCGATAAACGGTTCCATCGGCTCCTTTGCCGGCAGCGGGTCCGACTACTCTTTTGCCCTAACGCCTTCCAGCGCCGGTATGGTGACTGTCGGCATTGCGGCCAATGCAGCGCACGATGCCGCAGGGAATGGAAACAGCGCGGCTGCGACATTCAGCAGGACCTACGATTCCACGGCGCCGTCGATCGTCATCGATGCGCCGTCGACGACCAGGACGAATGTCGGGCCGGTGACGTTTACCGTAACTTATGCCGCAGCCGACAGCATTTCCCTCACGAATGCCGATATCTCGCTTATCAAGACGGGCACGGCGGACGGGACGGTGGCCGTCACCGGGACCGGCGCCACCAGGACCGTGACAATCTCCGGCATAACCGGGGACGGGACACTCGGGATCAGCGTCGCAGCCGGCACGGCAACCGATTTGGCAGGGAACAGCGCCGCTGCTGCCGGGCCGAGTACGACCTTTATCGTGGACAATACTGCGCCGTCTGCGTTAATCAGCCTGCCATCCTCGACAAGGACAAACAGCGGACCCGTTATGTTCACCGTGACCTATACGGGAGCGGATACTATTTCCCTCGGGAACTCCAATGTTTCCCTCATCAAGACCGGTACGGCGAATGGGAACATTGCCGTCGCAGGGACCGGCGCCACCAGGACAGTGACAATCTCCGGCACAACCGGGGACGGGACACTCGGGATCAGCGTCGCAGCCGGCACGGCAACCGATTTGGCAGGGAACAGCGCCGCTGCCGCCGGGCCGAGTACGACCTTTATCGTGGACAATGCCGGTCCGACCGTGACGATCAGTTCGCCTTCGCAGTCTGCAGTTTTTAGACACGGCGGACCGGTAACTTTCACGGCGACCTACTCTGGTGCTGATACCATAACCCTCTATGCCGGGAACATTCTCTTGAACGCAACGGGCACTGCAAACGGCACAATTGCAGTAACCGGTGCGGGCGGCACGACAAGGACGATCACCATCTCCAACATCACCGGAGACGGAACGCTCGGTCTATCTATTTCGGCGAATACGGCACGTGACGCGACAGGCAATAATGCTTCTGCTGCAGGGCCAAGCGCAACATTCACCGTGGACAGCAGCGCGGGCGACCTGAACGGCGACAACACGGTAGATATGACTGATGCGCTGAAGGCGCTCCGCATTGCAGCAGGAATCGAAGCGCCCACTGCTTCCGAGCTTGTTCGTGGAGATGTGGCGCCGCTCGTAAACGGTGTCCCCCACCCAGATGGCAAGATCGACATTAACGATGTGGTGGTGCTCCTGAAAATGGCGGCGGGCCTGATGTAGTGTAAATGGGCTAAATCAGAATTTTCGTCAATTAGTTGTGATATTGAAATTTTACAATCCGAGGTTCTAAAAATGAGAAGGCTACGATTAGGAAACTTACAGATACTTATTTTTGTCCTTTCTCTACTCTCGGCCTGCGGTGGTGGAGGCGGTGGCTCCACGCCGCAACCTGGGACGGCGATCGTTTCGCTCGCGACTGCGGTGAGGGGGACAATCCCGACGGGGACTACCATCACCGGATACGACGTCACAATCGACCTTCCAGCGGGTGTAACTGTCAAGAGCACAACGCAGCCGCCGCAAACAGATACCGG
The DNA here is from genome assembly GCA_963769335.1 of Nitrospirota bacterium. Lineage (GTDB taxonomy): Bacteria > Nitrospirota > UBA9217 > UBA9217 > UBA9217 > JAJYKN01. The sequence continues at coordinate 38,436 of CAVYLT010000016.1, read as the reverse complement.
CGTTGTTGCGGCCTCCGGCGTAGCGACCGGGTCGACCATCATTGCGGCCTACACGCCGGCCAATGGTGTCACGCCGGGCAAAGTGAGGATACTCGTTGCGAATCAAAATGGAATGCCTGCTGGAGAATTCAGCAAAGTTACCTGCGATGTCGCTGCCGGTGTAAATATAAACTTCAGCATCTTTTCGCAGCCCTCTTTTATTGCTACGGGCATCGATGCAAGCAATTCCACCGTTGATTTGACCGCGGACCTGGCTTTAACGGCAAGTGTAGTCACACAATAAGAAGGCAAGACGATGAAAATCAAAACTGTCATATCCGTTTGGATCTTTGCGACTTTCGTGGCAATCCTGGTGTTGTGCCGGCCGATGCCGGTCTTCGCCGTGTCCACGGTCACGATAGCGCCTGCGGGAGATGGTATTTTTGCGATTCAGGGCGCAGGGATAGAGGGAGCGTCGGCGTTCGAGATCAATGTTTCTTATGATCCCGCGACGCTGTCCAATCCCCGACTGGTCGAAGGGCCCCTCATTGCAGGGGCCATGACCGCTACAAATACGACTGCCCCCGGGACCGTGCGGATTGTAATCATTCGGGTCGCACCGATCACCGGTAGTGGCGTCATCGCTACGTTGACCTTCGATCGCACCGGCCCCTCACCCGGGAGAATCAATGCATTGAAGGCCCGGCTTGCCAACGCCACCGGCGCTCCCCTCCTGGCGCAAGTAGAGATCACCAACCCGCCGGACGTCCTGGTTGATTCGTCGGCCGCCGCTCAGTCTCAGAACGCGCCAGCAGGTCCTGATGCTGCGCAGGCGGGTGCGGTGCCATTGGGAACATCATCACCTGTCCCGTCAACGATTGGAATGGTCGGGCCGGCCATACCGGCGCAGGACAAGAGTGACTCCTCAACTCTTTCTCCCGCAGGACACGACGTTCAGCCTCCTGCGCAAGACAGCGCTCGTGCCGAGGAAAATGACCGGGTTGCCGCGGCCCAGACCGCAAGCATCCCCATCTCGGATCAGGGAAACGGCCCGGCATCCCACCCGAGGCAGGCAAGGAATATTTATACGCAAAAAAGCGTACTGGAACGTTTTCAGGAATACAAAGGCGAACGGACTGCCGACGCCTTTGCTTCCCTGTTCAACCAGGAGTATATAATCGGCTGTCGCCAGGATCCGCCTGTAGCACTGTCTGACGGCAAAACAGCAGTACTGGTCACGTTCATATCCCTGCCGGGAAACTTGACGTTATCTGACGTTGCCGTAACGGGGGCGAAATTGATTTCCTTGAGCAGTGATCCCGACAATACCAACACATGGAATGTAAAACTGATACCCCAAGAAGGCGGATACCAGGCGAGCATCGCCGTTCTTCAAGGCAAGCTGAAAATGATATACCCCCTGACCATAGCGCCGAAGATCAACGTTCGGTTTTCTCAGGCCGGGAAACCGACCAAGGCGGACTTCAATCGCTATCTTGCGCGGCGTGCGACCGCTAAACCGTCGGGACCGGATTTAAATAGTGACGGGAAGTGGGATTATCGGGATGATTACATTCTAACTGCAAATTATTTATTTACAATCGAGAAGGCAGAACAAATAAAGTCTAAAGCTCCGGCTGCCGAGGCTCGGCTTTAACATCCAGGCGATTTTTTCGTGTGAGGAGGTCTATTACTATGTGCGGCATAGTCGGTTATGTAGGGAAAAAAGGATCTATTCAGATGATCGTTGATGGTCTGAAAAGACTGGAGTACCGGGGATATGATTCAGCCGGGATAGCATTCCGGAACGGCAAAGGGATTGAGGTGTACAAAACCACAGGCAAGCTCAAGGACCTTCAACGGATCCTTCCCGACCCTGCACCAGCTATTTATGTGGGGCTTGGCCACACCCGCTGGGCCACCCACGGCGGACCGTCTTCGATCAATGCGCACCCGCACCAGGTGGAAGGCATTGCCGTGGTACACAACGGCATCATCGAAAATTACCGGGAGCTGAGATCGCATCTCGAACAGGAAGGCCACACTTTTCGTTCCGAGACTGACACGGAGGTTGTGCCGCATCTCATAACGAAATTTCTGAGGCAAGGCCTTCCCATCAGAAAGGCGATTCGGTCGGCTGTCAAAGAGCTCCGGGGCACCTATGCCCTTGGGATCCTGAGCGATAACAGTCCGAACACGCTCTTCGCCGTCAGAAAAGGCAGTCCCCTTGTTCTCGGGTTCGGGGGGGAGGAACTTTACTTTGCCTCGGACATTCCCGCAATCCTTCCCTACACACAGGATTTTATATTCATCGAAGATGACCAGATCTGCACCCTCGCCGAAGGCAAAATGGAGATCCGCGACCTCGAAACGGATGCGCTGATTTCCTACCAGGGGAAAGCGGTTAAAGTCGACTGGACGCCCGACATGGCGGAAAAAGGCGGGCATGACCACTTCATGCATAAAGAGATCTACGAACAGCCTCAGGCAATCAGGGCGACCATCAGTGACCGTATCGGCGATCCTGTCGGCTGCCTCATGGACCTTGGCATTCACCTGAAAAGAAAATCGGACGTGCAGAAACTGCACATCGTTTCCTGCGGGACGTCCTATCATGCTGCACTGGTCGGGAAGTATATTATCGAAAGCATTGCACGGATCCCCGTCAACGTCGAGATCGCCTCGGAATACCGGTATCGGGGCCCCATCATAGAAAACAACACGCTCTTTGTTTCCATCACGCAGTCCGGGGAAACAGCGGATACGCTTGCGGCTCAGCGCGAAGCAAAACGCAGAGGAGCGCGTACGCTTACTATCTGCAATGTCAAAGGGAGCACGGCGACGCGGGAGGCGGACATGGTCCTGCACACCCGTTCCGGTCCTGAAATAGGAGTGGCGTCGACAAAGACTTTTTCGGCACAATTGGCCGCGCTCTACCTTCTTGCGCTCGGCATGGGGATAAGCCGCAATAGTCTGACCCGGGAAGAAGCCGACACCCTGAAGGCCCGTTTTTGCGAAATCCCCTCCTTAATAGAAAAGACACTGGAAAAAGATGCAGAGATCAGGTCGCTTGCAGCGACGTTGACCCATGCAAGGGACTTTCTGTATCTGGGACGGGGAATCAATTATCCTCTTGCTCTTGAAGGCGCGCTCAAATTAAAGGAAATATCCTATATCCACGCGGAAGGGTATCCTGCGGGAGAGATGAAACACGGGCCGATCGCCCTCATTGACAAGGAATTGCCGATTGTGGTCCTGGCGCCCTCGAATGACCTCTTCGAAAAGGTCTTTTCCAATATTGAAGAGGTAAAAGCGCGCGGAGGCAGGGTCATCGCAATAACCGATTCTCCCGAGGCTCTGAAAGGCAAAGCCGATGATATCATCGAAGTGCCGGCTGTCCATCCCCTTCTTACGCCCTTTGTCAACGTCATTCCCATGCAGTTGCTTGCATACCATATAGGCGTACTCAGAAACTGCGACGTTGATCAACCGAGGAACCTGGCGAAAAGTGTGACGGTCGAATGAATACATAGAGGGTCGAGTAGGTGCGAGAGTAAGACGTTTATTGACCGAATACACTTTAACCTGTATAATCGGAACCGTAGTGCGCCGACTGGTAGCATATCGTTCGACTCATCCAATCGCAATCTCGGTTTAAATATCTTTCGGTTCTTCCGCGGTTATCAGCAGAGTGCGCTGAGGGATCGAGAAATAGATTCCACGCAATTTTTTTCTCTGTCACATCGAGGCCCGGGATCCATCGATGTTCTGAACGACGAAGATGCAGCACCTTGGAGGCAGTGTGCCGGACACGGATACAAAAGAAAAATTGCAGGACCTCTTCAAGGACGATTCATGGTGGGATCATTTTACGGCCCTTTCCGAGAGCTTCGGATTCTGCCTGAGTGTCTTTTCGCAGGCCGGGAAACCCATTTACGTTCCGACGGGCGCAATTCCTCCTTGCCAGGAATTCTGCTCGTCCTCAGCGGAATTCAAGTCAAAGTGCGACACTTACTGCCATTCCTTCATCATGAAGGCTGTCGCGACGGGAAAGCCGGACATTTTCAAATGTTATGCAAAAATCACGTGTTTTGCCCTACCGATCAGCTACATGGATGAAAAAGCGGTGATCCTGGGACAGGGATCGTTTTCTTCGTATGAAGATTTCCGAGCATGTGTGGAACTCGCGCAAGCTGCCGGGCTTAACGCGATTTCCATAAAAGCGCCGCTTTCCTTTACCTCCTACCAGCAGGCATGGAAGGTTTGCGGGTTCGTAGCAAACTCGATGAACAGGCTTTTAGAACACACGCAGGAAACCGTTACCCTGAGAAGAAAGTTCGAAAGTCTTAAAATGATCATCGGGATGTGGGGCGCCTCCGCCGAGGAACGGCCGGAAGCACTGTATAGAAATATGATCGGCAAGCTGTCCTCACTGCTCGATATCGATTGTATTGCCATCCTTGTTTTTGATCATAAGCACCGAAAATACACGAGTCTCTACACTCTGCAAAAAAGCAGCGGGACTCCCGAAGTCCTGAGCGTCAACGAGGATGATGCGGTGGTCCGGGATCTTTCCTCAGGCAGAGCGTTTGTCCTTTCGGCAGAACCGATTGCAGATCCCAGCGCTGATTTCCTGCACGGGATGGGGGCTCTCTACTTTTTCCCCATCATGGTCGGCAAAAAACTCGAGGCGATCCTCCGCATTGACGACAGGGGCCTCAAGGAGGCCGATCGACAGGTTATTACTGCATTCTGCCGGCAAGCCGCTCTTTCGATCGAGAACTACCGCTTGCAGCAGGAGCTTTACAAAAAATTTGACCAGTTCGCGGCCATTTCCGAACTGACGAAGTCGATAACACCGATCCAGGACTATGAAACACTCTTGAGGGCGATCCTTGACATGTCGGCACAACTTCTCAAGGCGGAACAAGGCTCTCTGATGCTGATCGACCAGGAAACAGATGCCTTGCTCCTTGAAGCCAAAAAAGGTATAATCGACGGCGTAGCCGAAAAAATCAGGATCAACCCGGGAGAAGGGATCGCCGGAAAGGTGGCCCAATCGGGCGAAGCCATCCTCGTGGAGGACCTGGAAGAAGACCCAAGAATACTCCAAAGGAACAGACAGCACTACAAGACCCACTCGTTCGTCAGCATACCGCTTAAGATCGACGACCGCATCATCGGCGTGCTCAACCTCTCAGACAAGGCCTCGGGCGAGGTATTCAATAAAGAAGACCTGAAACTCATTCAATCCTTCGCTACCCATGCCGCTGTCGTTATGGAAAGAAATGTTTTTATCAATAAAACAGAGGAACTCAAAAAACTGACAATCACGGACCCGCTTACCGGCCTCCTGAACCGGAGATACCTGCATGAACGGCTGAAGGACGAATTGGCCCGATCCGCGCGTCACGGCCACAACTTCGGTCTTCTCATGGTGGATATCGACGGGTTCAAACAGTGTAATGACACGTTGGGACATCCTGCCGGAGACAAGGTCCTGAGGGCCGTGGCCGACACCTTAGCAAATGCCGTCCGGTCCATTGACATCGTCGCACGATACGGCGGTGATGAATTCATGATTATTCTGCCCGAGACCGTCAAGTCAGTGGCAATAGATATAGCCGAACGGATACGGAACAATGTGTCACAAAAAGCGGTTCAGGGAAACGGGAATCCCGTTCCCGGCACACACATCATCACGGCCAGCATCGGTATTGCCTGCTATCCCGAGCACGCCAAAACGGTAGAACAGCTTCTTGAGAACGTTGACAAAGCGCTGTACGATGCCAAGAACAGAGGAAGGAACCGAGTAGAGGTTTTTACAAAAAATGTCATTTAGCTCTCTTAAGGACATAGAATTTGTTAATCGTCAGGATGAGCTGTCCAGCCTTTATCAAAGGGTCCTCAAGGCGGATTCGGGCCATGCGCAAAACGCTGTCCTGGCCGGTCAGCGGGGTATCGGCAAGACTGAACTGCTCAAACAACTCTTCAGCCACCTGTTCTGGAAACAGGACCGCGTAGCCCCCTTCTCCTATACGGTCAATCCCGCGCTCCTGTCTGCTGCGGCTTTTTCCAAGACCTATCTGACCAGCTTTCTTTGCCAACGATTTGCATTCCCGAAGAAAGAACAGGCATTGCTGTATCGTGACGGGATATCAATCGATACCCTGTCCCTGCTCTTAGAGGAGTGGGGGGCAGGCTGGGCAAAAGACCTTATTGACGAGTACGTGCAGTGTGCCGGTGATCCCCTTGATGCTCTCCGCGTCGCACTTGCGGCCCCCCATCGCTCAACGCTTGCGACAGGGATGCCGGTCGCCGTTTTGCTCGATGATTTTCACTTGATAAAGGGGCTCTCTCTCGACCGTGTTTCCGACGCGCGACTGGTTTCCCTTTTCCAGGAACCGCTGTCGCACAAGAAAACGTCCTATATCATCAGCGGAAACGCACCTGAGCTCCAGGAGATGCCCGTTGTGAGCGGCCTGGAGCGCATGCCGATACATCCCCTGGGACCCGATGGCGCCACGTCAAAAACGCAGGTACTCCTGAGCGAACATGAGGCTGCAGGCAATATCCCCCCTCTGCTCTTGAGGCATCTCGGCGGGAACCCCTTTTACCTGGACTGCGTCATCACCCAAGCCTCCACAAAGAATAATATCGACGAGAAGGATTTCTGGAGTGCTTACATCCATGAGATCATGGAAGGACAGATTGCGCTTTCCTGCTCCGCTGTCTTGAAGAGCTTTTTTCCGGACCTCGGAATGAGAAGGGTCGCTCTCGCAATAGCCCACAAGATCCATCATACCGTCGAACCGCTTTCGTGCCAACGTATTGCTAAATCCTTCGCGCTGACGGAAGATCGTGCCCACGATTGCGCGTATAGGCTGTATCTGGCGGGTTTTATCCGGGGAGAGTTCGGCGTATTCAGGGCCGTGGACGATCGGGCATTACGGGATGTCATCGACTGCCTCTACTTGAGGGAGGTCCTGGCGAAGTCCACCCATGATCTGACAGAACATTTTTTTGAGGCGTTAGTCCCGCAAAAGAGAAATGTTGTGCGGTATGATATGGCCCTGCCGATGGTCAAAGAGGCGGAGCTTATTGCGGCGCAGGGCCTTGAACAGATCGGCAAAAACCTGAACCTGAACCTTGAGACCATCGGGCAGCTTCAGATTGCGGTCATCGAAGCTTGCATCAACGCCATTGAACACGGCAGGGGGAGCGGCGACAGCGTCCACGTCAGCGTCGCTGTCGATGACGACCAGATGGAAGTTTCGATCGAAAGCGCCGGGACGGAGTTCATCATACGGGAAACAGGCGAACCCTTCCGCGATCAGGAGGCCACAAAAACAGCCGGACGAGGCTGGGGCATAAAGCTGATAAGACGGTTTGTGGACCAGGTCAAGTTTGAAAAAACCGCTCTTGGCACAAAAATTGTGTTGGTGAAAAAGATCGAAAAATCTGCGGGCAAAGAGAAGGAGAATGCCATAAACCATGAGTAATTTTTCTTTATCGTCAAGATCGGCCGGGGACGTAGCCGTCATGATGCCCAAAGGCTACATAAATGACATTGCAGCAGAACGCCTCGAAAAAACAAATGAGCAGTTTCTCGGACATGGGTTGAAGAAGCTCGTCGTTAATTTTTCCGACGTACAATTTATCAACACCATCGGGCTCTCGATTTTTCTGGGCATGATGCAGAGGACCCAGGAACACAACAGCGTCCTCTGCTTCACGAACATGAAGAAGGACCATCAGGCGATTTTCGAAATCGCAGGTTTGATAAAACATGTAAAGGTTTTTAAAGATGAGAAGGACGCCTTCAACTATTTGGACGACAGACGTTGACATGACGGATAAAAAACTACACCTCAAACGACTGTTGTTCAGCATTGCCTCGCTGGTAGATCTGGGACAAGAAGCCACCTCGTCTAAAGACTTGTCGTCAAAGATGAAGTCTGCCCTCTATGTTATTACCGGCACCTTGTCCGTCCCGACAGCGGCCCTGTTTGTCTACCAGCCTAAGCGAAATAATCTCGATCTCATCGTTGCAAAGGGGTACCGGGACATCGGCGAAGGGGACAGCCTCAGTATTACGTCAAAACAGGTCAAGCTGTTCAGAAGGAACGACCCCCATACGATCCGCGACATGCCGGCAAACGCATTCTTCAAGCTGAACAAAACTGTCTTGACAAAACTACAAGCCTTAATTTTTCTTCCGCTTTTCGCAAAGGGAGATTTTGTGGGTGCGATCACCCTTGGCAGAAAACTCGGCGGGGCTCCCTATCGACAGGGAGAAAAGGACGTTCTGAGGGTAATCGCCCATCAAATGGCGATCACACTGCATAATGCCCAGTTATTCCTGGAGCTCTCAAAGAAAGCCACGGAAAACCGACGGCTCTATAAAAACATGCAGCGGATCTACCAGGATACCATCCAGGCATTTGCGGCCGCTATCGACGCCAAGGATGGGTATACCAAGGACCATTCTTACCGAGTGGCCAGCTATGCAGTGGCGATTGCAAAAGAACTCGGATGGAAGAAGAAAGATATTGAAGGTATCTATGTCGCAGGGTTGCTCCATGACATCGGAAAGATCATTATTGACACCAGCCTCATCAGAAAAGGCGAGAAACTGACGACTCTCGAGATAAACGAAATACGCAAACATCCGCAGATATCCTACGACATTCTCTCCAAGGTCAAGTTCCCCTGGAAGAATATCGACTATTTTGTCCGCCACCATCACGAGCGCATGGATGGCAAAGGCTATCCCGATGCACTCATGGCGACGGCGCTGAGCGAAGGCGTCAAGATCCTTGCCCTCGCTGATGCCTTTGACGCGATGACGACGGACCGTCCGTATCGGAATAAACTGGGTCTCGATGAAACATTCCAGGAAGTCATAAAGTGCTGCGGCACGCAGTTCGATGAGAAAATCACCGGGACGTTTTTCAACTTACTCCTCAGAGAATTAAGCGGTGAGATCACGGAACTGCAAATCCTTCCCCTCTTGAATCACGGAGAAGCAGGTGACAGCGCAGCTGCAGAATCAGACACCGGAATAATATGACGCTCGGCCGCACCGCCTGTTAAAATAACCAGGTAAGGGAAACGCCTGGTTGCCCGAATTCGTATTATGTCGTCTACCGAAGCATATCTACCTGCATGTTTCCGGCATGGACTCACCGATGTGCCGAAATTTCTGTTGGCAGTGGCATTTATTTTTTGTGGCCGTTTTTGAGCACGTCAGCGTTACGGCGTTGTGCCCAAACTTGAGAATCTCCCCGGCGGAACCCGGGAGCCCTTCGCATTGAATAAAGGCCCTGGCAGCTCACTCTGAATGGGTAACGTTGAGCGATTTTCTTACAGTCTTAGCTACGTAGATATACCGAATTTTGGTATAATAAGCTCACCACCTTTCTTCTCTTATCCACAGTGTCCTGGAGAGAGAGGAACTCCGCCGAAAGGTTCCGCTCATTTTATCATTTACATGGGTAAAATAGTGTGTCATCCTTATCATCTTGGATAAAATCAAGATAATCATTGCCGGCAGAGAGACAAGGAGAATTTTGATATGAAGCATGTATTGACGGTTTTATGTTTGCTCGGGAGTTTGGTCGGAATGACTTCTTGCGCTGCGCACAAAATAATAAACGCGGCGGACAGCGGAAATGTCGGCGATGTAGAAAAGGCAATTTCAAGCGGTGACGATATTAATGAGAGAGACATCAACGGCAACACGCCTCTTATTTTAGCGGCCAGGCACGGGGACTTCGCCATTGTGAAAAAATTGTTTATAAAAGGTGCCAATATAAGAGCAAAGAACGCCGAGGGTTACGATGCACTTTTAGCATTGTCGAATTATACGATGAAAAGTTCTCCCTTGTCGGGGCGAGGAAGCCAAAAGAGCGGGCCCATACCCATTACCACTAATGGTCATCTGAAGACGGCGGAGTATTTAATTAATAACGGCGCCGACGTCAACGCTAGAACCAATGACGGCAGCACTGCGTTGATCCTTGCGACAGATTTAAACAAAGTAAGTCTCGTTGAACTTTTGCTGAGCAAAGGCATCGATGTAAATGCCGTTAACCAGGAGGGTTACTCTGCTTTGATGGTTGCGTCTTCTAAAGGGTATAGGGAACTCATTTGTCCCTTGATAAGAAAAGGAGCCGACAAAAATTTAGAAAGCAACGAGGGGAAAACGGCTCTGCAGTACGCCGAACAGTATGACAAGCGGGAAATCATTCAACTGCTGAACAACCCGTGCCCGCAGGAGACCCCGGATATTTCTACCACACCGGTGTCAGAGAATAAGATTGATGACCGGCTGGTGGACAAATTTATTGAATCGCTGAATGACAAGGAGCCGTCTGTTCGCTGGGAATCTGCCAGGAGGCTTGGCGAGTTGAAGGACAATCGTGCAGTTATTCCGTTGATCGGCTCTCTGTCCGACAACCACCCCTTTGTGAGACGGAGGGCAGCATTTGCACTCGGGGAACTGCGTGACCTCAGAGCGATAGACCCTTTAATTAAAGCGTTACATGATAATGACTCATTTGTGGCTAAATTTGCATTAGAGGCACTAGAAAAAATAACGGGGCAGGATTTCGGGAAAGATTCGAAAAAATGGGAAGAATGGTGGGACCTGAAAATAAGACAGTACTAAACCTGATCTTGTCTACTCATCCAATTTCACGGTGAGATGGTCCGACGTTACGGAGCGTCATCATCCTGTTCAAACGTTGCTGAAGCAGCGAGTTACATGATGCCGGTAGACATTTTTCGACGGGAGGACACCCTTGCATCGTCATAGGGAACAGGGTTATACATCTCCTCGCCTACCAGCTTCCTTCCGTGCAAAACGACCCCTGTCGTCTTCCCGGGTTCGGAAAAGAACGCGATACCACACAACGTACAATGATGTACTACCCTTCCAAGATAAACTCCTGCAATCACATCGCTGAGAAAATGATAATTCGTAGCAATCAAAACAAGCGCCAAACTGAGTAGAAATGCTCTGAAGGCCAACCGGTAACGCGGATAATACTTACAAAGGGCAATGACGATAACGGTGAATACGGCCATATGTCCCGAGGGGAACCCTCCATCACGAAACCAGTGGAACTCGGCCACGCCGGGAGAACTCAGCCAATGTCTTGTGCTGTTTCTACCTATAACGAACTGCAAGATGGACTTCAGGAGAAACGAAAAGGGTACCGCATTGGCAATAAGCAGAAAGAACCGGGTGTTTATGTTCGTAATGCCTTCCTCCACGCCATAGGAATAGGCGATCCATGCGGCACCGGTTACAGCAACAACTATCAGAAATAAAAGGTCGGGTATGTTCGCGGATACGGCAGCGAGTTTATTATTCGACGTCAAAACCGAGTTCAACACCAACGCGATCTTCTTGTCGAGATAACTGTAACTGCACACGATAAGTAAAGCGGCAAATACTATTTCAGAAGTAAGTTTTTTCCAATTCATGTTCATTGTTTCCCCTAGCAATATTTCATTTCCCAAAATATTCGTTGCTGATAACCGGGGGAAATGTGCCAACCTGATAAATAGCAAAGCGGTCGTGAATTTGTCCGCTCAAGGGCCGTACGTCACAAGGTGTTTCCCCACCCACTCAGATGGGATCGGGATGATGAGCATTTTTTTTCAGTTTCATCAGTGGCTTTGAATTTTTAAGTATCTTGTCCGCAAATGCCGACAAGATTTCTTTTTTTGCGTGATTTGAATGGCCTGCGTCCAGCACGCTGTCCAGCGAAGCGACAAATTGCTTGAAATCTTCTTCGCTGAAGGTCTCTGATTGGAAAAGCTCGATGAAATGAGATATCTTATCACCCAATTGTGAGGCGATGAGGTAGTCCCGTTTTGAAAAGGGTTCAGCAGTTTTCTTATTGTTCAGGTTGAGGACTCCGATGACCCGGTCGCCGACCTTTAGAGGGAGCGTCATGAGCGATTTCGTGGTATATTGTGAAATATTGGTTTTCGCGAAACGCGTATCATTTTCGATATCTTCAATGAATAACGGTTTCCCTTCCAGTGCGACCCAACCCGCGATTTTATCACCGAGTTTTATTTTCGTCCTTTTGACGACATCTTCATCGAGGCCGATCGCGCTCTTGACGGTCAGTTCGTTGGTGAGTTCATCACTGAGCATGACGGAACATATATCAATGTCCAGTAATTCTGATATTAACGCAACGAACGAGTCCATGCTCTGGCCCACGTAGACATCGATTGTTTGTTTAACACTTTTAGGGACCGTAAGCGTAATCCGGCAGCTCTGCTCGGTATTTGCAACTGAAAGTTTCCATCGGTGCGTTTCGATAATACTTCTGGCAAGATAGAGTTTGAGGCGGTCCTCGGGCTGCTCCATCTGAAAGACGTATCGAGTATCATGGAGAATGGCCATTGCGGGCGTCGGCAGCGGTCGCGTCACATCGATGCTGAAAGTCACATACCTTGTTTCAACAGCAGAGATCTCGATGGTATCGCCGCGCTGAAGGTAATGACAGAGGCCGTCAATCAAATTTGAAAAGAGCTGAAGGACTTTTATTTTATCACCGACAATATCGAGGCGGTTATCTTCTATTCGTACTACGAAGCGGATGCCTTTGCGCGACAGAACCGCCATCAGTGACTTGGATTCCTGAAGTTCCCGAAAGACATCCCCTACGTTAATGACGCTCTTCCTGATTATCCTGGTTTCATCCTCCAGCCTGAGAAAATCGAGAAGGTTCTCCACAATGGATATGAGCTTGTTGATCTCGCCCGAGATAATGCCTTGAAATTCCTGTCGCTCTTGTTTTTCTATGTTCTCGGTATTTTGTAGAAAAAATATCGCCCCTTTGAGCGAATTCAACGGGGTCCGAAGCTCGTGGGACACCCGGGTCAGGAATTCGGTTTTAAGGATGTCTGTTTCCAGCAGCTTTTTATTGATTTCCTCAAGTTCGCCCGCCTTCAATTTCAATTGACTAATCAGATTGGCATTTTCAAGCGCTATGGCAGCCTGGTTCGCAAGGGTTTTCAGCAACTCAAATTCATCGTCGTTGAACGGGCTGCCGTCTTTTTTATCATTGATATTCAGGAGACCGAGCAATTTATTGTTAATAACAATGGGACAGGAAATAAAGGAGTTTGTTTTGTAGCGGTCTCGCCGGACACGCCGAAAGGCTTCCTCTTTTTCGATGTCTTTAACGAGAACCGGCAGACGACCTTTTGCCACAATACCGGCAATGCCCTCACCGATTTTGATCTTATGGCTCCTGTCGAACTTTGAATCCAGTCCTCTCGACGCAAGAATGTAAAGCTCATCTTCATCGGTCGCGAGCAACAGAGACCCCATCTCCGCATTCGCATAGCTGATGGCATAGTCGAGCAGCAGGTTTGCTATCGTATTGACATTGTCGGAAATGACAATAGCGCTGGAAAGATCCTGGAGGATGGAGAATTTCTTTTTAAAAAGATCTAGTGTGGCCATTCGTGCCCGTTGAAAACACCGTACTTCCCGCAGTTAAAACCGTCAGAGGTTGTCGCTGCGGCTAGAAGCAATAATTTTCGGATTCCTTCAGTCTTTTGTAGAACGTCTTTCGTGAGATGCCGAGTTGCCTTGCTGCTTTTGAGATATTACCGCCGTACAAATGGAGCGCATCAACAATTGCCTGGCGTTCCAATACCTTGAGGGGTTTTACCTGATTTGGATCGCTTTTCATCTTCTGCACTCTGGATTGGAACTCTTCAGGAAGTTCATATGCCGTAATCCGCTCGTCCTTGGCCAAGACAACAGCACTCTCGATTACGTTTTTCAGCTGTCTGACATTTCCCGGCCACTCATAACGAGTAAGGGTTTCAATGGCATCATCGGAAAGAGAAAAAGGCCTGTTTTCCCGTATCGAAAAACCGTTCAAAAATTCTGTCGCAAAAAGAGAAATATCCTCTTTTCTTTCCCGGAGAGGTGGTACTTCTATCCTGATTACATTAATCCGGTAAAATAGATCCTCTCGGAACCTGCCCTCCTGAACTTCCTTTTTGAGGTCCCTGTTGGTCGACGAGACAAGCCTGAAATTGACCTTAAATCTCTTGTTCGACCCGAGTCTCTCCACTTCCCTTTCCTGAAGAACACGCAGAAGCTTGGCCTGTACCGAGATGTCGAGTTCACCTATTTCATCGAGGAAGATCGTACCATCGGTTGCTTCCTCAAATTTCCCCGCCCGAGTTGCCGTTGCACCGGTAAATGCACCCTTCTCGTAGCCAAAGAGTTCCGATTCCATAAGCTCCTTGGGTATGGCGGCGCAGTTAACGGCAACAAACGGTTTTTTTTCACGTTTGCTCCCATAATGCAAATTATACGCTATTATTTCTTTTCCCGTTCCCGTTTCGCCCTGGATAAGAATACTGCTGTCTGTGTCCTTGACGGTCTCTATTGTTTTTATAATTCTGGTCATCGGGGGAGTTTTCCCGATAACGGGACACAAAATTTTCGCTTGGGGAATATTCTTTTTCAGATCCTCAAACTTCCTTTTCACCACATACTGTTCTATTGCATGAGCAAGGACCTGTTTAAGTTTCAGGTAGTCTGGCGGCTTGATAAAATAATAGTACGCACCGCTTCGCATCGCATTCACTGCGGACTCGACAGTGCCATAGGCGGTAAGAAACACCAGGGGCAAGTCGCGATAATGCTCGGCAACATAATTAAAAAGTTCAAAGCCGTCTTTGTTGGGCATTTTCAGGTCTGTAACGACAGCATCCACAGCCTGTCCGGAAATGATGCCTATCGCGCTGTCAACATCCGTAGATTCGAGAACGTGGTACCCCTCCGCTCTCAGTATCACCGATAGCACCCTTATGGCATTAGGTTCATCGTCAACGACTAAAACAGTTCTCTTATCCTTCATAGCTGTTCCTCCGCCGGAAGCGGGTACGGGATGAATAATCGTATTGTAGTCCCTACGTCCTTTTTGCTGTCAATTTCCACATGGCCACCATAATGCTTAATAATTTCATCAGTAATATAAAGACCGAATCCTCTTCCCGCGCTTGCCCCCCCCGACGAAAGCTCGATGTGCTCTTTGCGGGCTAAACCCGGGCCGGTATCTGAGATGGAGATTACTACGAAATTCCTGTTCAATTGTTCCGCGGTGGAGGTCGCAATCGTAAGTTGGCCGCCGGCGGTCATGGCTTCAATGGCGTTGTTGATGACATTAAGGATAGCCTGCTCCATGTGAAACGAGTTAATCATCACCAAGGGTATGCTTCCCAATTCATAAGACGCCCGGATGCTCCGCGTATACATTTGGAGCGATGTAAATACATCTATTTTTTTCAGCATTAAATTGATATCATTTTTTTGTACGTCCGTATCAGACACCGACGAACTCAGAAATTTAGAAATAAAATTCTCCAGGCGGGTAATTTCCATTTCCATGATGTTGGTGAATTCAACGAGCGTTTCTTCTCCGACATATTTCTCCCGAAGATAGACAACTGCACCTTTGATTGCGTTGAGCGGGTTTCTCACTCCGTGGGCGAGCGTCGACGCGATCTTCCCAATATCAATAAGCTTCTGAGATTGGTGCAGTTTCCTGGCCATTTCACATGTTGAAAAGGGCTGAATAGCTATTTCCGCCCTGTCAACGGATTTGTTGGCTGATTTCATCGGCTTGATTTTTATATCTGCACTAAAGCTCCCTGCAATGCACGGGAACGCGTAATTTTTTAAAGTCACGGTCTTTTTCGTCTCGATAGCCGTGGCCACGGCGTCCTTCTCTTTATGAACAATCCGGGGGAAAATATCATAATATTTATTCCCAATCATGCGGGACGCAGAATGCCCGGTAAATTCGGCAATCTCTTTTTCCCATGAGCAAACGCGTAATTTTTTATCTGTACAGAACAATAGTTCTTTCATCATACGATATCCCGTCAGCGCTGCGCACATCGCAAACATCCCTGCATCATGCGATTGTCATGAGCATCATATCTTATCCAGTCACGATCACTTCGGAACAGGAGCTATACATTTACACTATAAAAAAAGATGAAGCTATTGCTGTTTCAATATGTGCTTGATAAAAGAATTATAGCAGGAAAGAAACATTGAGTTTGTTCTTTCAAATATCGGGATGGAGAATACACTTCTCTTTCTTTTTTAAATGCGCTATCACCGGTATTCCGGATATCATCAATAGTTCACCTATTGACATCATAAAGCATGGTGTATAATAGTAGACCGCATACAGATTATCAATACCCTATATAGGGTATTTTTAGGGTATACCAACTAACCTGGTCACAGAAAACCATGTCCTGCTGAAATGTTCAAAATATTGTCTACAAGCCAAGCGTCTGCAAAAATTCGCTAAATGTAGATACTAACAATATCCAGGACTCGATCTTCGGGAGCAAGGCGGGAATGCAGTATTTTCTTTTTTCCTTGATGGCTAAACGGAGTAGGAGAAAAATACAATGATTAAGTTTATCTCCTCCCTCATGGTCTTGTCAAGGTGACCAACGACGTTCATTTTCTGGTTACGTCTGCAACATCTTTAAATATGCTACAGCAATTATATTACAATAATGTCAAGTAACGCTATTTTTTAAGTGATTTATGAATAAGTCTCGTGATTTGTTAAATGTTGCACGAATGTTTGTTGCCTGTGTAACAGCAATTCCTACGTTTTTGCTGCACCGATCCATCAACAATATATTTCAATGCACTATCGTTTTTCAAACAGCCATTTAAAATAAGATTGTCGTTCCGCCAAAGTCATCAAATCGTAATTCATAATAAGCGTAAAATAGTTTTTAAAGATCCTTGTGAATGACAATTTCCCGGGCGACAAGAAATACATTTTATCAAATAATAATAAGTACTTCCGTTGCAGTACGGTAAGCATATGGCCAATAAAAAAAGCGTTGTCAAATACTTTTTGTCGTCACATATTATGTTACTTGACTAGAAAAGTCAAGAACTCTGAATGGGTATTTTTAGGGTATATATATAAAATCACAATTTTACATAATATAACAATATAAATAATTGCATATAATGTAACATATTGATATATAATATAAAAAAATAAATAAACCCACATAATTTTTATCGGTTTTTACCAATCAAAGTAACGGGTGATTTGTTCTTCCTTATAGCTTTCAACTCAAGGCATGCAGCCTTTTCAGGTTCCAGGCGATGCAAACCAGGTCCCATTCGCCTTGTACCAACTCAAAGCCTCGCAGCAGGAACTGCCGGAACTCCATGACTGCCTTGATGATGCCGAAGACCGGTTCTACCGTGCTCTTGCGTTTGGCGTAAAGTTTTTTCCCAGCCAGTGTCCGAAGTCGGTGTTTCATCCTCGTAACCGCATCAGCACCGTAAGGCAGCGGCAACGGCTCACGGAACAGAACCATGAGCGGCTGGTTGTGTTGATCCCGGCCAAAGGCAATGTACGCGTGATCTCGTTTTTCTCACAAGCACCGATGTTGGTTTCGCTGTAGAAGCCGTTGTCAGTAATGACCGCATCTTACCGTACCAAGCGCTTCGGGTAATGCCACAAGGTTGGCGACTGCCGGTTCCAGTTCGCGCTTGTCGTTTGTCTGCTGGCTCACATGCCGTTCAATCTCGGCCTTGGCTTCGGCTATGGCCTTGAGACGCTCTGCCCGCCGGGATAGCTCTTCCGGGATGTTCATCCCATCCGGCAGGTCGGCCTGGTCGGCGGCTTCCGCCTGGCGAAGAAGTTCATCTACTTCCGCCTTGAGTTGTTCTTCGAGCTTGCAGGCATGATTGTACCTCAAGGCTTTATGCTTGGAGGTCCCCGTCCAGGCTGACGGTGCCCAGCTTTAAGATCCCGCCTGCCCGGCGATCAGCAGTATCTGGATGAACAGCGCTTTCAGCTGAAGCAGAAACCGCTTCCAGAAGACGGCGATAGTATCGTGGTCCGGATGGGCGTTGGCGGCAATAAACCGGAACGCTACTGAATCATAGGTGCTCCGCTCCAGTTTGCGGCTGGAGAATACTCCGGTGGCGTATCCATAGAACAGGAGTGACAGAAGCATCTCTGGGTTATAGGGCCGTGAACCGCCGATTGAAAAGCGAATCGACTATAGCATATTTTATTCTGTCGGGAAAATCCGACAGACTCCTAGGGGGCACATTACGTGTCTCTAAAGGGGTTTTTTTGTTCATATCGATGCAATTGCCTACTCCGATAGCCATTCACGCCGTGAGGTTTGATGCCCCTAACTGCTCCTGTTAGGGCGCCCCTTAGTGGTTTATACATGCTTTCCCTCTAAAATGTCCACCCACGACCGACGTTATATTGGACAGGGACTTCCACCCTCCAAATCTGTCCAGCATGTCCGGCCCAAAAAAAACCGGCGAATCCGAGAGGATCCGCCGGTAGGTAAACAGTAAAAATATTCGTGATGTTTATAACGTAAGGTTGCTTTCTTAGAACTGGGCGATCGTGTTGGTCAGTACCTGCTGGATCAAGGTCGGGTTGTGGATGCCCTTGCTTCCGTCTCTCTCGATCAACGTCCAGTTCCAGGAGCCCTTCTTCAGGATGTCATTCGGCGCAAAGACCGGCAATGTACCGGCAGCGTCCGTCGTGATGTTCGTAAGGTTACCGCTCTTTGTGGTTGTCGTGCCGTCGGATGTTACACCGGTGAGGTAGAAGGAGCCGTCATTATAGGTGACTGTCGCAAAGGACGCAAGCGGCGTATGCGCGCTGCCCACATAGACGGTTCCGCTCAACCGCGAAAGCATGTTCGCCGACATCTTGTTACCGAGAACTACAAGTTGATCTTCGACGAATGTCTGAAGCGCCTCGCCGTTCACCGTACCATTACCATGGCAGTTAGCACAGAGCGTCGCGACATCGACATTCTTGATGTAGAACGCATGTCCGCTCACTGCTGCAGCGCCGTGGGACGTATGGGTCTGGGGATTCAGGACCATGTGGCAACCCACGCAGGTGTCTTCCACATTGGCATGCTTCGAGATCATCGGCAGTGAGTCGCCCATGAAGAAGAAGTCGCGGCCCATAAGGACTTCGGCCTGGCTTGCATCATGCATCGAATCGTTGTACGAATCCGGATTGCTTGGATCCGGCGCAGCTGCGAGGGCGCCGTTTGTTGCTGCGTCCTCATGCAGGAACGTCGCGCCCGTCGGAGACAATGCGCCGCCGTTTGCAATACACCCACCAGTTGCGGTCGGAGCACTTGCGCACTGCACGCCGTTTCTGTCGTTGTGGCAGGCCATGCAAAGAGCGCCCTTGCCCACGCCGTCTACGCCGAATCCAGCCATAGTGTTCTGGATTGAGCCGTAGATGCGAAGCTGATTCGGGTTCGTTACATCATGCGGGTCATGGCAAGCCGTACAGGTCTGTACCTGTGCGGTGCTCTTGTCCCAGTTGATGGCACTTGTGGGTATCGTACCGGCATTGCCTGAGGCAAGCTGATCCACGTATTTTACAAATCCCTGGGCAGTATGACACCTGGCGCAGGATCCGTCCATCGACCGCGCATGACCGGCCGTTCCATCTGGTCTGATACCCGCGTCAATCTGGTACAGTTTGGAATGTCCCATATTATCATCAGGGTTAAGCGTGTTCCATTCTGAGTAGTTGTGGTGGCCCGTGCCGGAGGAATGGCAGGTGCCGCAGACATCGGCGCTGTAGCTGACCCGGACTGCAAGAGTGCTGGATCCGGCTCCAACCAGGCCGTCGGGGGATCCTTTTGACGATTTGTGACCGGTGTTGACTGTTCCCTGCGCGCCGTGGCAGTTTTCGCATTGAATGTTGGCAACTCTTGCCACTGTGGGATAGGATGCCGTCATAGCGGACCATGCGCCAATTCCTTTGGCATAGACAAATCCGGTAGATGCAGCCAGATCGTCATACCCACCGTTGGTGACGTTGACGCCGTCGGAACCGACGGTATGGCAAGCAACGCAAGAATTGCTGTTCGAGGTGATTCCTTCAAGGCCTCTGGAGAAGAACGTAGCATGGGCTGTCTGAGACCAGTCGGCCCATACATTAATTGCGCCACCGGCGCCGCCATCATGACAACTGCCGCAGTCACTGGCCTGAGTGACCGTAGGCCAGTTGGTATATGTGGCTGAAGTTTGTCCTGCGCCCCACCAGGTCGCTGCAGTCGTATCAAAGAACATTCCGGCCTTGGGGTCGGTCTTGCTGAAGGTCATTGTCGTGTAAGAACCGCCCGAGATTGCGCCCACAAATTTACCGGCATAGACGGTCATCGTACCGCCGGGAGTTGCTGTAACCGTATACGCACCTTCTTTATCAGGCGTAAACCAGGGGTTCCGCGTGCCGCTGCCGGCCGTGCTCATAGTTGCGGCACTTCCAGACGGACCAGTTAAGCTCCATACCGCTGTAGTAGAAGCGGTAAGACCGCTGTTCATATACACCGGGATACCTACTGCCACCTGTTTCACACCGCACTGGACAGGCGATGAGTTCACTGAAACCGATGCAGTGGTCGTTCCGCCCTGTCCGTCGTCCACCTTGACGGTCACAGACTTTGCGCCGCGGGTGTCAGCATTGATCGGGAGGACCCCGAAACGCGTATCCTGAATGAAAGGCGACGTGTACGAGCCGGGATCATTAGCAGGAGCTGCAACGCCGGCCAGTGCTGAGGTAAAGGACTGGGACGTTGCCGTTCCCGTGTTCGACGTGGAAGGCGAAGCAAGTCCCGTCCATGTATAGGAAAGCGTGGCCCCGACCGGGCTCGTTGCAGTGGCTGTGACGGTGAAATTCTGGCCGAATCCGACGTTATTGCCGCTCGCTACGAGGGCGATGGAGGGCTTGCCGCTCGCGGCCAGCGCAAGGGTTGCGTTAGCCGGGGTCTGAACACCATTCGCCACGTTCACAGTCGCCGTTGCGCTCGTATAGCTGGCCATAGCAAACGTCAACGTATAGCTTCCGCCCGGGAGGGAGAGGCTATAGCTGCCGTCTGCGGCAGTGGTAGCCGTAGCACCGCTCACAACAGGACTCGTTGTTACTGCGACTCCTGCGAGAGCTACACTTCCAACCTGGGTTTTGACAGTACCACTAACGGTGCCTGTCGTGGGTGCATTAATGCCGTTGCTGCCATCGCTGCCTTTGCAACCTGTCAAAAGACCGAATGCAAAAACCAGCGTACAACACAGTGCAACATACAAGAGCAACTTCGGAAAAGACTGCGTTTTCATTCTGCTTCCTCCTTAATTTCTAGATTAAAAAACCAACATAACAGCTACTAATCAAAGTTCAACTTGACGTTTCTTATAAGCATCCTCCTTTTCTAATTTAGTAATGTATTTGATTCGTTAACTGAGTATGTCAACCGGCAACATGTTTTAGCGTATTCACTAGAAATAATTCCCCGTTTATAATTGATTAGCGAGCCCATTAATCAATAGAAGATGAATGTTTTCTAATGGTATTGTGCCGCGCAGTTCATAGCAGATAATTGCAAATAGATAATTTCTACTTTCTGAATTATATGTTAATGCAACAAAAATGCCACGAATTCAATATTTCATAATTACATATAGTTAGCAAATAATACGAATTAAGCTATTAAAAATTCTGCGGGTATTCGCTCAAAAATAGCGCTGATTCCTCAGTCATCTGTTGGTTTTCCAGCTACAACTAATTGTAATATTAATGTTTTTTATTGCAATAATATGTTTTTGTTTCCGTGGGCTGAGGAGTATGAAACGTTCAAGCCTAGTGCAATTCAGCGAGTCACGTCAGCTCATTTTGAGGTTCTGGCATAAAGAAGGCATCTGTAATCTGCCTCATTTCAATTCTTAAATGTATGCTGTATTGCAAATTGTCTGTGGAAGTTGGATGTGAAGAAGGGTTTGGTGTTGCAGTGGATCCTGGAGCGAACTACTTTACCAGACCGAAGAATTCCTTGATTTTGGAGAGCATCTTACCCGAAACGTCTTTCTTTCGCCGTTCAAGCGCAGATGAGTCGAGCCGTTCGCGTTCTGCATCGAGACTGGCCTGGCGTTCTGAGAGAATGTGGCTGAGGGATTCAGCAATCGAAGGATTATTAGCGAGCGTGGAACCGAAACTGTCTTTATCGATGACGATGAATTCTGCATCCACTTTCACATGAATGCTGGCAGTACGAACGGCACCCGTAAGTAGGCTCATTTCACCGAAGATATTCCCCGGTCCGAGCGTGGCCACGACCGCTTTTTCCCCCGGAGATTTTTCTACAACCACGTCTACTCTGCCGCTTTTGATGATGTAGAACGAGTCGCCCTGATCGCCCTGGCGCACCGGTACTTCGCCGGCTGCATAGATCTCGGTCCTCACCTGTTTTACGAGTTTCTTAAGCTCCTGCTTTGAAAGGGCGGCAAGCATTTCCACTTTTTCCATAAGCACCAGGATTTCATCGGCCCGTTCTTCCCTGTCGGCCAACGTGCTTTCCGGGGTAACCTGCGTGAGACGGACGTCGCTGATCGGCATGGGAATATCAATCCCGTTCCGCTTGAAGCGGTACCAAATGAGGTGCATGATGTCGGCGGCGATGTCGATATGACGCGAAAAGTCGTCGATGCAATATCTCATTTCATAGTGGATCGAAAAGTCTCCGTACTGCATCAGACGAACAATCGGTTCGGGCAACTTGCTGACGCCCTCAATAGATGCGAGCACGTCCAGTACTACCTTTCTCACTTTGTTGGGCGGAACGGCATAGCTGACGCTGACCGACAGCTTCCTTACGTGAAGCGTGTTTTGCAGACTGTAGTTGACGACCGCTTCACTCAAGACCTTGCTGTTCGGAATGAACACCTCATTGTGGTCCATCGTCATAATCCGCGTTGAACGCAGTGTAATGTCCATGACTCGGCCCTCGTGCCCTCCTGCTGATATCCAGTCGCCTTGTCTTAGGGGTTTCTCAAGATGAATAGTCAGTCCGGCAAGCATATTGGCCAGCGTACTCTGAAACGCCAGACCTATTGTCGCAGTAAGGACGGTCGTTGTCGCAATGAGCGAGGTAACATTAATGTCCAGAATTCCCTTGAGCAGGATCAGAGCGACCACGATGATTACGAAGGTCGTGATGATGTTCTTGAACGCAGCCGGAAAGCTGCCTTGCTTCCATCGGACGACAAACAGGTCACCGTACACATAGAGACCAAGCCGGAGAACTGCAAAGGTAAAGACGAGCCAGGAGAAAAAGTCAAGCTGGCGAGAAAGTCCAGGATGGGTCTCAGCGGCCCCGAGGTGAAGGAATATCTGAACGGAAAGGAATAGTGCTATGAGCTTGAGGCCAGCCCCGATGGGTTTTAACAGTGCCGACTTTTTCGCCAGAAAACCGATGGCAACATGGCTGCCGACGTAAATAAGTATGCTCAGAACCAAGGCCCACGAGAGGGATGCGGTAAGGTCATTTATGATTTGCATTGAACACTCCCCCCGGCAAGGGATTCAAGATTCTAAAAGCTGCAGTGGGAACCACCTATAAACATGGAAAGACCATTCGACACTGAAAAATCGGATTAACTTCGGGTAAAGGCAGATAAAGATCGAACGCGAAGCTCACCAAAAGGGTGAAGCTCCTTTTTTTGAATTATCCGCTCTGATCCGCTTCTTATCAGCTTTTATCCGTGTCAAATGCTTTTCTTAGGATCAGGCATCCTGCGTCAGTCTTCTGTTTATCTCCCCCCAAAGCTCCTTCATGCCGACTCCGCTTTTTGCGGACGTGAGCAGCAGAGGTTCCGGGAGCCCCAGTTCCGCGCTGACTGCCCTTCTTGCCTTTTCCGTCTCCTGCCGGTTCAACTTATCCGACTTGGTGAGGGCATATATCGTGGGTATGTCATACTGCCTCAACCATTCGATGAGGCGCGCATCGCGCTCATCAGGCGTCCGCCTGCTGTCAAGGAGCACGACGACCGCTGCGAGTTTGTGTGATTCTTTCAAATACCCTTCGATCATCGGGGCCCAGGAGTCGGTGACCGCGTGCGGCACCCGCGCGAACCCGTAACCCGGAAGGTCCACGAAGTAGAATGAACCGTTGATGATAAAAAAATTGATGAGCTGGGTCTTGCCAGGCGTCGAGCTGGTTTTTACGAGGTTTTTGCGATGAAGCAGCGTGTTGATGATCGAGGATTTTCCCACGTTCGAACGGCCGGCAAAAGCAACCTGCAGTCTCTCGTCATGCGGAAACTGCTTCGGCCCCGGTGCGCTGATAACGAATTCGGCTGAAAGAATTTTCATGTCTCCTTGGGAAATTAAGAAAACAGCGTACAAAAGAATGGTTCCCAGAAAAAAAGAAGAGACCGGGCGGACACGACCATCCGCCTCGATCTCTTCATTTCAATAACTCTGCAGTGCTTTAGGCAATTTTTTCGTAGATGAGCAGCGGCTCAGCCCCTTCACTGATCACTTCTTCGCTGATGACGCACTCTCTGATACCCGGTTGCGACGGCACATCGTACATCACGTTCAGCATCACATCTTCGAGGATCGCCCGGAGTCCGCGCGCACCCGTCTTTCTGCCGATCGCCTTCTTGGCTATCGCATTCATAGCGCCCTCGGTAAAACGAAGCTTGCATCCTTCGAGGGAGAGCAGCTTCATATACTGTTTCGTCAACGCGTTCTTCGGCCGCGTGAGGATATCAATGAGCGCATGTTCATCGAGCTCTTCGAGCGTTGCAACGACCGGCATGCGGCCGATAAATTCGGGGATGAGGCCGTACTTGAGCAGATCTTCAGGTTGGAGCACGGCGAGCGTTTCGCTCAGCTTGCGGTCCTGCTTGCTCTGGATATCGGCGCCGAAACCCATGGTTTTCTTGCCGACGCGCTGCTCGATGATCGATTCAATGCCCACGAAGGCCCCGCCGCAGATAAACAAGATGTTCTTGGTGTCCACCTGGATGAACTCCTGGTGCGGGTGCTTGCGGCCGCCTTGGGGCGGGACGCTTGCGACGGTCCCCTCTATCAGCTTGAGAAGCGCCTGCTGTACCCCCTCCCCCGACACGTCGCGGGTGATCGAAGGACTTTCGGACTTTCGGCTGATCTTGTCGATTTCGTCGATATACACAATCCCGCGCTGGGCCCGTTCCACATCGTAGTTCGCGCTCTGGAGAAGCTTGAGGATGATGTTCTCCACGTCTTCTCCAACATAACCGGCCTCGGTAAGCGTCGTCGCATCGGCGATGGTAAACGGCACATCGAGGATGCGCGCCAGGGTCTGGGCAAGCAGCGTCTTGCCGACGCCCGTGGGGCCGATCAGGAGGATATTGCTCTTTTGCAGCTCCACCTCGTCGCCGATCTCCTGCTGGATGCCGATCCGCTTATAATGATTGTGCACGGCCACGGACAGTATCTTCTTTGCCCGCTCCTGTCCGATTACGTACTCGTCGAGGTTACGCTTGATCTCCGAAGGTTTCGGAAGGCGCGGGATCTTTGCCTCTTTTGCCTCCTCCCACTCCTCGGCGATAATCTCGTTGCAGAGGTCCACGCACTCATTGCAGATAAAAACCGAAGGTCCCGCAATGAGCTTTTTAACTTCCTCCTGCCCTTTACCGCAAAACGAGCACTTGAGCGGTGTCGTATGTTGTTCTTTTTTTTCCGTCATAGGTTTACTTCTCCTTCGTAACGCGGGACACTTTCTTCGCTATGACCTCGTCTACAATACCGTACGTTTTTGCGTCCTCGCCGGACATAAAAAAGTCACGGTCCGTGTCGGTCCGGATCTTGTCGATCGGTTGACCGGTATGGCCCGCCAGGATGGTATTGAGGGTATCCTTCATATTCAGGATCTCCCTGGCATGGATTTCGATGTCCGTAGCCTGCCCCTGAAAGCCGCCCATGGGCTGATGAATCATAATGCGCGCATGGGGCAACGAAAACCGTTTGCCCTTCGTGCCCGCGGCCAGCAGGAGGGCGCCCATGCTCGCCGCCTGCCCGATGCAAATAGTCGACACCGACGATTTGATGTAGTTCATGGTGTCGTAGATCGCAAGACCTGCGGTAACGACGCCGCCCGGTGAGTTGACATAGAGGTAAATGTCCTTGTCGGGATCATCGGCCTCGAGGAAGAGGAGCTGTGCGATTACGGTGTTCGCAACGATATCGTCGATTGCGGTGCCGAGGAAGATAATCCTGTCTTTCAGAAGGCGTGAATAAATATCGTACGACCGTTCGCCGCGGCTTGTTTGTTCAACAACAATGGGAATTAATGACATGCTGTCTCCTCGTAATCATTCTTTGTTTAAATTATAACTCTTCTTTGCCCGGGAAAGCAAGAGACTGAGGGTCTTTTCCCGCATGAGGGAGGACCGCAAATTATCCAGCCCGCCGTCGATCGACTCATAGTATTTCCTTACCGACTCAGCCGTCTCTCCGGAGCTGCGGGCCATGACCGTAATCGCGGAGGTGACTTCCTGCTCTGCCACGTCGATCTTTTCTTTTTCAGCGATCACGTCGAGCAAGAGCATGCCCTTGACGCGCTTTTCCGCCAGTGGTTTGTTTTCCCCGCTGAACTTACTGAAATCAAAGGACTTCACGTCAACGCCCTGGCGCGCGAGGCGCGTCGCATGCGACCGGGCCATGGACTGAAGTTCCCGTTCCACCATGCCCGGCGGAATATCAAAGGTATGGGCATCGACGAGTTTCGAAAGCAGCTCTTCACGCTGGGCGGAGGCCTGGTCGTTTTTCTTCCGGTATTCGATGTCTTTCTTGATACCCACTTTGAGCTCTTCCACCGACGCGTTGTTGCCGATATCCTTCGCGAACTCGTCGTTCAGCTCGGGAAGCACCTTCTTCTTGATCTCCTTGAGGGTGACCGTAAAGGTTGCGTCCCTGCCCGCCAGGTCTTTATTGTTGTAATCAGCCGGGAAAGTGACCTTGATCTCGCGCGTCTCTCCGCGGTTCATGCCCACAAGCTGTTCCTCAAATCCCGGGACCAGGGAATTCGACCCCAGGGACAGCATGTAATCAGCCGCCTTGGCGCCCTCGATGGTCTTGCCTTCGCGGAAGCCCTCGAAATCGATGATCGCCGTGTCGTTTTTCTCGATTGGACGGCCTTCAACGACTTCGAGCTGGGCGTACATTTCCCGCAAACGGTTGATGGTCTCGGTCACTTCGTCATCGGTCACCGTAACCGCCGTTTCCTTCACTTCAACACCGTCATAGACGCCGAGTTCGATGTTCGGCCGGACTTCCACGGTGGCCGTAAACGTGAGCGGCGAACCCTTCGAAAGTGCCGACACATTTTCAATATCGGGCATATCAACGGGATTCAGGTTATGCTCCTGAAGAGCCTTCAGATAGGATTCGGTGACGAGCCGGTGAACCACCTCGCTGCGTACTTCATCGCCGTAATGTCTTTCGACGATATTCTTCGGCGCTTTGCCGGGGCGGAAACCCGGGATTTTGGCCTTTTTGCCCACGTCTGCAAGGGCCTTGTCATATTCTTTGGCAACGTCGTCCGGCGCAATTTCGACATTGAGTTTTTTCTTTACCGTACTGATATCTTCTACAACCGATTTCATATCTGACCGCCTTTTTAAAGTCTATGAAAAATCATAACCTTGAGAATTTAGAGGGATTGAACGTATTCTTCAGCACTCTGGTCGCCTCGCATAGCACTCTGTACTCCGGCCTTTGCACCATATGATTTTAATTGGTGCGAGAGGGGGGACTTGAACCCCCACGGTCACCCACTGGCTTCTAAGACCAGCGCGTCTGCCAGTTCCGCCACTCTCGCAACGGGAGATAAAAAGAAAGCAGTGAGCATTGTGCAGCATCCCGCTCGACGGATTCCTGCCCATTACCCACTGCTCCCTGATTTTGTTATGGTGAGCCGTGAAGGAGTCGAACCTTCGACCCGCTGATTAAGAGTCAGCTGCTCTACCAACTGAGCTAACGGCCCGTAAGTGCTGAGAGTTCCAAGTGCAAAGCGGCTACATTATACTTATCTTTGCATCCGGATGCAACAAAAAATTAAAAACGAAGAGAAATATTTGACGGACTTTAGCTCTTCAGTTGTGATGATATGGTGCGCCCGGCGGGAGTCGGACCCACGACCTTTGGCTTCGGAGGCCAACGCTCTATCCAGCTGAGCTACGGGCGCATGCTGATTTCGGATTGTTGATTGCGCATTGCGGATTAAAAAAGATGATCGCTCGCGGCAACTTTTATTTCACAATCTGCAATCTGCTATCTAAAATTCCTTTGGTGCGCCCGGCAGGAGTCGAACCTGCGACATCCGGATTCGAAGTCCGACGCTCTATCCAGCTGAGCTACGGGCGCAGTTACTGTCCCTAGAAAAAATGAGACGGCCGGAACGGCCGTCTTATAAAAAATTGGGGTGAGCGACGGGGCTTGAACCCGCGGCCACCAGGGCCACAACCTGGAGCTCTACCAACTGAGCTACGCCCACCGTGTGATTATTTAAGTTGTAGACTCCGGCTTACAGCGTGCCGGGCAAGCTTCGGATTGCGGAATTAATCTCATTTTAGAGTGTCGATGGGAACTTGTCAACCATCAATCCTCGCCCTGCAAGCCGACATCTACACTGTGATTTTAATGGTGCGCCTGAAGGGATTCGAACCCCTGGCCCACAGCTTAGAAGGCTGTTGCTCTATCCACCTGAGCTACAGGCGCAGATTAGTTCCTCGATGTTTGCTCAAAGTTTGAGAACCGTTGTCCCTGAGCCGTGAGCTGATTATTGGTCGGGGCGAGAGGATTCGAACCTCCGACTTTCTGCTCCCAAAGCAGACGCGCTACCGGGCTGCGCCACGCCCCGAGGTACTTTGCCACTACCCGCCCCTGACTCGTAGGGCATATAATACTCACACTCCTACTCGTTGTCAAGCGCTATGTGTCCGCCAAACAAGCAGAATCATTCAATCGCGTCGGTTCAGGATTCTCCCGGTTCCCGGATGAGGGCGCACTGATTTCCCCTTGAAATGCCGTACATTTTATACTATGATTGTTGCCATGGAAGAGCGGATCGGTTCGGTGATCAAGTATTTTGAAAAAACTTCTATAGCGGCGGTGAAGCTTGATTTCGGAGATCTCGCCGTTGGCGACAGCATCCGCGTTAAGGGCACGACGACCGACTTCACCCAGAAGATCGAGCTTATGGAATTCGATCACAAACCGGTGGACAAGGCAAACCGCGGCCAGTTCACCGGCATCAAAGTGTCCCAGCCGGCGAAACCATTCGACCTCGTATACAAGGTCACCGGATAAACTCCTCACCATGCTCACCTACCTTATAAAACGCACGCTTCTGATGGTCCCCATCCTCATCGGCATCACGGTGTTGAGCTTCGGCGTCATGCGTCTCGCCCCCGGCGGACCTGCCGAGGCGCAGATGGACTTCTCTGCAAAGGCGTCTGCTGAAGCGCGGGAGCGGCTGCGCAAGCTCTACGGCGCCGACCAGCCGTTTTACAAACAGTACGCCACGTGGCTCACGAAGTTTATGACCCTCGATTTCGGCGAGGCCTTTGCCGACGGCCGCAAGGTCAAGGACAAGATCCTCGAGTGCCTCCCGATCACGCTAACGATCAACCTGCTGTCCCTTGGGCTGGTGCTTTTGATCGCCATACCCATCGGCATCATGTCGGCCACGCGTCAATACTCGCTCCTCGACCGTTTCACGACCATGTTCGTGTTTGTCGGTTTTTCCACTCCGTCCTTCTGGCTCGCACTTCTCCTGATTTACCTTTTCGGCGTGCAATGGGGCATGCTGCCGATTTCAGGCATCCACAGCCTCGATATCTCGGGGTTGACGTTTTGGGGCAGACTTGCCGATGAAGCGAACCATCTGATCTTGCCTGTTTTCGTCTCCGCTTTTGGAGGACTCGCAGGGTTCTCGAGGTATGTGCGGAACAACATGCTCGAAATCATGCGTCAGGACTATATCCGTACGGCGCGCGCCAAAGGGCTCCCCGAGGGAGTGGTCATCTACAAGCATGCGCTGCGCAATGCGCTCATGCCGGTGATCACCATTCTTGGCCTGGCACTGCCGGGTCTCATAGGCGGAAGCGCGATCATGGAGCAGGTATTCGGCATCCCCGGCATGGGACGACTCATGTTCCAGGCTGTTCTGTCGCGCGACTACAATCTCGCCATGGGCATCCTCGTGCCTGCGGCGTTCCTCACGATGCTCGGCAATTTTCTCGCGGACGTCGGTTATGCCTTTACAGACCCGCGGGTGAGACTCAAATGACGGATCACGGGTCAAGTAGCAAGGTGCAAGGGAGCTGCAACACCTTATGAAAAACTCTGAATCACTCACGTCCCAAACCTTTCACTATTTGCTGAAGAACAAACTTGCGGTAATCGGCGGGCTGCTGGTAATGCTCGTTTTCGTGCTTTCGATCTTTGCGCCGGGGATTGCCCCCTACGATCCTGCCAAAATTGACATTAAGAATATTCTTGTCGGCCCGGGTTGGTCTCATCTTCTCGGCACGGACGACCTCGGCAGGGACGTGCTGTCGCGAATGCTGTGGGGCGGAAGGATTTCGCTTGAGGTGGGGTTCGTCGCAGTAGGCATCGCGACCATCATCGGCATCATACTGGGCTCCATTGCGGGATTTTACGGGGGATGGATCGACAGTGCCGTCATGCGGGCAGTGGACATCATGCTGAGCATCCCCACGATATTTCTCGTGCTCGCCGTGATTGCCATCCTCGAGCCGAGTATCATCAATATCATGGTTGTGATCGGCCTCACCAGCTGGATGGAGCCGGCCCGTCTTATCCGTGCCGAGTTCATATCGCTCAAGGAGCGGGAATTCGTGATTGCAGCCCGCGCGATCGGCGCTGCCGACGGCCGGATCATCATGAAACACGTCCTGCCGAACGGCCTCTCGCCGATCCTCGTCTCAGCCACTATGGGCATCGGAGGCGCCATTCTCATTGAATCGGCCCTAAGCTTCCTCGGTCTCGGCGTCCAGCCGCCGACACCATCCTGGGGCAGTCTCCTGTCATCGGGCAAGGACAACATCGAGATCGCGTGGTGGCTCTCGGCCTTCCCGGGCCTCGCCATTTTGGTTACTGTCCTCGGCTACAACCTGCTCGGTGAAGGGATTCGCGACGCCCTCGATCCGAGGCAGAGGGAGTAAATATCCTTCCTGCTGAACATAGGGCGTGAAACACTGACCGGTATCTTTGAAGTATAATTTGGTTGTAAAACGACTCTCAATTTGATAGTCTTAACCAAGAAATAGAAGTTCTTTTGTTGGTTTTTTGAAACTGATATTAACCTACAGGTGGATCCGGTGTATCAGACCCTTCGATTTACAACGTGGGCAAGCATTTTAATTTTCAGCATCTATTCGATTTCTCCCATCTATATCGTTCAGCCGGCCGGTGACGGAATCAGACGCCTCCTCCCCCATGATACGCATGGCAGTACCCTCGCCAACCGAACCCTCAGTTTTCCCGGAATTGAGGAAATGAATGGTGATTTTCATCACCACGATCCACAGGGCAATGATCTGATCCGCATTGAGAAAAAAAGCGCAGTCATCGAAAAGGGCATAAATCCTAAGCTCGTCTTTTCATTTAACTTTAAGCCACTGTCAAATTCGCTTAATTGCGACCCCTTCATTGCCCGCGCGAGGCGATCGGGAATAAGCACGGGCTTCAAGCACGGCGGGGGCAAAGTCTTGCTCTCGGAAATAACGACCCATTCACCTCCTGTTATTCCCTCATAGTCGTTTTCTCTCTTCCCGTTCGTCTTTATCAATAAAAGCGATAGGTGTGCCGATCAGAATAGTCCCGCGTCAAATTGGCAAGATCCACTGAAATCATGCCCCGGAGGGACTTGATCTCAGGCGGCGCCGTTGCTCAAAGGTGAAACCCCATGCATGCATGTTTCTATTAAATTCAGAAATTGAATATTTTAGGCAACAATGGACAGGTGATGGTGATGAACCAAAGACTACTCATAATTGACGATGATGAGAATGATGTCCTCATAACAAAGTCGATACTTTCCAGGATCAGACCGGGAATCAGCATTGATGTGGCCTCAAGCGGAGAAGAGGGGCTCGCATATCTCCATGCGGCGGCTGCTGCTCCTCCGGTACTGATACTGCTTGACGTGAAAATGCCCGGAATGAGCGGCATAGATGTATTGCGTAAAATACGTGACAACAAACGGCTGGACCCTATTCCCGTGGTCATCGTCACGAACTCACTCCTTGAGCGTGATTTAGTGACATCCTACAGGTCTGGGGCAAACAGCATCCTTCTTAAGAACGTAGACACAGATCAGTTCAGGAGATGCATCATTAACCTTATCGAACGCTTTATGGGGAAATAAGGGATCAGCGTTCGGCAAAACATCGGCATCACACCGTAACGAGAAAAAGAATCCATATCAACCTGTCCAGCGGTCACGATGTTATCGAGGGAAGTTACGCTGCAAAGGGCGAACGGTTCATGATTGTGGATGCCGCGTGGCGGATAATCGGCGGTGGGAATACGATCTTGGGTGGAAGAGCTTATTCCGGTTCCTTCTTTTCCCTTTTCTTTGACTCAATTCTTGCTTTTCTCTTGTTCGACAGGTACCTTCCAATCGCCTTTGCGTGGGCCGCGTAATCCTTCGAGAAAAAATGGCTCCCATCGCCCTGGGCGACAAAGAACAGATAGTCGTCATTGTCAGGATAAAGCGTCGCGAGGATCGCGCCTTCGCCTGGGTTTGCGATCGGCCCCGGGGGCAGGCCCTTATGCAGATAAGTGTTGTACGGTGATTTCCGCCTGAGATCCTGCGAGGTGACCTTCGTGATCCATGCTTTGGTCCCGTAAACCGCGGTGGGGTCCGCCTGCAGTTTCATCCCGATTTTGAGGCGGTTAAGGTACACGGCGGCAATGAGCTTGCGCTCGGCCGGTACCTTTGCCTCTTTCTCGACGATGGAAGCGAGAGTAATGATCTGGTGTTCGGTAAAGCCGAGTTCTTTTGCCCGGTTCCGATAACTATCGACGAACGCGGTCTTATACCGTTGGACCATCTTTCTCGGGATGTCATCCAGTTTGATCCCCTTCGGGAAAAAATAGGTGTCGGGAAATAGGTAGCCCTCGAGCGTATCGGCGTCGATGCCGAGCGAATGCGCATATTCCTTGTTTTTCACGAGTCTGATAAATTCCTGCGGATCGGACACCAACGGCGTGCCGGAAAGGGTCCAGGCGATCTGATACACGTTGTAGCCCTCAGGGATCACCACCTCGTACTCGATGATCTTCCCCTTGCGTAATGCATCGAGCACCTCCCACAGGCTCATGTTCGAGTTCATTCCGTAATAGCCGACGCGGACCTTGCGGCTGATGCCCTCGAGCCTGCCGATGATCTCGAAGTAGCCGCGGTAGCGGATGATCCCTTCCTTCTGGAGCGTGGCGGCTATCGTCTTGAAGCTCATGCCCTCGGTGACCTGGATTTCCTTCCACGTCTTCTCATTCGTGGGCGGCACAAAGAGCGCGATGTAAAAATGGATGATGACGGTCAAAAGTGCCGTCGCAGCAAGGAACAACAGCCAGGGATTTTTCCCGATCCATCTGCGCGTCCGTTTGCCACGATGCCGCTTTGTCTGTTTAATGTCTTCCTGCACGGTCAATAATCCCGTTCAAATTATTTTTTTCAAAATCCTGAAATGACAGGGCCCGCAAATGAGCGCCACTAAAAAAGTGCGCTACAAATCCTCGATAAAAACCGCCTTGCGGGGTTTGCTTTTTTTGTTTTGCGCCGCATTCGGAGCTCAGCAGCCTTTTTCAGGATCATCCGCCCTCTGATTCACAGCTGCCCGGAACGGAGTATCCCGATCAGGATCCAAAGGCCCAGCAATGCTGCAATAACATACCCTATCAGGCCGAACATTGGCAAGCCAAAAAGCATGGGGCCCTTCGCCGAGTGGATGATAATGGATGACGCCACGATGATGGAAGCGGTGATGACGCTGAAGGCCAGCCTGTTGCTCGATTTGTCGATGTCCCTGATCAGATGGCGAAGTTCTTCATGATGAACGGTGAACCGGATGTCGCCATGGGTGATTTTTCTGAACGTCGCTTTGATCTGCCTCGGCAGCATCGTCATGGTGTCGGCAAACTCTGCCATGTTCTTCTTCATGCTTTGAGCGGCCTTGATCGGGTTCCGTCTGCGGCGTACAAGGTCCGCTACGTAGGGCGTCGCTGCCTCAAAGTAATTGAACTCGGGATCGAGCTGTTTCAGGATGCCCTCGAGGGTAATAAGGGACTTGTCCATGAGGTACAGGTTCGACGGCAGCTTCAGGCGGTGCCGGAGCAGAATGTGGGTGACGCGGTCGATGTAAGCGCCGAAATCTATCTGTTTCACCTGCATGATGTAATAGGGTTCGAGGAGCTCGACCAGGTCTTCCTTCATCTCGCGCTGGAACTGCTCGATATCGACGGACGTTTCGGACACGAAACCGAGCTCGACGTACTGCAGGACGAGTGCGTCGTAATCATGCTTTGCCAGGGCGAGAAAAATGGCCGCAAAATGCTCCATGTTCTCCTCGGAAACACGGCCCATGATGCCGAAGTCCACAAGCCCGAGCCTGCCGTCGGGGAGCACAAAAATGTTCCCGGGGTGCGGATCGGCGTGGAAAAAACCGTCCTGCAGCACCATCTTGAAAAATGCTGCGCCCCCTTTCAGGGCGATGGCCTTTCGGTCATACCCTTCGCGGTCGAGCCGCTCGTACTCGTCGATCCGGATACCTTCTATTTTTTCGAGGACAAGGACCCGCTTGCTCGACAATGCGGTGTAAACCTGGGGGACGTAGAGGATGGGACTGTCGCTGAAATTATTGCGGAGCTGGGTGGCGTTGGACGCTTCGATGAAAAAATCGAGCTCCCGCTTGATCGTGCGTGCGAACTCGTCAATGATGCCCGGTAAATCGTAGGGCGCGATTTCCGGGATCTGCGCCTCGATGAGCTCCGCAAGCCATCGCATGATGCTGATGTCGCGTTCGATGATACGTACGATGTGGGGCCGCTGGACCTTCACCATCACGGCGCTGCCGTCCTGAAGCGTCGCCCGGTGCACCTGGGCGATAGATGCGGCCGCTACGGGAACATCGTCGAAGGTCGCGAACAGCGCGCTGACCGGAGCCTTGAGGTCCTCTTCAATGATCTTCTTTGCTTCGGCAAAGGGGAACGGCGCTACGGAGTCCGTCAATTTCAGGAATTCACGGGAATATTCGATGGGCAGCATGTCCGGCCGGCACGCCAGCACCTGGCCGAATTTAATGAATGTCGGCCCCAGGTCCTCGAACATCAGCCGCAGGCGCTCCGGCAAACTGATATGATGGGCAAGGGACGGGGTCTTTTTGAACGAAATAATACGTCTGCTCAGCGAGAAAAACCGCTGAAGCCCCAGCTCTTCCACGAGTTGTCCGAACCCGTGTCGGGAAGCAACGGCAATGATCCGCCCGATCCTCGGGATGTTCCGGATATGTCTTCTCCTGAAGCCGAAAAGAGGCATTGGTGCCGCAGGGACGGGGCCTAGTCCCCGCCCTTTCCGTTGCCTCCCTTGAGTTTCGAGAGCCGTGCGGACAGGCCCTGAATTTTTTTCTCCAGGCTCGCCATGTCGTCGCGTGTCGGTATATTGAGCTTTTCAAAAGCGGAAGAAACCGCATTCCCGCAGCCTCGGGGGAAATTGTATGGATACGTAATAATGTAAACCCGGAATTCAGAGATGGAATATTTGCAGGCGCAACAGGAACCCTTACCGACATAACTAAATACAAAAACGCCGAAGACGAGATGAACAGGGTCCTGGCGCGTTATAACATGCAGCAGAAAATTTTATCCCAGGTGTCTGTTTCACCGGACCTGGTATCGGGAAGAGTTCAAGTTGAGCCATGATCGCGGAAAACGGTTCGATATCATCCGGCATAGACAGAATAAGCGTCTGGCTGTTTGATGATTCGGGAGACCTGAGATGCATTGATCTATATGAACTTTTATCGGGGATGCACTCATCGGGAATGGTTATAGAGAGCGCCTTGAATGAACAGAGGTTTAAGCATTTTACATCTTCAAGATATATCACAAATGAGGATATATTCAGCAGCACTGGTAATCCCGGTTATATTGAAAAATATCTTAAAGGGCTGAATGTAAATTCAATACTTGTCGCGGCTGTTAGAATCGCGGGGAGGAATGCAGGCATCCTCTGCTTCAGCTATGCACAGCCGGACCACAAATGGCACACCGATGAAATTACATTCGCCTGCCAGCTTGCAGACCAGCTTTCAATCGCGGTTTTAAACAGCGAGCAGATAAAATCCGAAAACATTCACCACGAAAGGGAAGAGGCCATCAAGAGTATTTTCAGGGCCGCTCCTGTAGCCATGGGCCTGGTCAGAAACCGGGTAATCCTTGAAGTAAATGACACACATTTGCCAATGACCGGTTATTCAAAGGATGAACTTCTGAATCAGAGCGCCAGGATACTCTATCCATCTGATGAACACTACGAAAATGTCGTGCCCTCTCCCGCGTGCACGCGGGAGAGGGTGTAGCGGACGGAACGGACGCGGGGGTGAGGGCAGAATCACGGGAGTTGATATGAATGAAATTGTTCAAATTCTCTTTTGGCCTGCCATCGCGTGTTGGTGCTGACGGGAATCCACGCTTACCTGGGGCTTCACATCGTCGAGCGCGGCGTCATCTTCGTGGACTGTCGCTGGCCCAAGTAGCGGCCCTGGGCGTGACCCTGGCTGTCCTGGCGGCGCGGAACTTCATGGTGAAACGTCGTATTTCGTATCGCTCGGACTCTCACGCTTTTTGGGGCGGCGGTCTTTGCGATGACGCGCTCTCACAAGCAAATCCCCCAAGAGGCGTCATCGGTATCGTGTATGCCGTCTGCGCGGCGGCGGCTATCCTCATCATGGACCGTCTCCCGAAGGCGCCGAACACATCAAGTACATCCTCGTCGGGAAACCTCCTGGCCGTCACGCACAATGGGGAGATCGCCAAGATGGCCATCCTCTACTCCAGCGTCGGCGCGGCTGCACTGGTTGTGGCGGCGGCCTTTCCTGCAATCTCACGGACCCGGCACGGCTCGGCGTGTCAAACCGGATACAACGTGCGGCTGTGGGACTTCCTTTTCTACGGGACTCTGGGGATTTGTCGTCACCTCGTCCGTTCCATTGCCGGGGTGCTGCTCGTTTTCTCCTACCTCAGCTGTCCCGTCCGTGACGGCGATGCTCTATCCGACAAGATCGGCACGCGCCTGGCCGTCGGTTGGGCGACGGGGTGCTTGGTGAGCTTCCTAGGCATGTACGGCTCTTATAAGCTCGACGCCCCCACCGGCGCCACCGTCGTCTGCACCTTCGGCCTAGCACTCCTCATTCTGGCCGCTCTCCGCCCCCTGCTGAGAGGAAAATATCCGGCGCGATTCTAAATAATGATCCCACTGTCGCGTTCGCTGATTTTCGCTTTCGCAACCTTCCTTTTTGGCGCATGTACTTCCCTTACATATGCTGGCGCGAGAATCCCGCCACCCAATATGATGCGTTGGGGACATGCGGCCGTTGTGTTGCCCGGAGATCGCATTATGGTTGTTGGAGGCTGCACTGCACCGGATTGCGAAAATAAGCCGGGTAAAAGTCTCTCTGAAGCTGAACTCTATGATCCACTGACCGAGCATTGGTCTTTTCTCGCGCCAATGAAGGTCCCTCTGTATCAGCCGTCTGCTGTGCTTCTGGACAACGGGCTTGTGTTGGTTGCCGGAGAAGGCCCCGAAGTTGAACTGTACGATCCTGCGAGCAACCGCTGGCGTCAGGTAACCTCTTTGCCTCAGGATCTGATCTCGGCAATCGTCCTACTTTGGAGCGATTGCCGGATAACCGGGTATTCCTTAGTGGGAAACCGTTGGCGAATGCCTTCATTTACGATGTGCAAAAGGATAGTTGGACGTCTATCGCTGATTTTCCGGGTTCAGAAACAGTGGATTATCGAACCGCTGTTTTACCCGGTGGAAAGATATTGATCAGCGGAGGGTTCGGAGGAGGCCATGATGGGTCGGATGGGACATACGAACGACCGCACGGCCTTTCTCAGTCATATCTCTACGATCCAAAGGTGAATGACTGGACGCCCACGGGCGATCTGCCACCCCGTCAACGGTATCCAGCTCTTCCGGCTGTGCATTCGAGGCGCGGGGCAACAAGTCTCAAGTATCTGGCGCCTGGCATCTTCTGCGGCTGCGATGGCCGCACTGCCGATGGCGTAGGTCCCCCGGGAGCCGAACGGGCCGTACTCAAAGGGATTGATCAGCGAGTCGGCCGGGGTTATGAAGACCCGCTCCATCGGGAGCTGCAGCACCTCAGCCACCATCTTCAGGTAGTTGCTGCGCTGTCCGGTGCCATGTTCGGTGATGCAGGAGTAGAGCAGGGCCGTCCCGTCCGGGTTCGGCGCACATGGGCTTCCGATGAGT
>CAVYLT010000015.1:0-8695 GCA_963769335.1 Nitrospirota bacterium | reverse complement strand
GTGTTGTGTCCTGTTCTTCGTTGGTTGGTCTTGCTACTCCCGGACGAACACCTCGGCCTCGGCCGGGTCGGTGAGATTGGCATTCTTCTCGTCCACTTGCACGTGCTCCTCCACCCCACCGAGTCGACCCAGTTCCGCTTCCACCGAGATACCTCGGGGGTGGGCCGCGTCCACCACCTGTTTGGTGATGCGGATATTCTCGTCCAGGGGCTCGTGGGAGGCATCGATCATGACCGAGGAGTAGAAGCCGCTCTCGATACAGTCCAGAGCCGTCGCCAGGTCGCCGTGATCGAGGTGGACGGCGAAGATAGCCTCCGGGAAGATCTCGTCGGCCGCCTTGATCATGGCTTCCAGCATGCGCTTGTCCGCGTAGGGCGGGCGCCCCTCGAGATCTGGATTATGAACGGAGCTTGGGAGTCGATGTTGCCCCGAACAGGCCCAGGGTCTGTTCCATGTTGTTGATGTTGTAGGCGCCGACGGCGAACTTGCCGTAGGCGACCTTGAACAAATCGTTGGTGGTGACAATCACGTTTTGTCCTTCATGGCGATGGCTTCCTTTACCGCAATCACGATGTCCTCCGGGCGGATTGCGTTGGTGCTCGAGAAGTTCGGCGCCACCGGACTGGGTGAACTCGTCCTCCATGCCATCATCCGGATCGGAGTGGGTAGGTTCTGGCCAAGCCCGGACGCCACGCCCTCACCGAGACCACCGATCACACTGTTGAGTTCAGCCGTGACTATCGCACCGCTTTCCTTAGCAGCGGCGATGATGGCCTCCTCGTCGAGTGGCTTGATCGTGCCCAGATGGAGAATGCCGACATCCAGTCCATCCTTCTCGAGAAGATCAATCGCCTGAACCGCCTGGCTCGTCAAGAATCCGGTCGAGATTATCGTGGCGTCCTTGCCGGTCTGACGAAGTAGCCCTTGCCAATCGTGAACTGATACTCGTCGCCTGAAGATCTGAAGCGGCGGCGGACCCATCTCGGTCTTGAGGACTACCGGCCCCACGTACTCAAGCATCGCTTCTGTGGCCTTGGCGGTCTCAACGAGGTCCACGGGGCACAAAACCACCAGGTTCGGCAGGACTCGGCAGGAGGCGATGCCTTCGGTGGTCGCATGAGAGACGCCGAGTTCGTGGACAATCCCCTCGCGCGCGATGAACTTCACGTTGAAGCGATCGACAAGGATGCTCTGCCGGATCTGGTTCCAGGCTCCGCCAGCATCTGGCGAACATGAAGCCGTGAACGATGGGCAGGTAGCCCTCGGCCAAGCTCCTGCAGTCTATCACTGCGGCGTTTTGCTCTGCGATGCCGCACTGCACCACCCGGTCAAGATGCTCGCTCCAGTAGGAGACCCCCGGAAAGCCCATATCCGTAGAGGACGGAACGATCCGGTATGTCTTCTGCGCCGCGGGAACCAACACCTTCTCGAATGCCGCGAAGGGGATTGCCGGCTCGCCGATCTGTACATATTCGTTAAACTTGGCCGTATTTGGCCCTTGCCTTGCTCGACTCCCGTGGCCGTCATCTGCCCGCGGGTGATGTGGAAGTGCATGGTTTCCCAGAGCTCGACGCCGTAGCCCTTGACGGTGTGGGCGATCATGATTTGGGTTTGTTGTCGCCGTACTGGCGGTCGACCAGATCAAGCGTGTCAAGAATCTCGCGCATATTGTGGCCGTCGATCTCCAGACCGACCACCCAAACGCTTCCCATTTGGCCCTGAGCGGTTCGATGGGCATGACATCGTTGGTCGGTCCGTCGATGCACCACTTGTTGTAATCAACGATCGCCACCAGACCATCGACTTTGTACTTGCCGGCGAACATGGCCGCCTCCCAGTTGCTCCCCTCGTGAAGCTCGCCATCGCCGAGAATCACATACGTGCGATAGAGGGGCGGTAGAACTTCAGGATCAGACGCGGCTGGAACTCCTCCGCCCTGCTGGTGGGACAGAACTTCTGAGTGAACTTCTCGGCCATGGCCAAGCCACAGCCAAAAGACAGAGACCTTGCCCCAGCGAACCTCCTGAGAAGTCGATACCGGGAGTACACCAACGGTCTGCATGTCCCTGAAATGGGGACCGATATCCGTAGTACTGCTTCAACTGCGCTTTGTCGTACATGCCCAACATGGTGAGGGCTGCGTAGGCAGCTTCGGCACAATGGGCCTTCGACCAGACGACCCGGTCGCGCTCAGGCCAATCGGGGTCTTCGGAATCGAACTTTATGTGATGGAGATACAGGGCGGCCGCGATGTCGGCCATCGACATGGTTCCGCCCACATGTCCCTGCCCGATGCTGGTGAACTGCTCCAGGCACATGGCGCGTATTCCGTCGGCCTTCTCCCTGAGTTCTCCTATGATCTTTTCGTCATGAGCCATGTTTTCCGCGCCCTTTGATGTCGATGCTGACGGAATCGAGGGCCAACGCATTGCCACAGCGCGGGCACACGTTTCCGTAGTACGCGAGAACTGTCTTCTCGGAAGGAACCGCACGCATATACAGGCGCCGAGCGATTCCTCGCCGAAGTACAGTAGGTTGTCGCATTGGTCGCACTTGATAATCTCAGTCATTGTTACCTCTTATAGCCGCACTCATTGTTATGCTTACCAACATTTCAGCAGGGTCTTGATACTCTCTCCTTTCAGATGATTGTCAAAGGCGAACTGCGCCTTCTCAAGCGGATATATGTCAGTGACGATCTCAGACATATCCAGCTTTGTGAGTAGACTGATGGCCCGATAGAAGGAGTATGGGTGCCAGCCAGGCGCCCTTGATGGTCAACTCCTTCTCATACATCAAGTAGGGTCTTACCCCAACCTTGGCCTCGTCGGGATACACAGCGCCCCACACGATCGTGCCCCTCTTTGTGGCGGCATTGACGGCCTCAGATGCTGCCCCCAGGTTCCCGCTGGCCTCGAGCACCGCCTGGAACCCTCTTCCTCCCGTGAGCCTGGTCGTCGCCTCAGCCAGGTCTGCCCCGCCACCTGCCGATGGATCTACGACAGCTGTCGCGCCCATTCTCATAGCAGTCTCTCGCTTGGCCGCCTTGGGCTCGGATACCACCACCGTGGATACACCGGCATCCAGGGCCACCGCCAGCGACATCAGCCCGATGGTGCCCGCACCCGAGATCAGTAGAGACTGGCCGGTCATGATCCCTGTCAGATCGATCAAGTGGACCGCTATCGACATGGGCTCGACCAGAGCGCCCAGTTCGAGGGAGAGCTCATCAGGCAGGTGGTAGACGGCTCCCTCCGGGAAGAGCGCATAGCCCACGCTCCCGATCATCCAACAGTTCTGATCGCAACGGGCTACCCGCTGCCTCGCTTCCGCGGCCTCCGGGCTGTTCCAGATATCGGCAAACGATTTTTCCCTTATGTTGCCGAAGGGATAGTTCATCACGTTGCAGGGCCGGATGTCGCCATAGGGATCGATGAAGAATGAATCGCTTGCCATGGTGCACTTCAGCTCTCTTTGTCCCCCGTGCAAATGCTCCACGATCCCCTTCGTAAAGTAGGCGCGGAACCAGTCCTTAAGATGGAAGGACGTGAGGTATTCACGCATAAGGCGCCTTATCTCGGCCTCCACGCGTGGTTTGTCGTTTATCACGTTGTCTTCTTTGTGAAAGTAATAGGCGTTGTGGAGAATGGCAGTTGCCAGTTCCACGTCGTGCTCCGCCGCAAGCTTGTACAGCGGCACCAGGTCATGGGCATTCTTATCTGAAATGGTCACGGCGATGCCCAGGTCCCTGATGCCGAGTTTCTTGAGCCCT
Organism: Nitrospirota bacterium; assembly: GCA_963769335.1. GTDB lineage: Bacteria > Nitrospirota > UBA9217 > UBA9217 > UBA9217 > JAJYKN01. The sequence continues at coordinate 4,923 of CAVYLT010000015.1, read as the reverse complement.
TTCAGGCTGTCCATCGCCCGCCGGTGGGCTTTCGCGACGCCCCTGACCCGGTCGTGGGTCTCACCGATTCCGTCAAAACTGATCCTGATGCCAACGTCCCTCCGGTCTTGCATGACCTCCAGGATTTTCTTTGTCGCGAACCCGTTGGTGCTGATTACGACGCGCTTCGCCTTTTTCCGGACCACATCCAGTATGTCGCCCAGGTCGTCCCGCAGGAAAGGTTCACCTCCGGTGATATTGAGCCTGTTCACCGAGGGAAATGAGCCCAAATCGCTGGCTCCGATCTCTTTTCGCTTGTCGCTTGGGAATTGCCAGGTATTGCACATGATGCAGCGGCTGTTGCATCGATACGTCACCGCCAGGATTCCATCCATAGTTCTCCTCTATTCGGTCATACCCGGGCGGGTTCGCATGCGCTGCTGTTCCCGAGCAAGGACAAATACAAATCCTCCATTTGATCCGTCACCCTGTCCCAGGAATAGTTTCTCCGCACATGCTCCAGCGCGGGCAGCTTCTTTCCCAGTACTTTTTGCGGATTCTCGATCAGGTCTGCCAGCACGCGCCGAAGATCGGCAACGTCGCGGTTGCGGAATGTGTAGCCGTAATTTTCCACTGCCTCCAGATTTTCGGGAATGTCACTGGATACGCAGCAGTTCCCGTAATTCATGGCCTCCAGCAGCGCTACGGGCAACCCTTCCAGCGTGGAGGGGAGGCAGAACAGAAAAGCGTTGCTGAAGAGTTCCTCAAGAGGCCTTCCGGTGATAAAGCCGGGGAACAGGATTCTCGGGTCGTCTCCTGCCAAAGTCCGGAGCCCGGCCTTATACGCATCCGCGTGGGCCGCGTCGCCGGCAATGACGAGCTTCATGTCCGTTTTCAATGCGCGAAATGCCTCGATCAGAAAATGTGCGCCCTTCTCGGGCACGAGACGCGCCGCGAACAGGAGGTACCGGTCTGGGCAGAGACCCTGCTCGAGGATCCAATGCGGCGGCCGGCATTCTACCGGGCTCACGCCGTTCGGGATGTAGACCACTTCGTGACCGAATTTCTTTTCATAATAGGTCTTCTGCACCTTCGAGACCGACGTAGCCTTGCTGGGAAAGTACACCACGCTGTAATCAGAAAGCCGCAGGAACGACTTGCCGAAGAAACCCCATTTGTCCCTTTGCCATTCCAAGCCGTGCGTTTGAACAACCGTCGGTATGCCCTTCAGCCGGGGGAATATCGAGAAGAGCGATGGCCCGACGGCGTGGACATGGACAAGGTCCGGGTTGCAATTCCGCATCACGTCCAGCGTCGCATGCCAGCAGATGGAAAGCTTATGAAGCGCCCTGGTGTTGACCGAAGGAACCGTCTTAATTTGCATCCCCTTATACACTCCGTTTGATGTTCCATAGTCCCTGCTGGAATAGACAACGACCTCATGGCCCCTTGTAGACATACGGGACCCGATTTCCTCCGTTACCTTTTCTACCCCGCCGCCGTTCGGGATCCCTTTGACCGCCAGATAAGCAATCTTCATGACATAGCCTCCGATTCGCAGCGCAATCCGCCATTTTTATTATTGACGCATTGCTCGATTCGGGCTTTCTGGTGCCATGACAGAGCTTTCTGCCGGTCAGCAAAGGACCCCGATGATGCCTCATGTCTTCAGTATATTTTCAATTTTCTCCGATCCCCGGATGGATGGAGAATTGGACGCAGGCTTTAGCAGGACAAAGCTACATCATTGATCTCGTGCTTTGCGGTTACGCACAAAATCAACGGTGCCACAATAGCACAGGTACGTTAAAGATGTGTGACGGTCATGTGAACATTTGATGAAATGTTAAAGTGAGGGATAGGAGCGCCAAATTACAGTAAATACAAGATTTCCGGTAAAGTCTTCCCGAGCGCTTTCCCGTACGCTTGCATCAGACGTCCATAATGGTACCCGGCGCTATATTCGCGCTCGACCTTGCTCCGCGCAGCCCTTCCCATCTCCCTTACGCGGTCCTCGGGCAGGGCCAGGAACATTTCCATCTTCTTCTGCAGGTCGGTAGAATTGCCCGGCTCGAACAGGTAGCCGTTGACCCCGTCATCGATCATCTCCGGGATGCCGCCTATTCTTGCTCCGATCACCGGTTTCCCCCAGGCGAATGCCTCAAGAAGGGAGAGAGGGGCGTTTTCAAACCACTCAGAAGGCATAATAATGACTTTTGCCCCTGCTATGGTTTTTTTTACTTCCGCGCCATTCAAGTATCCGGTGAAGGTCGCCGGCAACGCGTCATTGACAGCTATTTTCTGGAGCGCGTCGCGGTCAGGTCCATCGCCCGCGACAATTAATTTGGTGTTGACGTTCATTTCCTTCAACGCTTTCAAAAGGGTTTTCACGCCTTTTTCCCTGGATAACCTGCCGAGGTAAAGACAATAATCACCTGCAGCCTCAGAAGCTGTTATTGTCTGCAGGTCGATAAAATTGGGAATATGTTCGATTTTCGCCGGATTCCAGCCGAATTCAACGGCTTTGTCATGCAGGAACATGCTGGGGGCAATGAAGAACTTCACCAAGTCATACTTCTTAAAGGAGTGATTAAACCACGTCTCAAGTGCATACACGGCGGAAGCAAGATAGCTGTCTTTATGGCACTTCGTCACGACGACGTTATGGAATTTGTTCCCCTTACATCGCTCGCAAATCCTGCCGTGGTTCAGCATCAAGTAGCTGGGACAAAGCAGTTTCAGGTCATGAAGGGTCATTACGACCGGAACACCGGCAGAACTCAACTCGTCAATTACAGACAAACTGAGGCGGCCATAGATGTTGTGAGCATGGGCGATGTCCGGTTTGAAACGGTCTATCACGCGCCGCAGTCCGCGACGCGCCGCATCCGAATAGATCAGCTCCTTTACCGTGCGGAGGGCTGTTAGTGAAGGACTGAGGCGCTCAGTATCAAAAGAAGGAGGAAAAAATTCCGCATACTCCGATGACTCGTTCTTCTCATGCCCGCGGGCGAAGATGGCCACTTCGTGCCCCGCCTCGCGGAGCATACGCATCTCCTCGAAGAGGACCTTTTCAGAACCGCCCCGCAAATAATAGAAGTTGTTAAGGAAAAGTATTTTCATTATCAGATCGATACGCGGCTGGAAGATTGCTCGACGCTTAGTATCTGGTTGCACATAACAAAATGGGCACATAACCCTTTTTTTATGCCCGCTGACTTCCAATCAAAAGCTTGTCACATCGTTAATAAGTCCTTTGATGGATAGTTTCTCCTCGAAGGGCCCGCTCCAAGCCACGGCGAAGATAGAATAGTTTTTAAAAGGGACCTTTTGCGGCTATGTAAGCGTCTGATAAAGCTTTTTTAATTCATTTGAATAGGTATTCATATCATAAATTTCTCTATCGATTAGCGGATTATCGATTGATGGTGCAAACAGGGACGGATGATCAATAATACGAATCATTTTTTCACATAAATCCTTTTCATCTTTGACGATAAAACCGTTTTTCTCGTGTATTACGAATTCCAGCGGACCCCCAGCATCCTCAAAAACCAGGAGGGGAACGTTCAGTGCCAATGCTTCCAACGCGGAAATGCCAAACGCTTCACCGGAAGAAGGCAACACAAACATGTCTGAGCCGGCTGTAATTTCTTTTGCATCAGGTCGGTAACCGGTAAAAATGATATTGCCGCATTTATATTGCTTTGCCAGGTCTTCCAATTGACTCCGTTGACTCCCTTCGCCGACGATTAATGCGGTCACATTCAATTCCTTACTGTTCAACAAGGCGATTGCTTTTATAAATCTATCTATTCGTTTAACCCCAACTAAGCGGGCGACAACTGTCACTATGCAAGCATCATGAGCCACATTAAGGGATGATCTCAATTTCCGCCTGAGTTCCTTCTTGACCATCAACAAGTCCTCAATATTCTTCATATCTATCGCATTATGTATTACAACAAGTTTATGCTTATAGTTACTTCTAAGAGGAGTTTTTTTAATAACGTAATTTGAATTACACACAAGAACATCAATAAGAGGCCCCACCATCAGCCAATAAACAAATTTCTTGAGTTGCTGACCTAACCACTGAGCTTTGTTGTCCGTCAGATGAAATTCACCCGGATTGTGCAGTACGAGGCGTATTTTGAGGTTAGAACAGGCAGCTGCAAGAAAGGGAAAAGGCAAAATTGCTTCCTGCATGTGAATAATATCATAGGATCCGTTCTTGATTATACGTCGCAACCGGAATGCACCGATGAGACTCGAAAAGAGATTATATTTTGACCACATTCCCAAGAGATAAGGCTTATAACCAAGCGCCGCTATTTTATCATAGAAGACCCCTTTACCTTTGGTACAAAAACAGATATCTTGAGCATACTTATTGTCTTTGGCGAATGCAGCAACTTCCTCATAAAGCATCCCCGCCAAATCTGCACTCCACGTTAAAGATAACAGGCTAATTTTTTTCAAATCCACCTCACTCTTAGTTGTTTGTAACTGAGCTCTCTACGCACCAGTCGCGCAGGGTCTTTAGTTCTTATGCAGGGGGATGTTTTTCATCGTGAGCGAAAAGCATATCATCTTATCAATAGAGATAAGTAATCCGGCATATGATTCACAATCATCCTTTTGGAACGGACGCACAATATTCATTGTAGTAATTCCTTGCAGTAGCACGAACATCAAAATCATCTTTAACCCGTCGCCATGCTCTCAGAACTGTCTCTTTGACCTGTTCTGAATCATACTGCGCAATGAGGGTCATAATCTTTTCGGCGCAGTCTCGTGCATCTCCACGCTTAAAATACCACCCGAACTGTCCGTTTCCGATAATTTCCATCGGGCCTTGTATATCCGAAACTATTACGGGCAACCTTGCAGCCATACCCTCTAGAACCGTATTACCAAAACCCTCCCAGAGAGAAGGTTGAA
>CAVYLT010000014.1:0-43698 GCA_963769335.1 Nitrospirota bacterium | reverse complement strand
AATGGGCGAAGCCGCGCGCCAGCCTCGAACATGTCGCGGCTGCGGTCAAACACCATGAAGGCGCCCGCCGTGGGGACGTCCTCGAAGGCGATGCGCCGGCCGAACTCGAAAGCCGACGGCACGACCGCCCGACGGCCCGCCCACCTGCACCGCCTGGGTATCTTGTGCGCCGCAGTCCTCCAGGATCGTGCCGATGCGCGTGCCATACGGGTACTCGTAGAGGCCGGGGCGCTCGCAGTCGCCCGACACGGAATGGATCTTGGTGCCGGTGGACTTGGCCGTACCGATGCCGGCCCACCAGGCGCCGCCTTGCACCGCGATCTGGCCGGCCGCGCAGAAGGTCTCGACGTTGTTGACCATCGTCGGCTGACCGAGATAACCGCTGCTCCACCGGGAACGGCGGGCGGATGCGCGGCGTCCGCGCTTGCCTTCGAGCGACTCGATCAGGGCAGACTCCTCGCCGCACACATAAGCGCCCGCGCCGACGTGGATGTCGATATCGAAATCAAAGCCTTCGTGACCGAGGATGGCCCGCCCAGCAGACCGCGCATCGCGCCGGCGCTGCAGCACCGCCTGCAGCGACTCCAGCAGGTAGCGGTACTCGCCGCGCAGGTACACCAGGCCGATCCGCGCGCCGATGACATGGGCGGCAATCGTCATGCCGTCGAACATGCGCGTCGGCCTGGCGGCGAGCAGCACGCGGTCCTCGAAGGTACCGGGCTCGCCTTCATCCGCATTGCAACCACCACGTGCTCGGCACCGGGAGCCTCGCCGACACAGGTCCCACTTCAGCCCGGTCCCGAAGCCCGCGCCGCCACGCCCGCGCAGGTTGGAACGCTTCATCTCCGCCAACATGGGCGTATCGCGCCACGCTCCAGTGCGGCCCGCCAGAGCGACGCCCGGTGCGTGCGAGTTCACCGAGCAACACGTCGGCGCGCCGGATGTTGTCCTGCACCTCGAACCAATGCGGCGGCCATTGATCGGCAACGGTACGCGGGTGCGGATCAGGCCGGCCATCTGCGCCACGCGGGTGGCGTCGAGCCGGGTCACGACCTGATGGTGATTGATCAGCAGCGCCGGCCCCTGGTCGCACAGGCCGGTGCACGAGGTGCCGTCCACGCTGACCAGGCCGTCGAGCGCCCGGTCGCCCGGGTGCCACCCCCAGCGTCGGCACAGGTCGGTCATCAAGGCCCGACTGCCCAGCAGGCGGTCGGTGACGTTGTCGCTGAACAGCACGCGGTAAGCGCCGACCGGTTCGGTGTGAAAGAAGCGGTAGAAGCCCGCGACGCTCTCGACATGCGCCAGCGTCTGACCCAGTGCCGCCGCAATCTGACTCAGGACATTACGTGGCAGCCAGCCTTGTTGTGCCTGGACTTCCCGAAGAATCTGCACCAGCGCCTGCGGCGCATTGCCATGACGCGCCAGCAGGGTCGTCAGGTCCGGAGCACCGCGGGCCAGGGGTTGCGGGTGGGCTGGCATCACGTGAACCGGTGAATGGGCGGTTTGTTGGATTTGGGCCAGCGTGGCGTCTCTCAGCCGTTCCTGATCCGGCTCACCAGCGCCTTCGGTGAAGTCGTCGGTCCCGGCCGTGCCGCCCAGGTCGCCGGTGCGCACCTTGTCGACGTTCAGCGTCTCGTCGATCGCCTTGCGCAGGCGGTCGCCAGTCGGTCCGCTTGCAGTGGTCGAGCATCATCGCCGCGGCCAGCAGCAGCGCGATCGGGTTGGCGATGCCCTTGCCGGCGATGTCCGGCGCCGAGCCGTGCACCGCCTCGAAGATCGCCGCGTCCTCGCCGATGTTGGCGCCCGGCGCCATGCCCAGGCCGCCGACCAGGCCGGCGACCTGGTCGGACAGGATGTCGCCGAACAGGTTGGTCGTCACCAGCACGTCGAACTGCCAGGGGTTGAGCACCAGTTTCATCGCGCAGGCGTCGACGATGACGGTGTCGAGCTCGATCTGGCCCTTGTACTTCTCGCTCGTACATCTGCCAGCCGGTCTCCAGGAAGATGCCGGTCAGCGCCTTCATGATGTTGGCCTTGTGCACGATCGTGACCTTCTTGCGGCCGTTCGCGATCGCGTACTCGAAGGCGAACTCGAGCGATGCGGCGGCAGCCCGGCGCGGGTGTTGATGCCGGTGGCCATGGCCACCGCGTGCGGGTCGTCGTCGATCGGGATGTAGTGCTCGTAGCCGATGTACAGGCCTTCGTTGTTCTCGCGCACCACCACCAGGTCGATGTTGTCGTAGCGGCCGCCGGGAATGATGGTGCGCGCCGGGCGCAGGTTGGCGTAGAGCTTGAACTCCTCGCGCAGGCGCACGTTCGACGAGCGGTAGCCGCCGCCCGACGGGCGTTTCCAGCGGGCCCTTCAGCGCCAGCCGGGTGCGGCGGATGCTGTCCAGCGTGGCCTGCGGGCAGCGGGTCGCCCGCGGCCTGCACGCCGGCCAGGCCGGCGACCTGGCGGTCCCAGTCGAAGGGCGCCTCCAAGGCGTCGAGCACCGCGAGCGTGGCGTCGACGATTTCCGGGCCGATGCCGTCGCCGGGAATCAGGGTGGCGGGAATGCGGTTGCTTGCGAGCAGTTGTGTCATGGTTGGGCCCTGGGGTTCGGCACCGTCCGTCGATGCCCTACAGCTTCCATCATAGGCCCAAGGAAGGCAGATTTCGATGACGACTCAAATGCCGCCCGGCGAGTGCGCAGGAGCGCAATCCGCGCTACTGGTCACGCCTGCAATAGACTACTAAAACAATAGCTACAAAGTGACCATTTGACGCTGGGAAAATGCCAAAAAACCTTGCAAAATTTCCCGCTGCAGGCCTGTTCGTCAGGCCCCGTGCGACCGTCACCGCCGCAAAGCCTTCTCCGGCCTCACGCCAGGGTCTGCAAATGCGTCTTAAGTGAGCTCAGGTTGACAAAGGTCAACTCGTACATGCTGTTCAGTCCGACGGCCTGCTCGTCCGTCAGGTCCGTGGCGCAGACGATGAAGCGGCTGCGCTCGATGCCCAGGCGGCGCTTGAGCTTGAGGTATTTTTCGATGTCCTGGCGGAACTCGCCGGACTTGCATTCGATGCAGATGGGTGCGTTGACCCACTGGCAGAAACACGACATCCAGTTCGTGCAGGTCTTCGTTGGGAAACGTGAGCTTGACGCCCCGCGCGCAGGAAAACGCCCGGCCCCGGGCCTGCATCTGGGTCAGCAACTCGATGAAGGCGTACCACTCCAGCCAGCCGCCCTCGAAAAACCTGCGCACGGCCGGCGCAGGCTGCAGCGTCAGGCGCACGATCTTCTCCTGCTTCTGGTACACATAGCGCGAGAAAAAGGTATGTCCGTAAAGCTGGCGGCACAACGAATTGACCGCCTGGGCGTCTTTCTGGCTCAGATTGCCGAGCTCCAGATTGAGCCAGGAAAAGCTCTTGCGGTAGGAAAAGCGCACGCGCTCCATCAGCTCCGAGAACAGGGCGTAGCCGTCGCCGATGGCCTTGGCGGCATCGTCGAAGAAGCCGGTGGTGTCCACCGCGCTGAAGTCGAACGCTGCCTGAATCTGTCTGGCGGCCAGCCAGGCCTGCAGCGGCTGGTGTTGCGCCGCCGTGGCCAGCGCGTCGGTGTTGGAGGCGTCGCCCGATCATCGGCGCTGCAGTTTCTGGCGCTGCGGAGGGTGCGCTTGACCCGCCTCGACCGGGCTATCGGCCTCCTTCAGGGCCGCCAGTTCACGCAGCGCCGCGAAGTAGCGCTCCACCAGCTTTTCGACGTAAAACACCGTTCCATACACCGTGCATGCCGTGCCGCATTTGGCGCAAGGCACTTTGGCCCCCACGGCACTGACAGCGTCTTCCGACACATAGCCGCACTGGTTACACCGGTAAATCGCCATCCCTGTTGTTCCTTGTTCTGCGTCGAGAGCCGCTGGGCCCGTCCTGCAAAACGCCTCGAGCGCCTGTCCGCCCTGATCAAATTGTAGGGGCCAGCCAGGCGCGCCGTGCGCCCGCTCACGCGCGCTTTCCCGCAGGAACCTGCCGATCTCCTCAAAGGCCTCCCGCGCCTTCGGGCAGTTCCGGGTGGAAGAGCTGCCAGACGTGGACCATGTGGGGCCAGGTCTGCAGGGTGACGGGCGAGCCGGCGGCGGTGGCCTTGTTGACGTAGCGGCGGCTGTCGTCGATCAGCATTTCGGCCTCGCTGGCCTGCACCAGCAGCGGCGGCAGGCGCGACAGGTCGCCAAAGACCGGCGAGATCACCGGATGGCTGGGCCGCATGCGGTTCTGGAACCAGCCGAACCACAGCAGCGCCGCGCGGGGAATTCGCGCCAGCGCCTTGAACAGCGGGCCCAGCATGGGATCGGTCTCGCAGGTTGCCCTTCAGGCTCGGGCTGCCCAGCGTGGCGTCGGTGGCCGGCGACAGGGCCACGGCGGCGTTCGGCGCGCGCAGGCCCTGGTCGCGCACCCAGGCGATCAGCGACAGCGTCAGGTTGCCGCCCGCCGAATCGCCCGCCACGAACACCGCGCTGGCCGGGCGCGGCGCCGTCGGGGCCGTGGTCCAGCATCCAGCGGTAGGCGGTGCGGCAGTCTTCAATGCCCGCCAGGCGCGGGTGCTCGGGCATCAGGCGGTAGTCGATGGCCAGCACCGCGGCGCTGGCGACTTCGGAGAACTTGGCTGTCAGGCGGCGGTGGCTCTTCGGGCTGCCCATGGTCCACGCGCCGCCGTGGATGTAGAGCAGGCGGCGCCGCGGGTCGGCGTTCGGCGCCAGCACCCATTCGGCGGGCACGCCGGCGACATCGACCGGGGTGATCCGGATGGCCGCATCGTCCAGGGGAAACGCGTTGTCCATGTACTTGCGCAGCCAGGCCAGGTGCTGGCGGCGCGGCACGTGCTTCAACGCGCCGGCAATGCCGCCGAGCGATGCCACCACCGCCTGGTGCTCCGCACTGGGCGGCGCATTGATCGATCGACGCTGCCCGATGGGCCCGTCAAACGCACCCAGGTCCGGCCCGCGCAGGTAAAGGATCTGAATGAGCCACAGCACCACCACCACGGCCAAGGCCCATGCAAGGAATTCGGTCAATTGCTTCTCCCGTTCAAAGTCAACGCGTCGGGCAAGGCCCTGCCTGGCATCTTAGCGAAGGCATCCGCACCGGGCTGCCGCCGACGGGACGGGCGTGCCGTCACTACGCAATCGATAGCTGACCGCGCCCATCCGACGCTGGAAGAAAGGCAAAAAGACTGGAATTCGGACCGGTACGGCGAATGCGGGCAGGCCCATTGCGATCCTACAATCCCGATGACCCGGCCGAGATCGACGATGCGGGCCTCGACGCCGCATCCCAACCGGGACAGTCACCCCTCGCATCCCTTTCAAGGCAATGCTTTTCAATTTCGCCCGTTCCGACAAACAAATCACCAGGAAGCAATAATGCGCTCTCACATTGGACTCATTGGCATTGGCGTCATGGGGGAAAATCTTGCTCTCAACATGGAAAGCCATGGTTTTTCCGTGTCAGTATTTGATGCTTCAGTCGAAAAAGTGAATTTATTCATTGCCCGAAAAGGGCAAGGAAAGAATATTTCAGGATTCAGTTCAGTCGGGGAGTTTATTGACTCCCTGCAACATCCCCAGAATCATCATGATGATGGTTCCAGCCGGCAGACCCGTCGATGATGTCATTGCGCTGCTGACACCACTTCTTGGAGAAGGTGACATTCTTGTCGATGGGGGCAACTCAAATTTCCAGGACACAACAAACAGAACAAGGCTGCTCGAAGAAAAACATCTGCACTTTATCGGCACTGGTGTGTCAGGCGGAGAGGAAGGCGCTCTGCGCGGCCCGTCCCTGATGCCAGGCGGCTCCAAGACAGCCTGGGCAAGCGTTCAGCCGATCTTCCAGGCCATCGCCGCGAAACTTGATGACGGGAGTTCATGTTGCGAATGGATCGGAGAAGAAGGCTCCGGACATTTCGTGAAGATGGTTCACAACGGCATCGAATATGGTGACATGCAACTCATCTGTGAGGTGTACGACATCATGAGAAACGTGCTGAAGATGACCGCCGATGAAATGAGCGATGTCTTTTCAAAGTGGAGTCAGGGCAGTTTGAACAGTTACCTGATTGAAATCACGAGCGATATTCTTTCTGCGCGTGATGAAGATGGCCTCCCTTTGATCGACAAAATACTGGACAAGGCAGGACAAAAAGGGACCGGAAAATGGACAATCATTACTGCCCTTGACGAGGCCATTCCGCTTACGCTTATCACGGAGTCCGTTTTTTCCCGTGTACTTTCATCAATGAAAGACGAGAGAATATCGGCATCCAGATTATTGACTGGCCCTGCTGCGGACTTCACACCTGAAAGAAACTCCTTCATTGACGAGCTCGAAAAAGCCCTGTATGCAGCGAAAATAATTTCCTACACACAGGGCTATCAATTGATGCGAGCGGTCGCCAGGTCCCACCACTGGAATCTGAATTACGGCGGCATAGCGTCAATATGGCGGGGTGGCTGCATCATTCGTTCTGCTTTTCTCGGAAAGATAAAGGAGGCGTTTGACAGGGATCCGGATCTCCAGAATCTGCTCCTTGATCCATTTTTCTCGAAGACAATTTCTGACTCGCAACAGTCTTTGAGAAATGTGCTCGTAAAAGCAATAAAGAGTGGCGTTCCGACGCCGGCTTTGTCGTCGGCACTGGCCTTCTATGACGGCTACCGATGTGGAAACCTCCCCGCGAACCTGTTGCAGGCTCAGAGAGACTTTTTTGGCGCGCATCAGTATGAGAGAGTTGACAGGCCGCGCGGTGAGTACTTCCATACCAATTGGACAGGCCGCGGCGGCGAGACCGCTTCCACGGTCTACGCTGCCGGATTCTTTCCCCGGCAGTGGATTTGCCGGCCCCGCGATCAGCTTCGGTGCGGCCACCTGCCCGCACCGAACGGTCCGATCGCCAGAAACCCTTACTTGCGCATCTTTTTCGAGCGCCGTCTTGGTCTCGTTCCAGAGGTCCATGCCGACGTTGGTCGCGATCGGGGCGTTCACCTTGGTCAGCTTGTCGCGCATGCGCGCGGACTCGGCAGGCGACAGCTCGTTGATCTGCATGCCCTTGGCCTTCAGGTCGGCCAGCGCGCGGCCGGCCTCGTCGCGGGTGTCCTTGCGCTCGAAGTCGCGGCTGGCCTTGGCGGCGTCCAGCAGCACCTTCTGCTCGGCCTTGGACAGCTGATCCCACCACTTCTTGCTGACCAGCACGATCCACGGGCTGTAGACGTGGTTGGTCACGGTCAGGTACTTCTGCACCTCGTAGAACTTGCTCGACAGGATGGTGTTGTACGGGTTTTCCTGGCCGTCGACGGTCTTGGTCTCCAGCGCGCTGAACAGTTCGGAGAACGGCAGCGGCATGGCGTTGGCGCCCAGCGTCTTGAAGCTCGTCCAGGTACACCGGGTTCTGCATCACGCGCAGCTTGATGCCGTTCAGGTCTTCCATCTTGGTCACCGGGCGCTTGCTGTTGGTCAGGTTGCGGAAGCCGTTTTCCCAGTAGACCAGGCCGACCAGGCCCTTTTCCTGCAGCTTGTCCATCACCTTCTGGCCGATCGGGCCGTCCAGCATGGCGTCGGCTTCCTTGGCGTTGTTGAACAGGAAAGGCGTGTCCCACAGCGCCATTTCCTTGGTGATGCCCACCAGCGTGGCGGTGGAGCCGACCATCATTTCCTGCGCGCCACCGATCAGCGCCTGCTGCATCTGGGTGTCCGGGCCCAGCGCGGCGGCGCCGATGGCGCGCACCTTCATCTTGCCGCCGGAGGCTTTTTCCACCTGTTCGGCAAAGACCTTGACGGCGCGGCCCTGGTTGCTCTGCTCGTTGAGGCCGTAGCCAAAGCGGATCAGGCGCGGCTTGATGTCCTGGGCGAGCGGCCCCCACGGAAGCGGCCAGCGGCGGCGGCAGACAGCGGTGGCGAGAACGGTACGACGAAGCATTTTCATGAGAGTCTCCAGTTGAAGTTGAACAGGGTTGAAGAAGGGAAGGATCAGCGCATCCACTGCACGGGCGCGGTCACGATCTGGGGAAACATGACAAACAGGGCGAGCAGCACCACGTAGGTCATCAGGAACGGGTTCACGCCCTTGATGACGCTGTGCATCGGCATGCGGCCGACGCCGGCCACCACGTTGAGCACCGTGCCCACCGGCGGCGTGATCAGGCCGATGGCGCCGTTGAGCACGAACATCAGGCCGAAGTACACCGGGTCGATGCCGGCCTTGACGGCGATCGGCAGCATCACCGGCGCGAAGATCAGGATGGTGGGCGTCAGGTCCAGCGCGGTGCCGATCAGCACCAGCACGACCATCATCACCGCCATCAGCAGGCGCGGGTTGTCGACCAGCGGGCCCAGCCACTGCGTCAGCACGCTGGGCAGGTCGGCCAGCGTGATCATGTAGCTGGCGACCTGCGCGCCGGCGCACAGGAACATCACGACGGACGTGGTCTTGGCGGCGCGCAGCAGCACGCCGTAGATCTCGGCCAGCTTCATTTCGCGGTGCACGAACAGCGCGATGACCAGCGCGTAGAAGGCCGCCACCACGGCGGCTTCGGTCGGCGTGAACACGCCGGACTTCATGCCGCCGATGATGATGATCGGCATCAGCATCGCCCAGAACGCCTTGACGGTGGCGCGCAGACGCTCGCGCATGGGCAGCGGCTGGCCCTTGGGCAGGTCGATCTTGCGCAGCACCAGCTTCCAGGTGACGATCAGGCCGGCGCCCATCATCAGGCCCGGCACGATGCCGGAGACGAACAGCGCCGAGATCGAGGTGTTGGTCGTCACGCCGTAGATCACGAAGGGCATGGACGGCGGAATGATCGGCGCGATGATGCCGCCCGAGGCAATCAGGCCGGCCGAGGTGGCCATCGGGTAGCCCTGCTGGCGCATCATCGGCAGCAGGATGGTGGCCAGCGCCGCGGTGTCGGCCAGCGCCGAGCCGCTCATGCTGGCCATCAGCACCGCCGCGGCAATCGCGACATAGCCCAGACCGCCGCGAATGTGGCCCGACCCAGGCCTGCGCCATGTCGATGATGCGCCGGCTGATGCCGCCGGAGTTCATCAGCTCGCCGGCCAGGATGAAGAAGGGCACGGCCAGCAGCGGAAAGCTGTCCACGCCCGCCACCAGGTTCTGCGCCAGCAACTGGGTGTCCCAGAAATTGAGCACCCAGGCCATGCCGGCGCCGGTCAGCACCAGGGCCAGGCCCATGTTCATGCCGATGCCCATGAGCACCAGCATGCCCACCGAAAAAACGATGAATGCCTGGCTTTCGGGGCTCATGCTTACTCCATTTCCGCGCTGTGACCGAGGTCCAGCGGCGTGCGCCGGATCAGTTCGATCAGCGCCATGACGCCCATGGCCAGGGAGCACAGAAAGGCCGGCAGGGGCAACAGGGCGGTGGAGTAACCCAGCACGACCGAGTGGCTGCCCAAGCCCACCACCACCTGCTGCCAGGCGCCCCAGGCCAGCATGGCGCAGGCGGCGATCACCAGCAGGCGGATCAGCACCGTGAGCGCGGAAAAAATGCCGCGGCCGGTTCTGCAGCGCGCCGGCCAGGCTGGTGAAGGCCATGTGCTCGCCAGCCGGGTAGGCGGCGGTGGCGCCCATGAACACCATCCACACGAACAGCAGGCGCGACAGCTCCTCGCTCGCCGCCACGCCGCTGCCGAAGCCGTAGCGCAGCACCACGTTGACGAACACCGCCAGCGCCATCACGCCCAGAGCCAGCGCCATCGCGGCGTGGGTGAGCGCTTTGCGCACGGTGCAAAAGATTCGATTGCTTCATGCGAACTCCTTGTTGTTCAGCCAGGCGGACGCCTGCGCCTGCAATTGCGCCAGCGGGAGGAGCGCATCGACCCGCAGCACGCCGGGCTCGCCGACGGGCGACTCCAGCGTGGCGAACTGGCTGTCCACCAGGCTGGTGGAGAAGAAATGCGTCGCCGAGCGCGCCGCCACGCGGGCCTGGGCATCGTCCCGGCCGATGTCCAGGAAGACGAAGCGCAGCCCGGGCGCGGGCCTTGCGCAGCCGGTCGCGGTAGCTGCGCTTGAGGGCCGAGCAGGTCAGCACCAGGCCCTGCGGATGGGCTTGCAGCTGCTGGCCCAGGATGTCCAGCCAGCCGTCGCGGTCGGCATCGGTCAGGGCGATGCCCTGGCTCATCTTGGCGCGGCTGCCGGCGCTGTGGTGGTCGTCGCCTTCCACCAGGGGCAGGCCCTCGGCCCGGGCCAGGGCAGCGCCCAGGCTCGACTTGCCGCACCCGGCCACACCCATGATGACAATGTATTTGTTCATAGTTTTGGATAGCGCTGTCCGAGATAGTCTAAAAGAAATCGAGCCAGCGCTTTCATGATCTGAGCGCAAGGAATTTGGTCAAATAGGCGAATTCGTTGCAACTTGCCAAGGAATTTGGATAGCGCTATCCTACAAAAAGATCCGCACGCAAGAGATCAGTAGAAACCCGAATACCCATGCCTTCCCAAGCTGTCCGACAACGCGCCACCGGCCGCGTCACCCTGGCCGACGTGGCGCTGGCCGCCGGCGTCAGCCCGATCACCGTGTCGCGCGCCCTGCGCGGCGAACGCGCGGTCGATCCGGTGCTGGTGGACCGCGTGCAGGCGGCGGCGCGCAAGCTCGGCTACGTGCCCGACCCGGCCGCCCGCGCGCTGGCCTCGCAGCGCAGCACCCATGTGGCGGTGCTGATCCCGATGCTGTCCAATGCGCTGTTCGTCGACCTGCTCGAAGCCGTGCAGCGCAGCCTGCGCCGCGCCGGCTACCAGACCCTGATCGGCGTGACCCACTACGACCCCGGCGAAGAAGAGCAGCTGCTGCGCGAGCAGCTGCATGCACCGTCCGGCCGGCCTGCTGGTCACCGGGCTTCGACCGCACGCGAGGCGCACGCGCCAACTGATCGCGCGCAGCGGCGTGCCCTGCGTGCACCTGATGGAAAACAGCGGCGACGAGGCATCTACAGCGTCGGCTTCTCGCAGAGCGATGCGGCCGCCGACCTGACCCGCCACCTGATCGGCCGCGGGCAAGCGGCGCATCGCCTTTGCCGCCGCGCAGCTCGACCCGCGCACCCTGCAGCGCCTGGAGGGCTGGCGCCAGGTCATGCGGCGCCGAAGGCCTTTTCGATCCGACGCTCGAATGGCTGAACCCGGCGCCCTCCTCGCATGGCGCTGGGCGGCATGCATGTTCGAGCAGATCATGGGGCAGACAGCCCGCCATCGACGCCATCTTCTTCTGCAACGACGACCTGGCCCAGGGCGCCCTGCTGGCCGCGACTGCGCCTGAGGGTGGCGGTGCCGCAACGCGTGGCCATCGTCGGCTTCAACGACCTGACCGGCAGCGACCAGATGCTGCCGCCGCTGACCACCGCCACCAGCACGCAGCACGGTTGTACTTTCTACCGGTACCGGTACTTTGTACTAGTACTTGTGCCGGCAAAGTGAACACTGAACACGGTAGTTACTCATTTGATAGATGAGATACACATACACATATATTACTTTCCTTTTCAGTGCACTCTCTCTCTCTCTAGAGTATTAACAATAGTAATAGCAGTATGGTAACCACGAGTAGTACGCCAACCACCTTGGATCGGGATGCTTCGTCCGGTACTACCGCCACGAACACCACCGCCTCGACAAGGAACTCCGCAAGTACCAATACATCGTTGAATAGTAGGGAACATAACTATGCTAGCACTCGTAGTAATACTAATACCGACAACGTCGATAACGATGACGACGACGTATTCATCGATCGAACTGCAGCGGCACAATATGATTCGATGTTAGCGGAATCGATTATTCGTATCCGTTCACAATTACATCGTGATGAATCATCTCGTGCGAGTTTGACCTTATCACAAAGCTCCGCTGAATTGTTTAGTAGTAATGAGTTTGATAGTTCTACGATCTCATCCGCCATGACTCGTCCACCACTAATGAACTTTACATCCAGTACCGTTACTGTGGGTGATGTCCAAACCGATCCCGATGTCGCATCATCATCATTATCACCGACCACCGAACCGGAAACATGTGACACGAAGGAGAAGGAACGAGCAGTATTACGATCCGGAGCTCCACAACCACAAGATGAAGTGTCCACTATACCCGATGGGTTGAATACTTCCATGGATCTCATAAGCAAGAAGCGAGTAATTCCGACCGTACAAGAAAGTATTGTCCCGGTCGGTATGACGGCACAAAATCTGTCTCTCTGCGTCGCAACCTCCATGTTGACGATGGTATTGGAAGCTATGGTAACTACAATGGTGCGGCACCAACAGATGACATGATGTATGATTCTCAGCATGGCTTAGATTCAAGTCATGTCAATCACGTACCAATTGAAGCATTCTCCTGAACAATTTATATGTTGCTCCACCAGTCCAAGCAATACCAGTATCGATGGGTAGTGTCGACGATGATGATGATCAAGATGGAAATTTTAATAACAACAATGACAACCGAAATAATAATTTTCACAGCGGTGCCGAGAAATTACGGAAGAAAAAGAAGAAGTCAAAAAGTAAAAGAAACAACTTCATGGCTATACTATTACTCACCGTTATCGCAGCAGTTATTATTACTGCAGTGTTGGTAGGTAGTATCTGTGGATCAGGGGCCGTTACATGTCGCAGCTCTTCCAGCAATAGTCATTCAGAGAC
Source organism: Nitrospirota bacterium (assembly GCA_963769335.1). Taxonomy (GTDB): domain Bacteria; phylum Nitrospirota; class UBA9217; order UBA9217; family UBA9217; genus JAJYKN01. The sequence goes on along the minus strand of CAVYLT010000014.1, from coordinate 31,013 downwards.
TCCTAAAAATAAGAACAGCGATAGTCATCAGGATGATCACGATGATCGGGCTGTTATGATCTATTTCTATATCAATAACATAAGCTTCGTCCCCGATGATGATATATCAACAAAGCTAACACCATCTAATGTTAGCAGTAGTGCCATGAAGGGTAGGGCAACGGATTAAATCATCAGTGATCCCTTACAACTCAATCTGAGTGAATCAGAGCAAGGTTTTTTCCACATTCGTCAACGATATGCACTAGCAGCACTATGGTTTCATACATCGATCAATGATAAGTGGATCAACTCTACTGGATGGTTAAGCGGTTCTCATGAGTGTAACTGGTACGGAATTGTTTGTACCGAAATAGATCACGGTGATGATATTGGTCTCCAAGATACCGTGATTGGTTTGAATATGACCTCGAACAATATGAATGGGAATATACCCGACGATTTGGCGTTTTTATCCAATCTCCAATTTTTGAAATTCGATTTTAATGCCATTTATGGGACCATTCCTAATTCACTGGGACAATGCACTGATCTCGAACTTGTTGATCTTGCGTTCAATAGTCCGTTAACAGGTACATTGCCATACAGCATTGGAAATTGGAGCAAAATCACCCACTTTGATATATCTTACAACGGCTTTTCCGGATCAATACCATCATCGTTGGGTAATTGGTTGAGTGTTGAGATTTTTAGTGCAAGCTCGAATGAATTTTATTCGACATTACCATCGTCATTAGGTTTATGGACTAGTGTTGAATCATTTGACTTGAATCTAAATCGGTTGTACGGGACATTGCCAGAATCAATTGGGAGTTGCCTATCATCGAAAAGTTTTTCTGTACTTGGTAATGACTTTTCAGGAACAATACCAACAACGATCGGGAATTGGACGAGTTTGTATTTGCTAGCGTTGAGCGACAATCACTTTACTGGTACGATACCAAACGTGATTGGGTCATTAGAAAATCTGGATATCGTAAAATTTGAAAACAATCACTTCTATGGATCTGTCCCTGAAGGTTTATGTGTCATCAACATTACAGAATTAATAGCCAATTGTACTGTTACTTGTGATTGCTGTACGAGCTGTTACTAATACTGGGAGTGGAAGCTGTAACGAACTATATAATTGTCTTTTTACATGTAACATGAAACTATATCTTGTTCCACAACCGACTGGCTCATCATGTGATAAATTTACGATTTTCTAAAATCATTTATATTCGTCGTTCGTACGCTAAACCCTATATCCGCACTCGCTGTACTCATATGTACGAGTACCATGATTCCTTTTCTATTCAACAATTTAGCAATTTCAAAATGGGTTCTATATACTCTACATTTGTGTTTTTGTGTTGGATATTTTTTCATCTGTCCTACGCTCGCTTCAACGAAACCACATCAAAATTGACACAAAGATACATCTGAGTCCATTTGCAAAAATGAGCAGCACACGCATGCACGGAAAGATTTACGTCACTCAACGTAGGTACAAGGGTATACGTCAGTCGTCTTGATATACACAAATACAAATGTCGTCACCCAATTGAGAATCTACAAAAACTGGAGGAGAGTAGCAGCTTGGGGTATACGATTCATCGTCGGAAAAAAACCTTTGATTGTCCAAAACAAACGTACTGGGCTCCAATCTTACAATTTTCTGTTTTTGTGCTCACCTACCTTCTCTAGAAAAAGCACCATGAAATTCTTAGTCTTTGCTACCATCCTTGCCACGGCTTCGGCCTTCACTACACCAGCTGCCTTCTTACCAGCCAAGTTAGTTACCGCTCCATCCACGGCGTTAAATGCATTACCAGAGGGTGTAACACCAATCATTATTGGTGTTGCTGCCGATTCTGGATGTGGTAAATCGACATTTATGCGTCGTTTGACGAACATCTTCGGTGGGGATGTTGTTGGACCATTAGGCGGAGGCTTTGGTAACGGTGGATGGGAAACCAATACCTTAGTTTCCGACCTTACCACGGTCATCTGCTTAGATGATTACCATTTAAACGATCGTGGTGGACGTAAAGTAACGAAGCGTACTGCTTTAGATCCATTAGAAAATAACTTTGATTTGATGTACGAACAAGTCAAGGCCTTAAAAGAACGGTGAATCGATTAGCAAGCCAATTTACAATCACGTCAACGGTACACTAGACACACCAGAAACTGTGGAACCAACCCCAATCATTATCTTTGAAGGATTACACCCCATGCATGATCCACGTGTTGTTGATTTACTTGATTTCTCTTTGTATTTAGACATTTCTCCAGATGTTAAGTTGAACTGGAAGATCCAACGTGACATGGAAGAACGTGGACATTCCTTAGAATCCATCTTGGCCAGTATCGAAGCACGTAAACCAGATTTCGATGCGTACATTGATCCCCAGAAAACAAAGGCTGATTTGATCGTTGAAGTTCTACCAACCGAATTAGATCCCGAAGACAAGAAAACGTTACGTGTACGATGTATCCAAAAGGAAGGTGTTGAAAACTTCAACCCATGCTACTTGTTCGATCAAGGATCGACCATTTGATGGACACAGCGGGAACACGCCGGGTGAGCACGCGCTTCTGCGAGATGCGCCATGCTCCCAGGGCGAGAAATATGGTCAGCACAACCGGGAACTCTTCCGGGAGGAGCGCCATGGCCAGCGTGATGCCGGCAAGAAAGCCGTGCAGCCAGTTTCCCCGCGTCAGTCCGTAGACGACGATGACGAGCAGGCAAAGGAACAGACCGATGAGGGCAAGGTTTCTTACGATCCTGCCGGTCTCCTTCTGAAGGGGCGTTTCTTCGATTACGACGCTCTGGAGCGCTTTGCCGATCTTGCCGATTTCGGTGGCCGCGCCCGTCGCGAGTACGGTCGCTACCCCCTGCCCTTTCACCACCAGCGTCCCGGAATAAACAAACGGCACATCCTCGCCACCGGGTTTCATCATCGCCCCGACCTGCGCTTGCTCCCTTTTTCTGACCGGCAGTGATTCTCCGGTTAATAGCGACTCATCGACGGAGAGATTGATACAGGACAGGAGAGCTGCGTCCGCCGGGACACGGTCTCCCTCGTTCAGAACAAGAATGTCTCCGCGCACGACCTCCCGGCCGGGTATGCGCTTTTGTTTCTTGTCCCGGACAACCAATGCCCGGGGGCTCGACAAATCCCGGAGCGCTTCCAACGCCCGCTCGGTCTTGCGCTCCTGGTACAGGGTGATGCCGACGACCACGAATACAAAGCCGAGCAGCATGATCGCTTCCTGCACGTCGCCCAGGAAAAGGTAAATCGTGCCGCAGGCAACGAGGAGCAGGAACATGGGTTCGCGCACCACGTCGAAGGCAATGACGAATATGCTGCGCTGTTGCGAAGAGGGCAGTTCATTATACCCCTCCCGTTTCAGCAGTTCGGAGGCCTCTTGTTCTGAAAGTCCGGCTATCGTTGTGATATCGAATGGGGCGGGCACGTCGGGGTCCTTGGTGGAATGATTTTTCTTTCAGTATACCCAAAGAGCGCTGAATTGGAAAGCCCTTTCTATCGATGGCCTCCAGGGGGAGGGGGCAAAAGGGCGAATCGACGCGGACTCCCTTCCAAATATCGTATGAATCACGCCCGTTTTATGCTATATTTTTAAAAAGCGGGCGTGTCTTTATGATTGTACGACGACGCGCGTCTCTGCCCTGTTCGAGTGGAACATGAAACGAGAAAACCGGGAGAACAAAACGCAGGGCCCAGGAGGGGGGCATGAAAGACGCCATAGCGGATGAAGATCTAAGGACCATCAAGATCATCGAAGGCAAAATCTTCTCCAGCATGAACGTCGGGGTGGATTTTGCCGAACTGGACATCCTTGATGATGTGAATGCCAGTAAACGCAAACTCCAGGAGTTGGGGACAAAAATTGCGATCAACAATACCGAACTGTCCGCGACGATTCTCGAGATCGGCCGGTCGATCTACTTCGGGCACAGTGTCCAGGGTTACATTCCCGACTTTTATGATGCCGTCATTCGCATGGGCGCGGACCGGGTCAAGCTCCTCATTTTTTCCCTGACCTTGTTTTCTCTCGGGAAAAGCCCTGAGGCAAAACAGCGCGCGGCCAAAAGCGCAAGCATCGGCGTCCTCGGCAGGATCATTGCCGAAGAGATGAACCTGGCCGATGAGATGGTGCGGAAAGTGGAGACGGGAGGGCTCCTTTCTCAGCTCGGGAAAAACATCTTTATGAAGGCCCGGGAGCTGGGAATGGACATCAGTGATGCTCTTATAGAGAATTATGAAACGTATTTAGCAACACGGATTATCGAGAAATTGCATCTTGATCCTTTCTTAAAAAAAGCCGTTGATATGTCCCTGCTGGAATTTGATGAGGACACCCTTTCCCTGACAGGTATCATAAAACTGGCTGAAGCATTGACGGAAGACAGCTTTCGCAGATACGGTAAACTGGTCCTGAAATCCCCCCTGCCGGACAAATCCGATATCGTCACAAAAACTCCCGGCGGTGACATACAGAAGCTGTTTGCCGCATTAGGAGTGGAAGAATATCTGGAGATACAGGAGGTGCCTACTCAGCGGCAAAGAGAGGCAGCGGAAAAACACGAAAGAAAACACTGAAACGCGTACGCAATCCGTCTTTTCCAAAATGAACGGGAATCTACGTGAGAAAAGGTAAATTATGATTTTGGATTTTTTTGCGAAACTGCCGTGGGGACTGCTCATCCTCGCCTGTCTGACGCTGGGGCTCGCGCCTTTTGCTCCGCCGCACCTCTGGGAGAAGCTCCAGATGCTCGCAAAAGGCCAGCTCGTCAGGCCCATCGACCAGTTTGATCTGGTGCTCCATGGGACCCCATGGGTGCTCCTCATCATGAAGGCCGTCGTATCATTACTACAGAAGTAGCGCTCTTTCAGCGCAGGCGGCGCCCGCCGTCCGAAAGCGGTCCCGTGCTCTTTAAGGGCAAGCGCATGCCGGAGGGCGAATTTTTTTTGCAGTCAACCCTTGAGCAGCCCCTCCAGAATTTCCGACGCGCCGCGGACGAACCGGGGGCAGACCGTTTGAAATAAATTACCCTCCCGCACTTTCGCCATGCCTTCCGGCGTGCTTACGTCAACGTCCAAAAGTCCCCTGCACAAGAGCGAACCGTTCCTCTCCCGGAAAGCGTCCATGAATTCCTGCGCCAGTGCATAGGCCAGTTCCCGCGAGTCGTCGTCATCTGGCCGCATCTTGGCGTGCTTCAGCCCGATGACCATGAGGCCGCCCGTTACCGCCCCGCAGGTCTCGCCGGTCCTTGCCATGCCGGCCCCAAAGGCCCCCGCCACTCTAAGCGCTTGTTCGCGGTCCAGACCGAACCGCGGGCCGTACGTGGACAGCACGGCCTGGGCTCAGCTGAAACCGCGATTAAAGCAGTCTGCTGCCGTATCAATGTCATCCCTGTTCATAAGCACTCCACAGAAGAACCGGTTGCCGTGATCCCCGCGAACGCGAGGCCCCATAGCTTCACGGTATCCGGATGCAGGATCAGGTCCGTCATGACGGGAAACCATGGCCTAAAAGCTGCGTCCCACTCCCATGCCCAGCACCAGAGCATTATGCGCGGACAGGGGAATTTCGATGACCGGCGTGAGTATCCAGTATTGTCCCTTGTTGAATTGGTCCCACATTCCTCTGGTCGGCGTCAGGGGAACGTCCGAGCGCAGGCGGAGGAGCAACTCCTTTGCCGAGGAATAACCGACCTGCATCTGGAAAACATCCACGAAGCCAACGCCTCCATAAACGCTCAGTTCGCTCTTCGGGTTATCATCGTTGGATTTCCTGTCCCACGTTCTCGCCTGAATCCCCACGTTCGTCAACAGGTACGAGGCATTGACATCGAGCCCCGCTCCGACTGCTCCGCTCTTGAAGCCCGCCTGGAGCCCGATCGCCGTACGATAGGGGGCAAGACCCTCGCTGCTCTGGCTGTCGGTGCCCGCTGCGCCCGGACGCGCGAGAATCGCTGAGAATAATAACACGAAGACCATGGCCCTGATACGGTTACAATGCATCGGCTCACCTTCGCCTTTCGCCCCCCCTGCGTGCCTACTATAGCACAGAAGGGCCATCGTCTGCCATTTTTCTCCTTGATTTATGACAAGTCTTGCATTAGATTATATTTCTGTTTCCTCTCGAACTCCTTAGGAGGCTTTATGGCAGAGCAAGACTTCTCCAAAAAAGAAAAAAATTATTACACCGACATTCCTCAGAAGAGCGAAGCGTTTTTCTTGAAGGGATCGAACTCTTATGACTGGGGCATGAAGAACAGGCTCGCCCGCATCTTTAACCCCACGTCCGGCAAGACCGTGATGCTGGCCTTCGACCACGGGTATTTCCAGGGCCCCACGACCGGGCTCGAACGCGTCGATGTCACGATCAAGCCGCTCATCCCCCACGCCGACGCTTTAATGCTTACCCGCGGCATCCTGCGCTCGGTCATCGAACCGTCGGTGAGCAATTCGGTGGTCATGCGCGCAAGCGGCGGCCCGAGCGTCCTGAAGGAACTTTCGAATGAACAGATCGCCGTGGACATGGAAGATGCGCTCCGCATGAACGTGTCCGCCGTGGCCGTGCAGGTCTTCATCGGCGGAGAATTCGAGACCCAGTCCGTGCATAACATGACGCGTCTTGTGGACAGGGGCATGCGCTACGGCATGCCCGTGCTCGGCGTCACAGCGGTCGGCAAGGAGCTCACCCGCGACGCGCGGTATATCAGCCTGGCAACGCGCATCCTGGCGGAGCTCGGCGCCGCGATCGTCAAGACCTATTTTGTTCCCAATTTCGAGCAGGTCACTGCCGCCTGCCCGGTGCCGATCGTGATCGCAGGCGGCAAGAAGCTGCCCGAACGCGAGGCCCTGCAAATGGCCCGTGACGGGATCGACCAGGGAGCATCGGGCGTGGACATGGGCAGGAATATTTTCCAATCCGACGCTCCGGTTGCCATGATCGGAGCGGTGCGCAAGGTCGTGCATGAAGGCGCGAGCGTGAAGGAAGCGTACCAGTATTATCTGGACATGAAGAACAAATAAAAGCAAAAGCGCAGTGCTGTCTCGCGCAAAGCCGCAAAGTTCGCAAAGAGAAACAAAATCCATATTGCTTTATTGTGGCCTGCCTTTCTTTGCGTCTTTGCGCCTTTGCGCGAAAACAGATACGTTTTCCCGGTAGTATTCTTTTGCTTTTGGAGAAGCAAATTTAAATATGAAAGTCGGCGTCTACTACCGAAACAGCGATGTCCGGGTCGAAGAGCGGCCCGTTCCCGTGGTCACGGACCACGGCATCGTCGTGAAGATCATGGCCTGCGGCTTGTGCGGCTCCGATCTCCTGGAATGGTACCGGATCAAGCGGGCGCCGCTGGTGCTGGGGCATGAGCCTGCCGGCATCGTAGTCGAAGCCGGGAAACTCGTCACAAATATCAAGCCCGGGGACCGCGTCTTTGTCACCCACCACGTCCCCTGCAATGCGTGTTACCACTGTCTCGCCGGACACGAGACAGCGTGCACTACGTTCCAGAGCAAGAATAATTTCGATCCCGGCGGGTTTGCGCAGTTCCTGCTCGTCAAGGGACGAAGCGTCAAGACCGGGACGTTCGTGCTGCCCGATACCGTAAGCTTCGAACAAGCGACCTTTATCGAGCCCCTCGGGACCGTTGTCCGGGCCATGCGGACCATTGCGCTCAAGCCGGCCCAGAGCATGCTCGTGTGCGGCAGCGGCGTTGCCGGCCTCCTGCTCATCAAACTCGCGCGCGCCATGGGAGCGGGAAATATCATTGCCACCGACCTAAGCCCTTACCGGCTGGAAAAAGCGAAAGAGTTCGGCGCCACGCATACCATTCCTGCCGACGCAGACGTGCCCGCATTCGTACGATCGGTCAACGACGGCCGCTTGGCCGATGCTGTAATCCTCAGCACCGGCGCACTGCCTGCCGCCCGGACCGCGCTTGCGTCTGCCGAGCGCGGCGGCACAATCCTGTTCTTCGCGGTGCCGAAGCCCGGTGAAACCGTTGATGTGGACTTCAACCCCTTCTGGCGCGACGATATCACGATCAAAACCTGTTACGGCGCGGCCCCCCCCGACAACATGCAGGCACTCGACCTCATCAGACTGAACACCGTCACCGTGACCGACATGGTAACGCACCGCTTCGGCCTCGACGATATCGGCGAGGCGTTCAAAACCGGCGCCAAGCCGGACGGATGCATGAAGGTCATTATCGAGCCGAACCGCTGATGCCCCTGAAACCGCCTTTCAGCCCCTCTTCTCTTACAATTCTTTTGACTCTTTACGCCATTCCCTTTATAATTTCGTTCTATGATTGAGAAGATCGGAGTGATAGGCGCTGGGGCCTGGGGCACGGCATTGGCAATGATGCTCGCCGACAAAGGCCACCAGGTAACCCTCTGGATGTATGAAAAGGACCTGGCCGTGGAAACAGCCCGGACGCGTGAGAACCGGGTATACCTCCCCGGATTTACCCTGCCCTCTTCCCTGGACGTAACGTCGTCTCTCGAAAACGCAGTTCAGGGCAAATCCTTTCTCCTTTCCGTCATCCCGTCCCATACGGTGCGGGCGGTGACAAGGCAGTATGCTTCGTTTCTTCCCCGGGAAGCCATCATCGTCAGCGCTTCCAAGGGCATCGAGATTGAGACGCTCATGCCGCTTTCGGAGGTTTTCAAGGACGTACTTCCCACGGAATTTCACAAACGCCTCTGCTTCCTTTCCGGACCGAGCTTTGCCAAAGAGGTCGCCCAAAAGATGCCTACGGCCATCACCCTTGCCGCATATGATGCGGCAGCGGGCAAAAAAGCCCAGGAGATCCTGAGCAATGCTTATTTACGCGTGTACACGAACCAGGACGTCATCGGCGTCGAACTTGCCGGATCACTCAAAAACGTCGTGGCCATCGCTGCGGGCGCGCTCGAAGGCATGGGTTTCGGCTATAATACCATGGCCGCGCTGCTCACCCGGGGGCTTGCGGAAATGGCCCGCCTCGGCGTGGCCATGGGAGGAAACCTCAACACCTTTTCCGGCCTCGCCGGCATGGGCGACCTGGTCCTCACCTGTACGGGAGGGCTGTCGCGAAACCGTACGCTCGGCACGAGGCTCGGCAAGGGCGAGAAGCTCGACGATATTATGAAGGGCGCAAAGACCGTTGCAGAAGGCGTGAAAACATCTAAAGCAGCGCGGGAGTTGGCTAAAAAGTTTGGTATCGAGATGCCGATCGTAGAAGAAGTCTATCAGATCCTTTATGAGGGCAAGGACCCGAAGCATGCTCTCCAGGATTTGATGACCCGGGAACTGAAAGCTGAATGACAGGCACACAGTTCGAAGTAGGAATTCTACTATGAATAAATCTGATCTGACAGTACTTCTCCAGGCCGTCCGCTCCGGCAAAATCGATATCGAAACCGCGCTCACCCGTCTCCGGCACCTGCCCTTCGAGGACGTGGCCTATGCCCATATCGACCATCACCGTCATCTGCGCCATGGCATGCCCGAGGTAATCTATTGCGAAGGGAAAACCCTGGACCAGGTTCTGGGCATTACAAAGCGCATGCTCAAGGCAGGGAGCGATATCCTGGCGACTAGGGCGAATGAAACTATCTATAAAGCGGTCAAAAAAATAGATCGACAGGCCGTCTATCATAAAGCATCGAGAGCCATCGTCATTGAGCGCACAAAAAAGAGAGCCACAAAAGGCACGGTGCTCGTCCTGACTGCCGGAACGTCTGACATTCCGGTGGCCGAGGAAGCGGCAGTTACCGCGTCAATGCTAGGCAGTACCGCTCAAACCGTGTATGACGTGGGTGTTGCGGGAATCCACCGGGTTTTAAGCAAGCGTGACCTCCTCGATGCAGCACGGGTGATCGTCGTGGTCGCGGGCATGGACGGCGCGCTCCCGTCGGTCGTCGGCGGACTGGTGGACAAACCCGTGATCGCCGTGCCCACAAGCGTAGGGTACGGCGCCGGCTTCCAGGGATTGGCCCCGCTCCTCACGATGCTCAACTCGTGCGCTGCTGGCATTGCCGTCATGAATATCGATAACGGCTTCGGCGCAGGCGTGCTGGCACACCGGATAAATCTGCTGGGAGAACGATAGCCATTTGCCGTCATTGCGAGCGTAGCTTCGCTACGCTCGCAATGACGGCTTAAGGAAAACCGTAAACTGTAATACTATGACTCTTGCCTACTTCGACTGTTTTTCCGGCATATCCGGCGACATGACCCTCGGCGCCCTTGTGGACGCAGGTGTGGCCATCGAAGTCCTGCGGGCGGAGCTTGAGAAACTGGACCTGCCCGGATATGAAATCACGGCCTTGAAAGTGGTGCGTTCGGGTATCGCGGCGACCAAGGTGCATGTCTGTCTCGACGAGAAGGAACAACCGGCCCGCCATCTGGCAGACATCCGAAAAATTATCGAAGCATCGCAATTGTCCTCGTCAATCAAGCAGAAAAGCATCGCAATCTTCGAGAGATTGGCCTCGGTGGAGGCCAAGGTCCACGGCACGACGCCGGGCAACGTCCACTTTCACGAAGTCGGGGCAGTCGACGCCATCGTCGACATCGTCGGGTCGGTCATCGGTTTGGATAGGCTCGGCGTTACAACCATTGCCGGCTCGCCTGTCAACGCGGGCTCGGGCACGGTCAAAACCGCTCATGGCACTTTGCCGGTGCCGGCCCCTGCCACAGCGGAGATGCTCACGGGCATCCCCTTCTACCAGTCTTCCACGCCCTTCGAGCTCACCACGCCGACCGGCGCGGCCATCATCAGCACCCTCGGGACCTCCTTTGGTTTGCTGCCCATGATGAAAGTCGGTCGTATTGCCTACGGCGCCGGGGGCAAGGACTTTCCGGGCACACCGAATGTCCTGCGGCTGCTGATCGGCGAACCGGTTGTTTCGTACGATGAAGACACATCGCTCGTCATCGAGACGAACATTGACGACATGATCCCTCAGGTCTATGATTATCTTATCGGGAGACTCATGGACCAGGGGGCCCAGGATGTTTATCTCACGCCGATCATCATGAAAAAAGGCAGGCCCGCCATCCTGCTGTCAATACTCACCGACAAGTCGAAGGTCGATGCGGTACTGGACACGCTGTTTCGTGAGACGACGAGTATCGGCGTTCGTATCCGGGAAGTGGGGAGAAAAAAACTCGACCGCGAGATCAAGGAAGTCGACACGATATACGGGAAGGTCAGGATCAAGGTCAGCAAACGGGGCGAAGAGATCCTCACGGCCACGCCGGAGTATGATGACTGCCGGAAAGTTGCGGAAGAGAAGCAGGTGCCGCTGAAGCAAGTCATTGAAGAAGCAAAAGCTATTTTTTCTCGCAGAGGCGCAGAGGTCGCAGAGAAAAGCGATGACAGAAAATGATATAACGGGCAAAATTATAGACTGCTGCATCAAAATTCACAGGACATTAGGCCCTGGACTTCTGGAATCGGTTTATGAAGAAATACTGGCATACGAATTAAAGAAAATAGGACTTCTGTGCGAGAGACAAGTTGGAGTGCCTTTTTTCTATGACGAACTCAAAATGGACTTTGGTTTCCGTGCCGATCTTATGGTCGAAGGTAAGGTCATAATTGAACTGAAATCCGTCGAAACGGTTCTCCCGGTTCACAAGAAACAGCTTCTGACGTATTTAAAATTGTCACAAAAAAAAGTAGGACTATTAATCAATTTCAACGAGGAATTAATCAAAAAAGGGATTACTCGCATTGCGAACGGCATTTAATCCCTCGCCTCTGGATTTCATCGGCTTTTCTCCGCTCTGCGAGCTCTGCGCCTCTGCGAGAGATGCCTTTCTTTTTCAGCCTTTGAGAGTTTATTACTTAGCGAGAAACCTATAATGAGAACACTTCGTATTTCCATGGCACAGATAAACCCCATTGTCGGCGACCTCGCGGGCAACAGGGACAAGATCGTCGATTATATCCACCGGGCGAGAAAGCTGGCTGCCGATATCGTTGTATTCACGGAGCTTGCTGTTACCGGCTATCCGCCCGAGGATCTCCTGCTCAAGCCTCAGTTCGTGAAAGACAATCTCCGCACGCTCCAGGAGATCACCCGGGCAACGCGCGGGATAACGGCCATCGTCGGGTTCGTGGACAACAATAAGCATATTTACGATGCCGCGGCAATCATGCATCATGGGAAGCTCGCCCATGTTTATCACAAAATGCTGCTGCCGAATTACGGCGTGTTCGACGAATACCGTTACTTCAAGCCCGGCAAACGCTTCCCGATCGTCACGGTCAGGGGCGTCAATATCGGGGTGAACGTGTGCGAGGACATCTGGTACGCGGACGGTCCTGCCCGCACGCAGGCGCTTGCCGGCGCCGAGGTCATCATCGCGATCAACGCTTCCCCCTATCACAAGGGCAAAGGCAGGGAACGACGACAGATGCTCGCCGCACGCGCAAAAGAGAACAATGTCTATGTCGTCTATACCAACACCGTCGGCGGCCAGGATGAGCTCGTATTCGACGGCAATAGCATGATCCTGGACCCCGGTGGTAAGTTGATCGCAGCCGGCAAGCAGTTTGAGGAAGACCTCATTACCCGTGATATCAGGCTGCCCGGTCCTGCACGCCGCGGGGCTGATTTAACGTCGGAACTGATCCTTGACGAGCACCGTGATTTCATTGATTCCGTCGTTCTTTTTGATAAACGCGCTCCCGGGAAAAAACCGCTCCCCTTGACGCGGATCGTAAAACCCTATTCTCTGTCCGAGGAGGTGTACCGCGCACTCGTTCTCGGCACCCGCGATTACGTGAAAAAAACCGGGTTCAAGTCCGTGGTCATCGGCCTCTCGGGCGGGATCGACTCGTCGCTCGTCGCTGCCGTCGCCGTTGACGCCATCGGCAGAGAGAATGTCTACGGCGTATTCATGCCCTCCCTGTACAGCTCTGATGAAAGCTGCGAGGATGCTTCCGAACTTGCCCGCAACCTCGGCATTAAAATATTTTCCATTCCGATCCATGAACCCTTCGATGCCTATCTCAACACCATGCGCTCCGCGTTCGCCCATACGAAGTCCGATGTGACCGAGGAGAACCTTCAGGCGAGGATCAGGGGCAATATCTTGATGGCGCTTTCGAACAAGTTCGGCTGGCTCGTGCTGACGACCGGAAACAAGAGCGAGATGTCCACCGGCTATGCGACACTCTACGGAGATATGGCCGGCGGCTTTGCTGTGATCAAGGACGTGCCGAAGACCCTCGTCTACGATGTGTGCAAATGCATCAACCGGCTTGCCGGCAAAACCGTGATTCCGAAGCGTGTGCTCGTGAAAGCGCCGACCGCTGAACTCCGCCCGAACCAGAAAGACAGCGATTCCTTGCCCGTCTATGAAGTGCTCGACCCGATCCTCAAGGCCTATGTCGAGGACGACAAGGAATTCTACGAAATCCTCAAGATGGGCTTTGACCGCAAAACCGTGGAACGCGTGATCCGGCTCGTCGATTCCAGCGAGTACAAACGACGTCAGGCCCCTCCCGGCGTCAAGATCACGCCCAGGAGCCTGGGCAAGGACCGACGGTTTCCGATTACGAATCGATATAGAAGCTTTTAAGGCTGGTTTCTCGCAGAGGCGCAGAGAAGGCAAAAAGGGTTCAATCCTGGCTTTAAAATTCAAGACTAGTTTTTGACATTGCGTTTAGTTTTGATCCGATGGATTTTCCCCAGGATTTCTCCGCGTTCTCTGCGCCTCTGCGAGAGATAAGATTTAGAGCTTTTTTCAATCAATGCCCCCCGCGGGAAATGACTCATAATGAAAACCGGCACTCTTTACATAGTCGCCACACCCATCGGCAACCTTGAGGACATTACCCTCAGGGCGATCCGCGTGCTCAAGGAAGCAGACCTGATCGCTGCCGAGGACACACGCCATACGAAACACTTGCTCGACCGGTATCAAATCGAGACGCAGCTCACGAGCTACCACGACCACAATAAGGAAGAAAAAGCACCGGTCCTCGTCAGCCGCATGCTCGAAGGACGGAGCGTTGCCCTCGTGTCCGACGCAGGCACTCCCGGCATTTCAGACCCCGGTTATTTTCTCATCAATCTCGCCATAGACCAGAAAATACCGGTGGTCCCCATTCCCGGCGCCACAGCCGCGATCGCGGCGCTCTCAATTTCCGGCCTTCCCACGGACAGTTTCGTATTCGAAGGGTTCCTTCCCGCAAAGCACATGGCCCGGCTCAAGCGTCTTCAGGAGCTGTCGAAGGAGGAACGCACGATCATCTTCTACGAAGCCCCCCACAAAATCGTAAAGACGATCGAAGACATGCTCGACATCTTCGGCGAACGACGGGCAGTTGTTACGCGGGAGTTGACCAAGATTCATGAAGAAGCGATCCGGGGAAGGCTTTCGGAAATCCTCAAACATGTGCAGGAAGGAACGATCAAGGGCGAATTCACCATCATCCTGCACGGCGCGTCAGCGGAACCTTTGAAGAACGACATTGATACTGCTGAATATCTTAAAAACCTCATCCTCCACCGCGGTTTGAGCAAGAAGGAAGCTATTTCAATCGCTGCCGAGGAACTTGGGCTGCCGAAAAAAGACGTATATAAGGAAAGCTTGAAGATATAGATATCTTCTGCAAACTTCTTAAACTTCTTTCTGAAGTTGTGAGGATCACAATTATGATCGGATTGATTTTTTTAATCAGAAGCAATGTCGATTCTCCAAGCATTAGAGGACGGGAAAAGCCCCCTAACTTTTACTTATTTCGCTACTGCAAGCAATATTGTGCAATCTTGTGCAAGTTCTAAAGTATTCCTAAACCCTGCCGATAACTATCCCTATAAGCTAATATCCAGCTCTGTCCATTGGAATCAGTTCAAGCCATATCTTTATTTTCTTTCAATCAGCGTCTTTTTCGAGTAATTGGTATCCTTATATCCCTTATGATTCGACGTTTAAAGGTTCTGAGTCAGATATTCTCACTTATTTGAAGCAGTGATTTAAACGCCGTTAAATGAGAGTTCACAATGTGTATTCTGAAAATGAAATAGAATGGAGGAAAATAACAATGAACTGGTTCAACAACTTGAAAGTCAGGACGAGGCTGCTGGCAGCATTCATGGTTATGTCATTACTCACAGCTATTGTAGGCGTAATCGGCATCAGGAACATGTCGAACATGAACGATATGACCCATAAAATGTACCAAAGTGAACTTCTTGGCATAGCGCACATCAAGGAAGCGAGCTTAGACCTCTTACGTATGGTAAGAGCGGAAAAGAACCTCATTCTCTCATCAACAGAAGCCGACAGGAAAAAATTCTATGCCGACCATAGCGAAAGAAGTAAGCAATTGACCAATGAGCTGAATGAGGCCAAGCAGCTCTTTTATTCTGATCAGGGCAAAGAGATGATGGCGAAAATTGAAGGTGTCTGGCAGGGATATCAGCCGGTCAGCAACCACCTTATGGAGGTTGCCCTTGCCGAAAATCTGCAAAATATGAGAAAGTCTGTCGAAATTTCAAATGGGGTCGGAAGGGAGAAGGTATCCGAACTCAATAACTTGATAGAAGAGGCTACTACGCACAAAGAGGGAGAAGCAAAAAAGTTCGTTGAAGAGACAGCAAGCCTGTACAAGGACAGTCGGCTGTTCATGATAATTCTCATAGTAGGCAGCATCTGCTTTGGCATTTCCATTGGCATCCTCATCACCATTGGCCTCACGAGACAGCTCGGCGGCGAGCCCGGGTACATCGCCGATGTCGCCGGAAAAGTCGCTGGCGGCGACCTGATGGTAAAATTTGAATCTAGCAATAAAGTGGATACCGGCGTCTTTGTCGCAATGAAGGTCATGGTGCAAAAGCTCAAGGAAATCATTAATGACATCAATGCGCTCACGGAAGCAGCGCGCGAAGGGCAGCTTAAGACGCGGGCGGACATTTCCAGGCATCAAGGCGATTTTGCAAAAATTATGGACGGAATCAACAAGACGCTCGATGGTCTTATTACGCCGCTGAACACCTCGGCAGGGTACATGGACCAGCTGAGCAAGGGCAACATACCGGCCCAGATAACGGAGGAATACAAAGGTGATTTCAACGATATCAAGAAAAGCATAAATACCATGATAGAAAACCTTACCGGCTTCGCGACCGACGTCCGTACTGCCGCGGATAATGTGGCCTCCGGCAGCCAGCAGCTTTCGGCCGGGTCGGAGCAGCTCTCTCAAGGCACAACCGAACAGGCCGCAAATGCGGAAGAAGCCTCATCGTCAGTCGAAGAAATGAGCGCCACGATCAAGCAGAACGCAGACAACGCGCAGCAGACCCAGAAAATAGCGTTGAAGTCCGCATCGGATGCTATTGAGAGCGGAAAGGCAGTGTCCGAGGCTGTAATCGCGATGAAGGATATTGCAAAGAAAATTTCCATAATCGAGGAGATAGCGAGACAGACAAATTTGCTGGCGCTGAATGCTGCAATCGAGGCAGCGCGGGCGGGCGAACACGGGAAAGGTTTTGCCGTGGTCGCGGCGGAAGTAAGAAAACTTGCTGAACGGAGCCAGGAAGCTGCCGGAGAAATCGGCCAACTCTCCTCATCAAGTGTGGAAGTCGCGGAGAAAGCAGGAGAGATGCTTTCAAAACTGGTTCCGGATATCCAGAAGACGGCGGAGCTCGTCCAGGAGATCACGGCGGCCTCGAAGGAACAGACTACCGGTGCGGACCAGATCAACAATGCGATCCAGCAACTGAACCAGGTGATCCAGCAGAATGCAGGCGCAGCGGAGGAGATGGCGTCGACGGCAGAGGAATTGTCGTCACAGGCCGAGCAGCTCCAGAGCACGGTCGCGTTCTTCAAGATCCAGGGGATGGAGGAAACAGCAAGGGCCGGCGTCCGAAAAACTTCACGGACCGTTCATCAATTGAACGTTGCTCATATCGCACCCGGCAGTAAGCAGCCGCAAAAAGCAGGCGCTCCGGTCAAACAGGGCGGCGTAGAGCTTCATCTGGACGAGGCTGTCGTGAGGGGGAATGGCGACCATCGGGATGCCGCGTTTGAGAAATTCTAGAGAAATGGCGAATGCGTAATTCGGAATGAGAAGAGAGTAGACAAGCGACGTCCGGTTTAATGCCGCATTCTGGATTCGAAAGAGGAGGAACCAATGGGCGCATCAGAAACAATGGAAATGATCCAATACCTGACCTTTAAACTTGATGATGAAATATTCGCATTTGATATTTCAAAAGTGCGTGAGGTTCTCGATTTCACGACCGTGGCCAGAGTGCCGAAAACACCGGAATTCATGCGAGGGGTGATCAATCTCCGCGGGAGCGTGGTCGCGGTCGTGGATCTGCGGCTCAAATTCGGGATGTCGAAGACCCAGAAGACGGTGAACACCTGCATCATCATCTCGGAGGTAACAGTGGACGGCGAAACTACGGTTCTCGGCGCCTTAGCGGACTCGGTGCAAGAGGTGATGGACCTCGACGCGGAGCACATATCCGCGCCCCCGAAGATCGGGACAAGTCTCAACACGGAATTCATTAAGGGAATGGGCAGGCACAATGACCAGTTCATCATCATCCTGGACATTGATAAGGTCTTTTCCACGCATGAACTCGCTGCAGTGCAGGAAGTTCAAAGCGTGGAAGTCGCATGAACGACCTAAAAAGGGGCGGGCGGACATGAACGGAGGATTCCATTTGCAGGAGACCGACAGGCCGCAACCCGAAAATCGGTCATAATGTAATAGAGCGATGCTGCATGAATTTCAATAAGGAGTCGTACCATGAAGAACATCCTGCTTGTGGGGCGTGATATTAATGCGGAGGCCGGTCTCCACCGGCTCTTGAGCATGGCGGGATACAAGGTCATTACGGAAACAGACAGAAACTCCATGCTCTTTCTTTTGGCGACCGGGACGCCGATAGACCTGGTGATCATGGATGATCATGCAGCGGAAAAGAACTGCAACAAGTTCCTTTGGTCCGCCAAGCAGGTTGCCCCGAATGTTCCGGTCGTTGTTATGACTTCCCGGGTCTCCGTCGTGGAATATCTGCAAGCCCTGTCCTTGGGCGCGTACGAGTATGTCCATAAGACAGTTGCGGATCATGAGATCATGAGAATTGTACAAGCAGCCACAGGCGCTTCGAAGAACGGGCATATGTCTGCTGCGGCAGTGTAGGCCTGCCCGTGTACTGCGTGGACGCACTGGAAAAAGGCAGCGAGAAGGTGGTACATGAGGGCGAATTTATCCGGGGCATTTATCCCTATATCGGGAAATCGAATTTTATGGGGAGAAACTGTCTCGGCTGCCATCAGGTTCGGGAAGGGACTGTCAGCGGACCTGGTCCAGGAGATCCGCGCTGCGTCCGGAGAGCAGACGGCCAGCACCGGTCAGATTAGCACGGCAATCCAGCAGCTCAACCAGGTAGTACAACAAAATGCAAGCGCAGCTGAAGAGCTATCGGCCTCAGCCCAGGAACTCTCGGCCCAGGCCGAACAGCTCAAAGATGCCATTGCGTTCTTCAAGGTCGGAGATGTAGTCACTGTCGGCTTGATCGCTGCGGAGGAACCCGGGCTGCCGAAGAAAAAAGGGCATACGTTAGGCTTGAAGATATAGAAAGCTTCTTCCGCTAATGTGGGGGGCAATTTTTCTATTGTCGGCATCGCATCCTGCCTGATGATGCTCTCGCTGCATACGGAAGTACTTTATCGAAATCTCGGTGTTAATAAATCAGTCGTACGCCTGGATCCGGGCAGAATTGCGAACTTTCTCAGACTTTCAGTTCTCCTTCCCGCACTTTCCGCTTGTTCCTTTTGCTAAAATAGCGTATTCTCATTTTATTAAGATATAACGCACATGAGAGGTTTTCTTTCACGAAAAATGCTCCATGCATCCTCAGTTGAGAGAGCATGGATGGAAATAACAGAATACGCTCACTACCCACTCCATAGCGAACGGGTGCATCATGAAATTTAGATACCTCAGGGTGACAGACCAGATTGCTCCCTTTCTAAACCTTATCGTATTCGCCTGTTTGGTGTTCACGCTCATGGCATCACTCTCCGGCATTGCCTTCCCTCACCAGACTCTCTTGATACAGGTATTGCTGGGCGGGTTCATAGGCGGCATCACGAACAAGATCGCCATTACAATGCTCTTTGAAAAAAAGTGGTACCTGCCGGGGTCCGGTGTTTTGCTCAAAAAGCACAAGGAAATAATACGTTCCCTCGCAGGGACGGTAGAGACACACCTGGTGAGCAGTGAAATGCTCGAAGCTGAAATGAAAAAAATGCTTAAACCAGTCAATACTGACAAGGCCGAAGAAATTATCAATAACGTGATCGACGAATTTCGTGACGATGTTCGTGGATATCTTCAATCGCAGGAGGTCCATGATGAGATCAGGAACGCACTCAAGACGAAGCTTGGATTTCTCGGCAAGTTTCTGAACGTCACTCGCATCAAGGAATATGAAGAGATGACCGATGCAATTGTAGGAGAACTCCGTGAGAGAATAGACCGGCTGCGGGTATCAAAACAGATGATCCTCAGAACCATGCAAAAGGTCGGCACTCTCGAAGATTTTCTGTTCAGGCCGGACAACGAGCTCGTCCTTCGCCATTATCATACGGACAGGTCCATTGCGCAACTGTTCTTCGACAACCTGGACATAAAGGGCATGGTTGCTGACAAACTTGCGACCTATGCGCCGTCAAGAGTGCGCGACATCATTGAAGAGAATATAAGATCGCATCTGCTCTGGCTTGAGGTTTTTGGCGTCCTGCTGGGCATGCTTTTTTCCGGAGCGCTTTATTTTATTATGCGCGCTCTGTCAATACCAATGTAGATAAAACACGAATAGTTAGTTGGCATAGATGGCTGTCGCGTGCCGGAGTCATCACAGGCTACGGGTTGATGTTTGCCATCTTCCTTTTTTTGGAATATTGCTTTGACAGGACCGGAGCTACAATCAGAAAACATGAGCGGTGTGCTCCTCCGTGCCGCCACGGTTATTCAAAGGTAGATACAATGGAAGTGTTTAAACTGGAGAATGGCGAATTTGTCGAGTTAAACCGCTTGCTGAAAATCATGGGGCTTTGCAATACCGGAGGTATGGCAAACACGGTAATCGCGGACGGCCAAGTTAAAGTCAATGATAATGTGGAATTGCGTAAACGCTGTAAATTACGGGCAGGACAAATCGTTGAATTTAATTCCCACAAAATTATCATTGAATAAATCGATTTTTTGAATTGCATATTCGATGATATGGGATGGGCAGCATGATGAACGATCGATTGAAGTCTACGCTAAAGTTTCTCGGAATATTATTTCTGGGGCTTCTTCTTGGCGCATTTCTTATGAAAACCCTGGAAATGTTTCTTCACGCGCTCTAGCGGACAGAACGGTTCTGAAGTCGCATAGGCCCCACAGTTGTCCGCCTGCTTATTAGAAGCTGCAGTTCGAATTTAATTTGCCGAGGTCCAAATGTCCAAAGTCTACTTCTCTACTGCCCGCACCCTCCGATGGGACTACAGCCACAGTGTCCCGGGAAAACTTGAAACGCTTCTCGAAAAGATGAACTTTTCGAAGCGGTTCGAAGAGGACGAGTGGGTCGCAATCAAGACCCACTGGGGATCGCACGGCGCGTTCCGTATCGTCCCGCCGGTCATGCTCCGGAAGGTTGTCGAGGCTGTCCAGGCAACGGGCGCCAAGCCTTTTGTCACGGACACGGTGAGGATCATGGGGCTCGATTACATCGAAGTGGCGAACCAGAACGGGCTGAACCACCTTTCCTGCGGCGCACCGGTCGTTTTAGCTGACGGGCTCTTCGGCAAGGACAGCATCCTGGTCAAGGCAGGCCCGATCCTGGGCGAGATCGCCGTAGCCTCGACGATACATGACGTTCCTGCCATGATCGTCTGTTCCCATACCAAAGGCCATATCAACTCGGGCTATGCAGGAGCGCTCAAGAACCTTGCCATGGGCTGCGTGAGCTCCCGCCATCGAAACCACGGCTGGAAAAAAGGCCGCGGCAGCATGCATTGCCACGGAGAAATGGGTCTTAAGTGGAACCCCGAGGTCTGCACGTTCTGCGAGCAGTGTAAGAACGTCTGCCCGCTCCACGCCATCGATTTCAAGGAAGGCGCATTTGTCGTCGACGAGAACAACTGCTGGCACTGCGGCCGCTGCTCGCGGGTCTGCCAGGAAGGCGCCCTCACGCTGCCGCAGGACGACGTGACGTTCCAGAAAAGCCTTGCCGAAGCTGCTGCTGCAGTCCTTTCCACGTTCCAGCAAGGCAAGGTCGTGTATGTCAATTTTCTGTACGAGATCCAGCCCGAATGCGATTGCATGCCTGTTGCCGACGTTCCCGTGATCCAGGACCAGGGGATCATGATCTCCGACGATATCGTTGCCATCGAGCAGGCGTCCCTCGACATGCTCCGGACCGCCTTTCCCCTTCCCCAGTCAGCAGCAGCGGACATGCAGTTGAAACCCGGAGACGACGTGATGGCGAAGCTCAATCCCCGGCCCATGCAGATCCAGATCGACGAGGCGGAGCGGCTGGGACTCGGGACGAAAAAGTACGAGTTGGTGGAGGTGGAACCGTGAAAGAAGGGAAATCAGTACACTGCGCCAATAAGTGACGCAATACACGTTTGAGCGGATCAGTTTTCATCTCTATGAAATCAATGCGGCAATACGCGCTAGGTGCAGCTTTTCATGCTGTAGCCAAAAAGCGCTTTAACGGGTCGTCACTTCTTCCCACCAGTCAGGAAATGCGGCAACCACTTCTCCGGATTTATAGAGCGCATTGGCGGTATTCAGCGCCTCCAGGCCCGGACCCGTCTTGATGATATAAATATTGGGACCGATCTCAAGTTTCTTGACGATTTCGAGCTGGTGCTGACTTACCCAGGCGTTGGCAGCCTCGCTATCCCAGGCTGGGTTAAGATAAACAATGACATTTCCTGGCAAGGCGCGCATGCGCCCCGTCGTGGTCGGTCCGTCGTGCAGCACTGGAGAGTAGTTGGCAGTCTGATTGACGCTGCTCAATGCGCGGACCGCCGTACTCGAAACCACACCCGACCCCAACCGCCACAGCCGAACAGCCCCATGCGTTGAAACCAACTCGGCATTCGCATAGACACTCCTGACCGCACTCCTGGCCGCATTGTTTTTGCCGACACGAAATTCCGCTACGAGGCTGGGATTGAGCCAAATTTGCCGTTCATGTTGACCGTCGTACCAGACATAAGTTTGCTGCAAACTGGTCACTCCGCTTGGGACATTCTTCGCACCGCCTATGACTTGTCCGGGACAAAGCCCGCTCAATACCAATGTGAGCAGCGCTGCTATCTTCAAATATGTGCGGTTCATATGCTGTCTCCTTATAGTTTATATACCGTAGAACTTGAGGCCCCAGGATTGGAAAGTTCCAGTATCTGACGCGCTCAGATCCTTCACGGTAAGGGTCCAAGTACCGTTGGCAGCTTCACCCAGGAAGTTGGCGCTTCCGAAAACCCAGCCATTGTAAGGAGTACAGCTACTGCTGACGCAAGAATGGGTTTCCGCCAGGCGACTGACCGTACCGAATGGGCTCGTAAGTGTGATATCAAGATCGCCGGAATAGGGGTGGTCTGCCGCACTAAAAGTAATTTCAACAAACTCGATTTGGGTAAGGCCACTACTGCTCACCATGATAGTGTTGCTTACGCCGGTCGCGTTGTTATCGGGGATGGCGAGATTCGGCGAGGACAGCGGTGTAGTATAGGTCTTCTCCGTAGCGAGGTTGTTCGTCCAGGTCTTTGCCAATGTAACGGCAGCGTTGGCATCGACCACTCCAAAGCCGTAGTTTGGATTGAAATGAAGCCCAACGCCATTCACCGACCATTCAGTATTGGTGGGGTCGTTCTTGCGAGCAGTCTCCGCAAGGATTACACGAACATCGCGCCAACCTAAATTAGGATTTGCTTGAAGCACCAGGGCCGCCACCCCAGCAACCATGGGGGTAGCCGATGACGTACCGTTCATGCACCTCGTATAGCTCAAATTTGGATAATCTAAACCTGCGTAAATCGTGTTTGGATTCTCTCCCACTGCGCCGGTGCGATCTGTAGTCGTGATAGTATGCGTGTCGCAAAATTCTCCGCCCGGAGCGCTTACCCAAAGATTGGCTCCACGTTCGGCGTATGACGACTTGGTGCCCTGATCATTGACCGCCCCTACCGCCATGACACCCCTGAAGTTGGCCTGTCCATCGTAGTTGGAGTTATCGACACAGGTTGGACAGGAATTGCTGCCGGCGGCGCCGTTGCCAGCGGCCCACGTATAAACTATACCTCTCCCACCACGACCAGTGGTCAAGCCGGTTTTGATTGCACTTTGCCAAGCCAAATTGGAAGGCCACAGATTGCCATTGCCATCTGGCGCACCCCAACTATTTGTATTAACAAAGACGTTCGACGCATCACGAATCATTGCGTCAGCGTCATTGCTAATATCTGAATTTTGCAAAAGATTATACCCCACAAGGTTGGCACGCGGAGCCACCCCCCGTCCTCCCAAACCATTCATATCACGTGCCGCGACAATACCAGCAACGGCCGTACCGTGGCCCGAGGTAGTATCCGTTGGGTCGTTAGTGGGATCAGAACTGTAGGTGACATAGTTGTAACTCAACCCCGTAGCAATGTTGGCGAAGAGATCTTCATGAGCGATTTCGAGACCATCATCGACCACAGCAATGCGCACTCCCTCGCCCCGGCATGTGTTGCCTGTACCGCAAAATGTCCACGCTGGTTCTACATTTATGTCCTCTCCGACCTTCGCAGCGACGCTATCAGCACCAAGCTGACCGATGTTTTTGAGATGCCATTGGTCTCCGTAAAGAGGATCGGCCGCGTTTGTTCCATTGACCGGAGTCACTGTAGCTTCGGACGATTCCACGCTTTCGCCGTAAGCATTGACAGCGGTGACGACATAATAGTAGGCAGTGTTGTTCACTAATCCACTATGTTTCTGAGACGAAAATACACCAGTTATTTTAGAGCCAACGGTTTTAGTCACGCCGCTTGTGGTGGACCAATAAATATTATAGGTTGTCGCTCCGCTTACAACATCCCAACTCAAGGTCACATACCCATCATGGGCGGTAGCCGAAAGATTGGCCGGCGCTGTCGGTGCGACTGGTGCGGCCGCAAGAGTCATTGCAGTTGCTGATGTTGACGGGCCTGATGTGTTGCCTGCTGCATCATAAGCCATTACAGTATAGGTGTAGGAAGTGTTCGCGGTTAGACCGGTATCACTGAACGATGTGCTGGTGACTGTTGCGATATTTGTTGCCCCTTGCCAAACCTCATAGCCAGCCACTCCTATGTTGTCTGTTGATGCCGTCCAGGAAAGATTGATCTGTGTTGCGGTCACTGCTGTTGCAGTAAGGTTTGCTGGTGTAGTCGGGGCAGTTGTGTCGGTAACTCCAGCTGCAAGCGTAGTTGTGCTCGCCGAAGAAGAGAGAGCCGAAGTATTTCCCGCTGCATCATAGGCCGCCACGTTATAGGTATAGTTAGTGCCCGCTGTAAGACCTGGATCGGTGTATGCATTCGTCGCGGACGTGGCAATGTGTATCCCACCTCTGAAAATCTTGTATCCTACTACAGCCACGTCGTCTGTAGATATGTTCCAGTTTAGGGCTATGGAACTTGAACTTGCTGCTACTGCCGTTAACCCAGCTGGTACTGTTGGCGCCGACGTGTCCGCATTTTTCAGATCTACCTTTACATCCGTCCCGCATGATGACATGGTCATGGTAAGGATAGTGAATAAAACAGGGATTAAATAAGTTTTTAAAAAAGATCGTTCAGAACTGGATATCATCCTCAACATAATAGGTTTCCTCCCGATACAGTTTTACCATAGATAATAAACAAGCCCCATGCCGATTGTGACAGGGCTGTAATTCACACTTATTTTTTCAACATTCGAATTTACTGTTACATCCTTAGAGAATACTAACGGGGTTCCGCTAACATCCATATAGATAGCAAGACGGTCCTTGGCAAGAGGGACTTCAATTCCGCCAAAAACGTCGTAACTGTTGCCCAGGATTGTTCCTTCAACATTATTGCCAGACGCGGTCACTTTGAAGTTCTTTTCAACATGGAAATATCCTGCACCCAAATACAGGTTTAGCCTTGATGAGGTGTTAAATCTATAGAAACCTCTCAGCTCATAAGACGTAAACGTACCCACACCATAACTTCCCTGAACAGCGATATTCGTGAACGGCCAATATATCAACGTCGGTCCGCCGCTAAAGTTGATGGTATTTACAAAACCGCCTATGCCGATGTAACGCTGAGTGGTTGTGTTAGAGGGTTGATCGTTTACCGCTTTGCGTCCAGATAACAACTTCGCTGTACGTGCATCATTCTTCCGCGAGATCATTTTCACGGGTTGGAGAGATGGATCAATGGCAATAAAGTTTTTGGAAAGCCTATGCAGAGGTAGCATGTCCTTGGTATATACGTCGAAGTCTACCTTGTAGGAACCTGCCATTGCTAACACGTATTCTTTTGGTATTGTAAATTTCCTGACATCTCCGGCCTTCAACCTAAGATTTTTCCATATCCAAGATTTCATGTCATGATCAGGCCGAACGACTACAGCGATGACAGTTATTTCCAGTATCTCACCTGGAGCTTTAACCAAATGAGCTTTAATACTACCTGTAATTTCCGGATGTGTTCCGACCCTGGTTTCAGCGGGGGCTATTTGAATAGATTCAACTTCAACCGGTCCGGCAAAAGCGGCATGATATACCCCTGATACGAGAAGAAGCAACATTATTTGCATAATTATTTTTGCATTTGGCATATTGCCTCATCCCCTCAAAAACCGGTACTATCGCCAGCACTTTCCCATATCGTTTTCTCAGGCTATCACATATAAGTGTTTTTTGTCAACAAATTACCACCAATTGTAGGTTTATCAGTAACGCAAAACATCATACAATGTGTTCAAGGGTGTTAAGGTGGGAGCGCTTGGCAATGCAAAACAATTTACGAATAGAGGTGGGAAAGAGAATACGACACCTGAGAAAGCTAAGCCGCTACACTCAGGAAGAATTGGGTGAAAGGGCCGGACTAAGTTATAAATTTATCGGCGAGATTGAAAGAGGCGAGGTGAATCCAAGTTTAGACTCACTTTCCAGTATAGCAAGAGCGCTTAAAGTCGGCGTGCGAGAGATATTCCCCGAGGAAACAGATTTTTTGTCGCATTTTACATCTCAAGATATTCAAGTTATAAGCAAAGCCGTAACACTCTTGAGCCATAGGTTGAAGCCAGGAAAGAAACGTCGCATAAGATCATAACCACATGCAGAATGAGATTGGGCTGGAAAATGCTACGCCCGCTCCCCTCATCGACAATCCATTTATCGGCCCACCGTTTCGCCAAACTTTTTAAACCTCTGAGCAGCCGTTACCACATAAAGTTGCCAACTCACTTTGCATCGCAATGATAGTCGCTTCTATGTTGTCGTCAACCTGTGAACGTATCCATACAGGTAATACTCCGTTCATGCCGGTAGCTTTAATGTCTTCTGCAGCACGGTTTGCAGCCTGAAGGCCGAGGTTGTAATTATTATGAAGCGGATACAACTCCTTGCGGGCATCCTGAATTAATAATTGCACTTCCTTTGCTAGATTCACCGCTTGCTCGTTTGATGGAATTAAATCAGAATGAATCACTGCGTTTCGTATTCCAGCATTATCAGAGCTGATCATTTTGGGAAACTTTTTAACTTTTGTCGCAAATAGTGCACAATAGGCACCGTTTAGTGGTTCGGATCGTTTTACCTCCCCTGGGATACCATCAGAAACACCGAATTCTTTCAATAATAATTTGACAGTATGTGATACAAAGTTCTCCCATGCAGAATAAAAGTTGGCTACTGCACTGCGGGTGTCTTCCCGCGCAAAGTCGGCAAGAGCTTTCGAATACAGTAAATCGTAAAAATGAGGAGAAAACCAGAAGCGATTCACGTGCTTTTCTGGACAAGTCCATTCCTGAATTTTTGCTGCGGTTATTGTCACCCAATCGAACTTGACTCTTTGGCCCAATTCAACAGGAGACAATTTTTCTTTTATCAGTTCATTAATGCAAGTTAAACACGAGACCCGTATTTTCATTCACACCTCATTGAGATTTTGCATGATGTTGCCCTTAACAAGGTATATGTTGCTATCGGTAAACGTCCTTTCGGTGCCGAACACGATAAATGGTAATTATCTTCTGCTTTTCATCGACCATGTATACCACACGATAATCACCTACGCGCAACCGGTATCGGTCTTCGCCTTTCAGCTTTTTTGATTGTGGATGGGGAAAGGGTTTGTCTTTAAGGGAGAGGATTGCTTCGTCGATCTTGAGAAAATCGTGATCGGATATGGCGTCAAGCTCTTTCTTTACTGACTTCTTGTACGTCAGCCTATACACGCTTCCGGGCCTTTCTTTTGCGGCTGTATGCTTCATAATCCGACGCGGGCTCTGCCACCCTGTCATGGATCGCTTTCACATCTGACGCGTCCTCGAGCATTTCTTCTATTCGGTCCAACTCATCAATATCGATGATCGCCGCGACCTTGCGACCCTTCTTATCGGTTACGAATCGATCCACTTTTACATGGTTACTTCGCTTCACATTCGAAAGCATAGCGCACCTCTATTTAGAAACGTAAAAAAATTATAACAGATTGCATTTTCTTTGCAATACCTTTTCGGCAAATGACGCACGCCTGTTTTTTATCGTACTTTGACCCAAATTACGCTATAATCATTTTATGTCCAAGCGCACCAAGATCATCGCCACCATCGGTCCGGCTTCCAGTTCTCCCGCGCTCATTTCCCAACTCATCCGGGCCGGCATGGACGTCGCGCGGTTGAACTTCTCCCACGGGTCCTCGAAAGACCATTCCCAGCGCATCAAGCTCATACGGAGCGAAGCTGCAAAAGCCGGTAAGCAGATCGCTATCATGCAGGACCTGCAGGGGCCGAAGCTGCGCGTCGGCGACATGCAGAACGACGCCGTCACACTCAAACGGGGAGACAGCCTGACCCTCACGTCACGCAGGATCATCGGAACCAATGATCTGATCGCGGTGACCTATCCCCGCCTCACCAAAGACGTGAAAGTCGGCGATCGTCTGCTCCTCGACGACGGCAAGCTTGAGCTTGGCGTGTCCAGGAAGGACGCCCACTGTCTGACCTGCAAAGTAATCCACGGCGGCGTTCTGAAAAGCCACAAGGGCGTCAACCTGCCCGGGACCCACCTCTCGCTCCCTTCGCTTTCAAGGAAAGACAAAGCCGACCTCAGGTTCGGCGTGAAGCATGGCGTGGATTACATCGCGTTATCGTTTGTACGGAGCGCGAACGACATTCTCCGGACCCGCAAGTTCCTTCAATCGCTCGGCGCGAATATCCCGATTATTGCCAAGATCGAGAAACCCGAAGCCATCCAGAACCTCGACGAGATCATCGCTGCGGCAGACGGCATCATGGTGGCGCGCGGCGACCTGGGGGTCGAGATGTCTCCCGAAAAAGTGCCGCTTCTCCAGAAGAAGATCATCGAGGCCTGCCACTGGGCTGAAAAACCGGTGATCACGGCCACTCAGATGCTCGAAAGCATGATCGAGAACCCCCTGCCCACGCGCGCCGAGACCTCGGACGTGGCGAATGCGATCCTGGACGGTACGGACTGCGTCATGCTCTCGGGAGAGACCGCCATGGGGGAATACCCGGTCCAAGCCGTCTCGACCATGGTGCGCATCGCGCTGCAGGTCGAGACATCAGTGAATCCCTGGCCCCCGGACACGTGCGTGTCCGGCCCTGATGAAAGCGTTGCCCATGCCGCATGCCGTGCAGCCGAGGAACAGC
Source organism: Nitrospirota bacterium (assembly GCA_963769335.1). GTDB lineage: Bacteria > Nitrospirota > UBA9217 > UBA9217 > UBA9217 > JAJYKN01. The sequence continues at coordinate 2,065 of CAVYLT010000014.1, read as the reverse complement.
ATGCACAGGCCGTTGTGACCTTCACCCAGTCCGGCTCCACCGCCCTTCTGGTCTCGAAACACCGGCCTCGGATGAGCATCATCGCGCCGACGCCCTTTGAGCACATAGCCAGGAGAATGTCGCTTTACTGGGGAGTTAAACCGGTAGTCCTCAGGCCGAAACAAACCACTGATAACATGATCGCGAGCGTCGAGCAAATCATGTTAAAAAAGAAACTCGCCAAAGAGCACGACCTTATCGTGATCACGGCCGGCGTGCCGATCGGTGTGGCAGGCAGCACGAACATGATGAAAATCCACCGGGTGGGCGAAGTCAAGGGGCTCGAATCGAGGTAGATTCCGTTCCCTCCCTATGGTATACTAAGTACCACTGTAAGCAATTCCACATCCTGCGGAAGAACGCCTGCGGTTCTCCGGGGTAAGCGGTCAAATCCTGAGATGACGAATACACGGAGGGAAGTATGAAAGTACGTGATTTGCTGGATTCAAAAGGCAATAACATCGTATCTATTGATGCGAACAGTTCCGTGGAAGATGCCATCAAATCCATGAACAGCAAGAAGATCAGCGCGATCATGGCAACTGAGCAGGGCAAGACCGTGGGGATATTCACGGAACGCGACGTTGTGCGGTGTTATCTATCCACGAACGGAAAAAGCTTCAAGGACGTCAAGGTCAAGGACGCCATGATCAGCAACCTCATCGTCGCAGTGCCTGATGATGAACTGCATGATGTCTCCGCCATCATGATAGAAAAAAACATCAGGCATCTCCCGGTCATCGAAAACCACAAAGTCGTCGGCATGCTGTCGATCCGGGACATCATCCAGACGCACGTCAAAAAGCTCACCACGGAAATTCATTATTTAAAAGATTATATCTCCGGTTACTAGCATGCCCAATGAACCGTCATTCACTCTTTGACAGATGCCGGGGGTGAATGACGGCTATCCATACATCAAAGCAAAAATCGTCCCTTCTTCCAGCGTCCAACAACGCAGTCTCGAGCAACTCCCCAGAGAACGCAAGTTTCCGAAGCCTTCTGTCTTAGTTTCCAGAATGCGAAACAGCTTATACAGACAAGACGAATTTGGTTTTTTTTCTTGCACAGGCATTCTGCCCATGATATTATGTAATGATTTTATAAGTTTTTCTTATTTACAAAAATAACCACAAAACCAGTTAAAAATGAATAAAATCCTTAAACGGACACTACTACAGATATGACCAATACCTTAAGCCGGATTGTCGAAAACTACCGGGAAAATGGCGGCAATGTCATTTCCCTGCTCCAGGAAACCCAGGAGGCCCTGGGGTATATCCCCCGTGAAGCGGTGGATTTCTTTGCCGAAGAACTGGGCATCGCACCCAGCCGGTTCTACGGCGTGGCAACGTTCTACTCGCAGTTTCGCCTGACCCCTACCGGCAAGAACAAGATCACTACTTGCTGCGGAACAGCATGCCACGTCCGCGGTGCAGAGAGAATATTAAACAGCGTCAAACGGGAACTGAAGCTCGCCGAAGAAGAGGACACAACGCAGGACCGCGAGTTCACCGTGGAAAAAGTCGCCTGCCTGGGTTTCTGCAGTTTCGCACCCGTCGTACTGATCAACGGCAAAGTGTACGGAAAAACCAGTTCCGATCCCATCGTGAAAGAAATCAAATCGATAAGGAAGAAATAGTGGAAAACGACACCATCATACGAGTGTGCATGGGACCTGCCGGAATTGCCGCAAACGGAAAACAGGTCCTCGAGGCGTTCCAGGATGCGCTTTCGCATTCCAGGGCGCAGGCCGCGGTGAAAGAAAATTGCTCGTCCCACCAGGTGGGCTGCCTCGGGTTGTGCGCCCGCGACGTGCTCGTGGAAGTTCACCGGGCAGGGACGAAGACCGTGTACCAGTACGTTAAGCCCGACATGGTCCCGCGGATCGTCGAAGATCACATTGTACACGGAAAGCCGGTATCGGAATGGCTCGTTGACGGCGCCTATGACGCGTTCTATAAAAAACAGGTCAAGGTCGTTCTCTCCGACTGCGGCCGGATCGACCCCGAAGAAGTCAAGGCAT
>CAVYLT010000013.1:0-9968 GCA_963769335.1 Nitrospirota bacterium | reverse complement strand
CCACGTATTGCTGGTGGGGTACGCTCAAGATCGGCGTCTCTCTCGAAAAGGCGGAGCATGAGATCGTTGCGACGATCCGGAGCATCATCGTCTTCACCGTGTTTCTCGTCGTCGTGGGTTTTTTTGTCATCGTGTTGTTGAGCAGGAGGTTCATCAGCCCGATCACGCAGCTCGCGAGTACGATGGAAAAAGCGCGCGGCGACTACCTGGACGTGAAGGTGGAGGTGAAAGGACATGACGAGCTTGCAGTGCTCGGGGAGCGCTTCAACAAAATGATCGAGCGCATCCGGCAGGCCAATGAGAAGATGATCCAGTCCGAAAAGCTCGCATCCATCGGCATTCTCGCCTCAGGCGTGGCCCATGAGATCAATAATCCTCTCGGAGGTATTTTCAACTGTGTCCAGATGCTGAAACAGAGCGGCGACAACTCTGAATTCCGGGAGCGGTACCTCGGCCTGGTGAAAGAGGGGCTCGACAAGATAGAAACGACGGTGAGCAAGCTGCTCTGGATGTCCCGGAAATCCGAGCATGCACCCGCGGACGTTAATGTGCGGAATGCCGTGGAAGGAGTCTATCATTTCGTTGAATACAAGATCCAGAAAAGCAACATCAAGTTCGTCAATGACGTGCCGGACGACCTGCACGTGATCGTGGATCCTCATGATTTTCAGCAGATGCTGCTGAATCTCATGATCAACGCTGTTCATGCAATGTATGATGGAGGTCATCTGAGCATCAGGGGGCATCAGGACAACGGCTCGGTGAAGATCGACATCATCGACACGGGAATCGGCATAGCACCGGAGAATGTCCACAGGATATTCGATCCTTTCTTCACTACGAAACCGACCGGGGAGGGGACTGGCCTCGGTTTGTGGCTCACCTACGGGATCATGAAGAATTACAACGGCGAGATCACGGTAGCGAGCGAAGTGGGGCAGGGGAGCAGGTTTACCATGAGTTTTCCGAAGAGTGTGAATAGCCGAATCAGTGAAACGGCGCGAAGGGATGCATAGAAGATGAAGGAAACCATACTGGTCATTGAAGACGAAAAATTGATGCTGGTGACCATTGAGGACTCGCTCAAGGCATCGGGATACAGCATCATTGCCTGTGAGAACGGTGCGAAGGGCCTTGCTGCATTCAAGGGGATTCCCTGTGACGTCGTGGTGACAGATATTCGGCTTCCTGATTCGAACGGATTTGACATCCTCAAAGAGGTCGCACGAACGAGTGATGTTCCCGTCATTGTCATGACGGCCTTCGGTACCATCAAAGATGCGGTGGAAGCCATGAAACTCGGCGCTTTCGACTACATCACCAAACCTTTTTCCCTGGATGAGTTCCGCCTGCTGATCGAACGGGCCTTGGAAATGAAGAGGCTCCGGGAAGACAATATCCGGCTGAGGAAGGACCTCAATCGCTATTACTGTTTTCCCAACATCATCGGCGAAAGTTCAGCCATAAAGAAAGTCTTTTCTCTCATAGAGAAGGTTTCTGCAACGGACTCAACAGTCTTGATCCTCGGTGAGAGCGGGACCGGCAAGGAGCTGGTCGCGACAACCATTCATTACCAGAGCTCAAGAAAGGACAAGCCTCTTATCAAGATCAACTGCGCTTCGCTCCCCGAAACGCTCATCGAAAGCGAGCTCTTCGGACATGAGAAGGGCGCATTCACCGGTGCGATCAGGAGAAAACCGGGCAGGTTTGAGCTGGCGAATGGAGGAACGATCTTTCTCGACGAGATCGGGGACATGCCGCCCTCCACACAAACAAGACTCCTGCGGGTGATCCAGGAGAAGACCTTCGAACGAGTAGGCGGCACCGGGACTATGAGCGTCGACGTACGGGTCCTTGCAGCCACGAATAGAAATCTTGAAGAAGACGTAAAGTCCGGGCGCTTCCGGGAAGATCTGTATTACCGGTTGAATGTCATTCCCGTCGTGATCCCTCCGCTTCGGGAGAGAAGGGAAGACATCCCCGCGCTCGTAGATTTCGCCCTGGGTAAATGCCGGAACAGGCTGGCGAAAAATATACGTTTCTCAAAGGACGCCATGACGGCGCTCCTGCAGTATGACTATCCTGGGAACGTAAGAGAGCTGGAGAACATCGTGGAGCGGGGCGCTACCCTTGCGGCCTCTGATATCATAGAGAAAGATGACCTGCCTTCCGTTATTCTCAAAAAATCAGAAAGCAATGGATCTGTTTCCCTGGCGGAAGTTGCAGCCGGAGCGGAGAAGGATCACATCATCCGCATCCTTGCAATCGCGCAGGGAAACAAAACAAAGGCGGCGGAGTTGCTTGGCATCAGCCGGAAAACCCTTTGGGAAAAAATGAACACTTACGGTCTTAAGGCATAATTCACGAGAACCATGCTTCCTTCGAGCTCCAACGTACTACGTCCTTCCGTACTTACAGCCTTTCCGCAGTTATACCATATTTAACTAAATCTAAACGATTGTTACGAAACCGTAACAGTGCCTGCTTTACACGGCGTTTAAAAGATTCCACTTTATTCGCCAGTTATTGATGCTCTCCTGCCACGGTGTTCCGCAATCGTAACAACCTCCCTATTGCAATTCATTGTTAATCAGTGCCTTAGATAAGGCATGAAACTTGTATTATAGGAGCCATGCAAGTACGCTCTTTCCCCGACAAATCCTTAGCCCTTATGGCACCCTTGAAAAACAGTTGTGAAAAAAAATGGTGAATCCTGCCGGCGCGGCGTGGTGAATGCGAATTACGAAAAGGTAATGTCTGCCATTCACAAGTTGTTGCAAGAAGAGCGGTTCAGTGATGCCTGCCGCTGTCCAGGTTGCGTCAGCAACATCGCGGCCACGGCGCTCAATTATCTTCCGCCGCACTATTACGTCAGGGCAGAGACAGGCAAAGAGAGCGAAATCGGCTCTCCGTGGATCATGGTGGAGAGCGCTGTCCTTGAGGCGATAGAGGCGGTGAAGAAAAATAGAAATCATCAAACATGATTATTGTCGGAACGGAGGTGAACAATGTTCGGATTGGGAATGCCTGAAATAGTGATCATTCTCGTGATCGTCCTGGTGCTCTTCGGGCCTTCGCGGCTGCCCGGACTCGGCAAGGGTCTCGGCGAGGCCATCGGGGGCTTCAAGAAGGCGATGACGGCGAAAGAGGAAGATTCGGAGAACCATAAATCGATATAGACAGGAGGGGTTATGGCACTAAATGAGATTGTCAGGATGCATGAGGACCTTGAACGATCGATGAAAAAACCGCCGGCGGAACGTTCCTGGGCAATGGTCATCGATACGAGAAAATGCGTAGGGGACCGCGCGTGCGTTGTTTCCTGCATGGCGGAAAACGCTTGTCCTCCCGGCACTTCGTACCGGAATGTGATCGAGACGGAATACAAGAGTTTCCCGGAATTGAACAGGTTCTTCATGCCCGCGAACTGTCAGCACTGCGACAATCCGCCCTGCAAAAAGGCGGCGGATAAGGCCGCACCGGGAGCAATCACCAAGAGAGAAGACGGCATCGTCGTCTTCAACTATGCAAAGCTTAAAAAGCACGCGCAGGCCATGGAGGCCGCGAAAAAAGCGTGTCCCTATACCGCGATCGTCGCGGACAAGGGCGGTTTTTACACCGACGGCACGCCCGTGCTGGAGCCCTATGAAACGAGGGACTTTTACGAGTACGACAAGAAACTGAATCGCAAGAAAGGCGATACCACAGGGGTGATCAGGAAGTGCACCTTCTGCGCGCATCGGCTCGAAAGCGGCATGATCCCCGCGTGCGTCTCCACCTGCATCGGGAGGGCCATGTACTTCGGGGACAAGAACGACCCCAAGAGCCTTGTTTCAGAATTGCTCGGCAAGGAAAAGGTCTGGAACCCCAAGGCGGGTCTCGGCACCAAGCCGAGAGTATATTATATCGGTTATGAAGACCGGAAAACAATCTCGACGGCCACGCCTGTTTCCTGCGAGGCATGTCACCAGGAAGGGGGTAGGTAATCATGGCTGAAAAAGACAAGGACAAAACCTGTGCGCTTGAGGAATATATTGATAAGCTCCCGCAGGGCGGGATGACGAGAAGGACGCTTCTGAAATCCGCTGCGCTGCTCGGCGGCTCCGCGCTCGTGATGAACCAGATGGACGGGGCCTTCAAGCTTTTGAGGAGCGCGGAAGCGGCGGAAGGAGCGGCTGCCGGCGAATATCCCCTTGCAAAGGCCTCGAGCGTCATCTACTCGGTCTGCCTGCAGTGCCATACGGGGTGCCCGATCAAGGTGAAGATCCTGAACGGAGTGGCGGTGAAGATCGACGGCAATCCTTACAGCGCCGAAAACATGATACCTAACCTTAATTATTCGACCTCCTTGTCAAAGGCGGCGAAGATCGACGCGAAGGTATGCCCGAAAGGGCAGGCAGGCGTTCAGAGCCTCTACGACCCGTACCGGATCGTCAAGGTCCTGAAGAGAAACGGTCCGCGCGGCTCGAATAAATGGAAAGTCATTCCCTTCGGCAAGGCGATCGACGAACTCGTCAACGGAGGGGAGCTCTTCGCGTCCATAGGCGAGCACAGGCACGTGCCGGGGCTGAAAGAATCGTTCGTCATGAAGGACCCGAAGCTCTCCCTGGACATGGCGAAGGATGCAAAGGCCGTCGCCGACGGCAAGATGAAGATCGCGGACTACAAGTCAAAATACAGCGGCCATCTCGACCTGCTGATCGACCCCGAGCATCCCGATCTCGGCCCGAAGAACAATCAACTGCTGGCCATGTGGGGCCGCATCCAGAACGGGAGGGTCGAGCTCGGCAAGAGGTTCATGTACGGCGGGTTCGGTTCGCAAAACCTTATCGAGCACACCACCGTCTGCGAGCAGTCGCACCATATCGCTTATGGAGAAACCACCAAGCAGTACAAGGACGGCAAGTGGACCGGCGGCACGGGCCACATGAAGCCCGATTCACTCAACTCGGAGTTCATCATTTATTTCGGCACGGGCTTTGTTGAAGCCAATTTCGGGCCGCCGTGCATGTGCGAGAAAGTCACGGATGGCCTGATCTCGGGCAGATTGAAAGTCGCCGTGATCGACCCGAGAATGAGCAAGGCCGCGTCAAGGGCGTGGAAATGGGTGCCGATAAAGCCCACGACCGACGCCGCTTTTGCCCTGGGCATGACCCGCTGGATCATGGATAACAAGAGGTACAATGCAACGTATCTTATGAACGCCAACAAGGCCGCCGCATCGGCCGCCGGCGAAACCACCTGGTCCAACGCCACCCATCTGGTGAAGATCGAAAAGGACGGGCCGGGCGCATTGCTGCGGGCGTCCGACATCGGCCTGGGGGACGAGCACACCTTTGTCGTCGTCAAGGACGGCAACCCGGTTGCGGTCAGGGCGGACGACGATAAAAACCCCGTAACGGGAGACCTCGACTACAGCGGTGAGCTCAAGGGGATCAAGGTGAAGACGGCCTTTACCGTCCTGAAGGAAGAAGCTTCCTCAAAGAGCACGGCGGAATGGGCCGACACCTGCGGCATTCCCGTCGAGGACATAGAAGTGCTTGCAAAGGAACTGACCTCGCACGGCAAAAAGGCGGGGGTCGAGTTTTACCGGGGCCCCGTGCAGCATACCAACGGGTATTACAACGGACGGGCCTTGATATCGTTGAACATACTCATCGGCAACACCGACCACAAGGGCGGTATGTCCGTGGGCGGCGGAAGCTGGCACGAATTCGGAAGCGGGAAGAACAAGGAACAGTTCGAGCACATGAAGACCCACCCGAATAAACTGACGGCTTTCGGCCATAAAGTCACGAGGGAAGGGTCCCACTACGAAAAGTCCACGCTCTTCGGCGGCTATCCTGCGAAGAGGCCGTGGTTCCCCTTCACGGGCAACGTGTACCAGGAAGCGCTGCCTTCGGCGGCGGACGGGTATCCGTATCCCATAAAGGCCCTTTGGCTTAATATGGGCACCCCCGGCCTGTCCCTGCCCGCGGCGCATACTGCCCTTGAAATACTTGCCGACGTAAATAAGATACCTTTATTCTTTGCGACGGACATCGTCCTGGGCGAAAGCAGCATGTACGCGGATTACGTATTTCCCGATGCAGCCGTCTGGGAGAGGTTCGGGACGCCGCATGCGTCGCCGGATGTCCCTCAGGTCGTGTCAAAGTTCAGGCAGCCGACCATTACGCCCCTCACGGAGGTCGTCACCGTATTCGGCGAAAAGACGCATTGTTCCTATGAAGCCGTGCTCCTTGCGCTCGCGGAGAAATTGGGCCTTTCCGGTTTCGGCAAGGACGCCTTCGGGCCGGGATGGGATTTCAAGAGGCAGGAGGACTGGTACCTCAAGTGCGCCGCCGATATGGCGCTCGGCGACCAGGAAGGCGATTCCGTGCCCGCAGCGTCGTTCGAAGAAATCAAGATTTTCAACGAGGCGAGAAAACACCTTAAACCGACGGTCTTCTCGGCCGAGCGGTGGGAAAAGGCGGTCGGTCCGGACAGATGGAAGAAAACGATTACCGTGCTCAACAGGGGCGGCAGGTGGGAGAACTGGAGCGACGACTTCGCCGACGGCAAGGGTATGCTTCACAAGAAGTTCGGGAAACAATTGAACGTCTATGTCGAGAACGTCGCTATTGCAAAACATTCCCTTACCGGAAAGCGGTTCTCGGGCCTGGGCATTTTTGAGGTTCCCAAGGATGCGGCGGGCAACGTTGCCCTGGACATGGACATGCCGCTCCAACTCATTACGTACAAAGACATTCTCGGCGGCCAGTCAAGGACCCTGCCGACGGATTACTGGCTGAGCTCGATCCTGCCCGAGAATTATTTCCTGATCAACTCGGCGACGGCGTCACAACACGGGTTTAACGACGGCGATACGGCGAGGCTTGTGTCCGCAACGAACCACGACGGCAAATGGCATCTGCCGAACAGGGACGCGAAAGACATGGTCGGGAAGATCAAGGCGGTTGAAGGGATGGCGCTCGGTGTTGTGGCGGTCTCCTGGTCCTTCGGGCATTGGGGCTATGGAGCGTCGGACACCGTTGTCGACGGCAAGCTCATCAAGGGCGACAAGAGGCGTGGAACCGGTCTTTGCCCGAATGCCGCGATGAAGGTCGATCCGGCGCTGAACGATGTCTGTATGAGCGATCCCATCGGCGGAAGTACCTCCTTCTATGACACCAGGGTCAAACTCGTAAAGGCGTAGCAATGAGACGGGGGTGGGACGCACTTCCCATCCCCGTCGTTATTTTGTAATTTGGAGGAAGCAAGAATTGGTGTTTAAAAGATTTGTATTGCTTGCAGCGTGCATGCTTATCCTGCCGGCAACCGGCTTGACGGCGGATAAAGGATGTTTCCAAAGTAAAGACGATATTACTCTTCTCAAGGCCGGGATCGGAACAAATGGAAATCCAACGTACAGCATCTTTCTGACAACAAAGGACAAGAGCAAAAGCGATGAAATAATGAAAAAGAGGCAGAGTGCTGAAAATAGGGACAAAACGGACAAAGCCGGCAGTAAAAATGATGAGAGTAAAAAAGACGATTCATCGGGATGGGAAAGCGGTAATTTTTCGTGTAATTGAGATAGGGGCTTGCCTGGCGCAAGGCGCGATCATGGGCAACAATGCGGAGCAGGCGGCATGAACGCCGTAGTAAAAATGAAGGTCCTCGTGGTCGACGACGAGAAGCTTATCGCCTGCTCGTTGAGTCAATATCTCTCTGGAAAGAATTTCGATGTTGTTTGGACCGCTTCGTCGAGCAAAGCGCTGTCATTGATCCGCGAAGAGACGTTCGATATTCTGATCTCCGATGTTTTCATGGCGCCCCCGAATGGCATTGAACTTGTAAAAGAGCTTAGAACACGTGACAAAAACTGTAAAATTATAATGATGTCAGCCACAGTGGAACGGAAGGAGATAGAGCGGCAATTAGCGGACATGGACGTGCAGGCTTTCTTTGAAAAGCCTTTCGAAATGCGCTGTGTTTATGAAACCTTGATGGAGATAGCCAATGAAACTCGACAGGTTAGATTTTGAACGAAGTCTTGAAGAATCGGTGAAGGTTCACGGCCACCTTTGCGCCGGTCAGGTACTGGGTGTTCGCATGTCCATGCTCGGGCTTCGGGAGATCGGCATCAGCGATCCGAAGGGAAAAGACCGGAAGAGCATCATCGTTTATGTAGAGATGGACCGGTGCGCCACGGATGCGGTGCAATCCGTGACCGGTTGCAGCCTCGGTCACCGGACCATGAAGTTCATGGACTACGGCAAGATGGCCGCGACGTACGTGAACCTTAAAACAAACAAGGCAGTGCGGATCGTTGCGCGGGAAGATGCGCGTCAAAAGGCAAAAGAATATTTCCCTGAAATCGAGAACAAATATGCGGGACAACTTGAGGCATACAAGATCATGTCCGATGAAGAGCTCTTCGACGTGATGGAAGTGACCGTTAAGGTTGCACCCGAGGACATGCCGGGAAGACCGATGCGCAGATTGCAGTGCGACTCCTGCGGAGAGCATGTCCAGGACATGAGAGAGGTCTATCGGGACGGCAAGATCCTGTGCGTTCCCTGCGCTCATGGCGGCTACTATGCGGTGCAAGCTCCTTTTTTGGAGGTGCGTTATGCGGAAAAGCCATAACGGGCTGGCTATCAGATCAAAATTATGGATTGAGGCAGATGGTGAACCCGTTTTCGGCCGGGGCAGGCGCTTTCTCTTGGAGGCCATAGACTCCCACGGTTCGATCAACCGGGCCGCACAGGAAGTGGATATATCCTTCCGGAAGGCGTGGAGCTATATCAAAGCGATGGAAGAACGGCTGGGCGTGAAACTCGTCGAGCGCCAGACAGGCGGAAAAAACGGTGGCGGCGCTCTGCTTACGGATGAGGCGAGGGAATTATTGAAAAAATACGAAGCTCTGGAAAAAGGCATACAGGAGCTCGTCGATAAACGGTTCAGGAAGGTTTTTAGTTAGTATGAGAAGAATTCTCTGGGACATCTCCGGGGCTTTCGGCGACATCGGCGTCCTCTTCCCCCTTGCCGTCGCCCTGATTGTGAAGAACGGCATGAATCCGACCGCCCTTTTCCTGATGGCGGGCCTGTTCTATGTAGCAGCGGCCCTGTATTTCAGGATTACCATGCCGGTGCAGCCGCTGAAGGCCATGTCGGCCATCGCCATTGCCTCGGGCCTGGGATTTGCGGTCATCAATGCGGCCGGCATTGTTATGGGATTGATTCTCATTCTCATCGCCGTAACGGGAATGAGCGCGCGGCTGGGACAATTGTTCCCGACCTCGGTCATACGGGGCATTCAGCTCGGTCTGGGCGCCATGCTGGTAAGGACCTCTTTCGGCCTCATGAGGCCGGACTTCGCCGTCGCGATCGTCGCCGGAACCATTCTCGTCGTCACCATGACGTTGCTGAAAAAAATACCGCCGCTCATCCCGCTTTTGGCGTTGGGCGCCGTTCTTTCGTTCAGAGAGACATCATTGACGTCGATCGGTCCAGTTGCCATGACCCCCGCGCTGCCGGACTGGAATACCCTGTGGCAGGGGTTTGCCGTCCTGGTCATTCCCCAGATAGCGTTGACGTTCGGCAATGCCATCGTGGCGACGAACGAAACGGGCCGGCTGCTCTATGGAGAAAAAGCGGACCGGCTCAATCTGAAGAACATCCCCTTGAGCATGGGGATAGCAAATATCGCATCAGGGCTGATCGGCGGCGCACCCATGTGCCATGGCTGCGGAGGGCTGACGGCTCATCGCAAGTTCGGGGCGACCAGCGGAAGGTCCGGGCTCATCATCGGCTTTTTTCTCATCGGCCTTGGCCTGTTATGCGGCCGTTCCGCACTTGGCGCCATAAAAGCTTTTCCCACCGGTATTCTCGGCGTTCTTCTCTGCTATGTCGGCATTCAACATTCGCTGTTCATCAAGGATATCGTGAATGAGAAAAAGGCGGTGTTCGTTGTGTTTACCGTC
>CAVYLT010000012.1:0-18629 GCA_963769335.1 Nitrospirota bacterium | reverse complement strand
GATTTTGGCGTCTGCGGGCACGATGTCCCCGAGCCCCATGGAGATAATGTCTCCCGGCACGAGGTCCCGCGACTCCTGCATGCCCCATTTCCCGTCCCGCAATGCCTTCGCCCTGATCGCCAGCTTTTTCTTAAGAAGCTCGACCGCTTTTTGCGAACCACGCGAGTGGAGATGGCCGATAACCGCGTTTACGGTGAGCAGCACGAAAATAATGATCCCTTCAAGGGTATGATGCAGGACGAAGGAGAGTCCCATTGCCAGCTCCAGCAGCCACGGCATGGGGCCCCAGTAGCGCAGCAGAAATTCAAGAAAGGGGTTCTTCTTTTTTTCCGTTATTTCGTTATGCCCGAAGAGCGCAAGGCGTTTCGCGGCTTCCGCCCCGGAAAGGCCGTTTGCGGCGGTCTTCAGGGATTCGAGCGTCTCTTCCAGCGAGATTTTCTTGTACTCCGATGTGCTCCTCGCTGCTGAATCCATGAAAACCTCTCTTTCATTGTTGTCCCCGTTCGACAAGTACGGAGCCGGGAAGTGTCATGACGATGCTCACGATTTGGGGGCCGTCAACTTTCGCGTTGCCAGGACTTCTTTCCACGAATACACAAAGGCCGGGATTGCCACCATGATCATGAAAAGCGCAATGAACGCGTAGTCGGAGGCGAACGGCAAGTAACGGTCCAGGCCCGTCACGGCGACGACTCCTGCGGCTCCGAAGAGTATTCCGCCGAAGAACAGCGTCCGGCCGCCGGTCTGCGAGCCGATCCGCTTTATTTCTTCTTCCGTAAGTGCGTGGATCCATCGCAAGGAGGCGCCGAACACGCCGCCGACGATCACGAGCATGATCATGGTCCCCAGTCCGAAAACCAGTCCCGGGAGAAACCCCGCCCAGGGGCTTTTCATGGCAGGTGCGGCCACGGTGTTCACAAAAAGCGAAAATCCGCCGAAACCGAACCCGGCAATAAACCCGTGAATGATCGTCCATTGTACCGGGGGCGTGGCCGCGCGGCCGGACGGCTCTTCATGCAGCTTCGTAAAGAGCCGGCCCGTTTGTTCCATTTTGCAGGCCTCTCCGTGACAGTGGCCGAAGAGGTGGATGTGGACGTATCGGTTCTTGCGCAGGACTATTGCGCCTGCAACGGACATTGCGATACCGACGACAATGTAAACAACGCCGTTGACGGCCGGGTTGAGCAGGTAGGGAGCCAGGGCCAGGTAGGCGAGCTCTGAAACAAGTGCACGCTGGAGCGTGAAGGCGGCGGAAAAGTACAGCCCCGCTTTCATTCCCTCCCTGCCGCTTGCGCCGCCTATCGCGTAACTGAACGTGATGGGCCAGGTGTGCTCATCCGGCAGGATCCCGTGCAGCAGCCCGAAGAAGAGCGAATATATCAACGCTGAAAGCGGGGTCATGTGAAAAACCTCTCTTGAACAAAGCAACTTGAGCTATTATACCGCAGGTACCCGGCGGCTTCAATCAGCAGCATCTCTGTTTCGGAGGCATTTTTTGGGGGAGCCGTCTGCTGTTCCGGTCTTCTTTGACGACTCAGGAAGGTTATAGGGAGATGTAAAATGCAAGTTCTCTCTCGCCGAGGAGAAATCTTTTTCTTACCACTGTCACTTTTACCGTCTGGCCCGGTTCCTTGTTCAAGAGGGCGATCTTGATATCGTTTACGGTTTGTATCTTCCAGCCGTCCAGGTCGGTAATGATGTCCCCTTCTTTGAGCCCTGATTGTAATGCGACGCTGTCAGGAGAAAAAGCGCTGACCTGCACCCTGTCGTCTGATTCCTTGATGATCACCCCCAGCTTCGCGGTAAAAGGAGGTTTGAGGGGCTTTGGAAAAAGCACATAGGTGCCGATGTTCCTGTCAAAGGCGCCGTTGATAAGCGTGACGTAGTCTCTGCCAATAAGCCGGTGAATCCGGCTCGGGATCCCCGAACCGTACATGATATGTTCAACCCCGGCAAGCACGATCAGCTGGTAATCAGGATGCTCCTTCAGAAACCGGGCTGCCGAGTGCGCCATGGTTTCATCCCAGAGGATCTGTGACTGATAAAAATTTTCGAACGTTAATTCGCCCGGGTGGTCTTCATATACCGCTTTCAGCCGCTTTTTATAAGACTCATCCGCCATGTCCATGTCCTGGGGGATCTCTTTCTTCTCTTCTGCGGAAAGGGCATCCAGTCCTCCCCTGGCCACTTTGTCCACGATCTCGGACCGCTGGTTAAGCGCGACCAGGGGAATGCCCTTCGCTTTGGCGAACTCTATGATCTCCCGGTAATAATTATAGTCGAACCCCCACCGCTTGAAATATTCCGTCTTTTTGAGAAACTCCCGTTCATCGGCGGCCCCGGAGAGATATGCATCTATTGCCTTCTGGAAAGGCCGTTGGAACATTTCCATCCCGATTGCGAATTTTTTGCCTCTCTTGAAGTGGCCCCTGATCACCTCAAGCTCCACCTTATGGTCCTCGTAATTGGTATGCCGCTCCCCGATGAGAATGAGAGGCTTATCGCTGACAGCATCGATTATGTCGCCGAGCGTTAATGCCCGCGCCGGCTCAACCCCTTCTACGGGATCATGGAGCTTGAAGGTCATGCCGCGGTCGGTTTCAGCAATTTTCTTGGCCACATTTCTCCCTTTTTCAAAGCGGAGGAACGAATATTTCCCGTAGTGGAATATCTTTTCCGCAGCGAGGTCGACCTCTTCTTTCGAATCCCCGTTGGCATAGGCCGCAACCTTTGAAGTGTTCAGCGGGTTATTTCGCACCAGAAGGAGAAATCCCGGCGTCCTTTCCCCGGCCGCGCCGAAGAGTCTTTGCAGGACAGGGCTTTCAGAACCCAGAATAAGGAGGGAGGAGGACTGGATATCCCTGTCATTCACCTCAAGCTGTTCTTTCGCAACAAATCCTTCTCCTTTGAAAAGGGCTATGAGTCCGGCGTATTTGGCTTTCTCTTTTTCAGGGTAGATGATAAGCCTTTTTTCATCCCCGAGCAGCCGCGCAATGACCGGAGGAAATTCGGAGGGGGCAAGGGTCCGCATCACATCGTAGTCTTCATCAATAATCAAGCCGGAAGGGTCCTCGTTCAAGGTGATATCGAAATTCTGCCGCTCCTTCTCAAGCGGCAGCGCCCGCTTCACGTCGCCGCTTTCCGTGATCACTTTAGAAGGCAGGACGATTTTGTAAGGCTCTCCCTTCTGTACAAGCTCGAAGGAGGCAGACGGGATTCCCTTTAAAACGAGGGCGCCGGGGTAGCGTACTTCGAAAGAGGGAACGCCCTTGCGGTCGAGCCATTGGCTGAAAAACCATCCGAGGTCTTTGCCGGACTCCTGTTCAAAGGGCCTCTCCACGTCAGCCCACGAGGCTTGTTTAAATTTGTTGTCCTCGATGAGCCTCCGCAGCGATTTATAGAATGTGTCTCTCCCGACCAGGTTCTCGAGCATGTGAAAAAGCATCGCGCCTTTTCCATAGCCGATGGCCGAGGAAGCGAAACCGGTCCTCTCCGTGAAAGCTCTGAGGGGGAAATCCTTGTCAGGGGCGACATAGCTCTGGAAATTGATGAGGATATTCTTCCTGTACTCCCATCCGTTGCCTTTCTGCTCTTCATAGAGATGGTCGGAGAGATAGGTGGTGATCGCTTCAAGCCAGTTGCCTTTCTTAAAGTCGGCATACACATAATTCCCGAACCATTGATGGGTGATCTCATGGCCCAGAGAGGTCTCGGGAATAAAGGGAAGGCGGACGATCTCCTGTCCCAGGAGCGTGAAGGTAGGCACGGAAAGACCGGTAGGCAGGATGTTTTCCACGACGGAGAATCTTTTGTAGGGATAGGGGACGAGGAGTGCATTATACATTTTGAAATACTTCTTTGCGTGCGCAAGGTAGTCGGCGGCAAGGGAGGCGTCCTCGGGAAAGAAGTAAGCATAAATACCGATACCGTCAACGGTGTCCCTGGCCTCCCGGTAGTTGCCCGCAACAAAGGTTATCCCGGTTACCGGATGGGGAAAAACAAATGAATATTCCTTTCCCGCGGCGGTTTCCCTCACCGTAATTTCATCTGCTTCCGATAGGGCAGTGAAATTGTCCGGCACAAGAGCGGTCAGCTTATAATAGGCAAGTCCATTGATTGCAGGATACCAGTCGTTGGTAAGCGAGACGCCCTTGTCATTCACTACGCCTGCGGGGACAACGCCCGGATTCTCAAGATTTCCCCGGGCTCCCCCGTCTCCCCTGAACGTCTCCTCGTACGTTATTTCGAGTGTCCCCCTGCCACGTATCCTGAACTGATTACCTATCGGCCAGTAATCCGACCCGTTCACGGTTGCCGAGGTAATCCTGAGATTGCCCGTAGAAACCACAGCGCCCGCTTCGGGCGCCGTAATCGTCGCAATGCCTTTCAGAAGATTGCTTTTTAAATCGAAAGAGACGGAGAGACGGCAGACCGGAAGGGACTGCGCAGGTCTTTCCTCTGCGCCGTACAGGTTTGACTGAAACAGAATGAGAACAAGGGTAAAACTTAAGATACCTGCTATCTTATTTCCTGTTGTCACGTCCTGCCTCCTGTGTCGAACGGTGCAATCCCGGTTTCGGATCGGGATACATTCCTTTTGCACCGTGAGAAGTATTCCGTTTTCTTTTGCTTACCCGTTGCACTATTCCCGGGAATAGTGGAGCCCCCCGGCAGGCGCCGGGGGATTGCAAGTTACGGGATTCAATGCCTCATCACGTTTTATCGGCGTCAGATCGTTTCCGCCTGGTTGCCGCGCGGCCTCCCGCTCTCGAATAAGCGCGCAAAGGCCAGGCCGAACAGAAAGCCACCGATATGGGCCCCATAGGCTACTCCTCCGTTGGTCTGACTTTCGGCCAGGGTGCCCGCCTCACTTAGTAACTGAAGGAGAAACCATATCCCCACCAGCAGGATCGCCGGTATACGGAGAATAGTCACAAAAAATCCGAGAAACACAACGGTACGGATCCTGTCGCGGGGAAAGGTGATCAGAAAGGCGGCCATCACTGCAGCTATGGCGCCGCTTGCTCCCAGCGTGGGCGCCTGCGCGTCCGGGTTCAGCGCAACCTGGGCCCAGAATGCAACCAGTCCTCCCAACAGGTAGAACACTGCATATCTAACCCGCCCCATCATGTCCTCGACCTCGGGTCCGAACGCCCAGAAAAATATCATATTGCCCGCGATATGCAGCCAACCTCCGTGCAGGAACATTGCGGTCACGAGGGTAACCAGGTCTCTTCCTGATGCGATCTCTGACGGAACGAGCGCCCACCGTTCGACGAAGGCATTGCCCTTCGCCAGTTCAAGCAGAAACACGAGCGTGTTCACCGCGATGATCAGGCTCGTGATCAGCGGGATACGCGAGGGTTTGCGGTCGATATCTCGTAGCGGAATCATACATCACCTGGTCTTTCCGCTCTCGTCAGGAGCGGTCCCACGGAGCAACGCGGGCAGGAATGAAAATGTCCTCCCCGCCGGCGGTCAGGAGACAGATTAGACTCACTGAGACGGCTGAAGGCCCTGCAGGATGTTGATCGCGCGAAGCAGTTGCCGGTCTTTGCTCATCCGCAGCTCCACCGCCGTCATCCCCCGCTCTTCTTCCGGTACCAGCGGCTCCGCTTCAGCAGAAAGCGATAACGTGACATCGGGAGTGATGCCTTTGTGCCATATCGTCCGGCCCTTCGGGGTGAGCCATTCAAGAAAAGCGAGTTGCAGGGCAGATCCGTCGGAGAGCGGGATGGTTTTCAAGACCGTGCCGGTGCCGAAGGTGGTTTCGCCCACGAGGGTCGCGCGCTTTGCATCCTGGAGCGCGCCGGCGACAATCTCGGCCGCACTGGCGGTCCCGGAGTTTATAAGAACGACAAGCGGAAGTGTGCATTTCTCAGCACCCGCTTCAAGGGGCACGGGGCGGACCTTTCCTTTGGCGTTCTTTTCCTGCAGAGCGTTCCCTTCTTTCAGAAATTGACTCGCCACGCCCACCGCCATATCCAGGAGACCGCCCGGATCGTTCCTGAGGTCAAGGACCACGCCTTTGACCCCGCGCCGGTCTATTTCGTCAAGCGCTTTTTCCAGGGCTCGGGACGTTCCCTTGCTGAAGAGCGCTATCCGAACATGAGCAAGGTCCGTGCCCGGGAGCTTGTTCCAGGTGACACTCCGAATCGGGATGTTCGCGCGAGTGATCTCGATTGTCCGCTCTTTTCCCGTAGCCGGGTCCTTCAGTGTCAGCGACACCCGCGTGCCAGCGGGGCCGGTTATTTTGCCGACAATCTCCGGCAACGGCAGCCCCTCCACGCTCCGTCCGTCGACGCGAACGATGATATCGCCTGGCCGAAGGCCGGCTTTTTGCGCGGGCGTGCCGTCCATGGGCGCTACGACGACCGCCTGATGATTTTTCACCCGGAGTTCGGCGCCTATACCGGCAAATTCACCGCGTTCCACGGTGCGCTCGACGCGCACCATTTCCGGGGTCAAAAAGACGCTGTGGCCCGTGTCGCCCAGGGAATCCACCATGCCGGAAATCGCGCCGTAAGTCATGGTGCGGGGCTGCACGCTGGTCCGGTCGACATACTGCTGCTCGATCGCGTTCCACGCCTCAGTCATCAAATTGAAGTTAGCGGTTGCTTCGCGAGGAATGGCTGTTGATGGATACGGGTCAGGAAGAATATAATTGTGCAGGAGCGCGCCGGTAAACACGCCCGCGATCAGAAGCAGCAGCCAGTAGGCAACACCTTTTGAATTTGAGAATCGATAGTTCTTGTCCATAAGAATCCGCCCGCCAAAGATAATCTGTCATGCTTGCGATATGCCGACCGAATAATCTGACCCTTCCCCTCATGCTATTTTTTACCCTTCATCGGCGCTCATTCTGGCTTCAATAGAGTCCTTTAAGCCGGGGGTCCGCCATTTTGCTGGGAAGGGTGCTGTGGGATATTGTACGGTACGCCGCGAAAAGTCTGCAACAATAGACAGGCAGAGATATCGTGATTGCAAAAGCAGAACCGGACCATGAGCGGGCCGTTTATTCCCTCCCGGAGCTGTGCTGCTTCCTGATATCCGCGGGATTCGAGGTATTGAACGTATAGGACCTGACGATGTTGTTTTCGTCAAATCGGACGACAAGGTCCTTTGTCCTCGCCGCGTTGAACGCGCTGTAATGATAGCTGGCGTACGTCCACGTCGGCTTGCCGTCCTCGATGCCAACCCGCCAGGGCGGGCCGAACATGGCCTCTATCTCCGCCAGGGTTGTCTTGCCGATCTGTATGTCATATACTTTTGATGCTGAAAAATCCCGTCCAACGGTCGCACAGGCCGAAAGGAACAATAAAAGACAGATAATCGCCGCTGCTCGTGAACGGAATGCCGTACGATGTAACGTATTTTCCTGTATTCGCGCTGATTCGTAATTCCGAATGAACATATGCATAACCCCCTTTCTTGCAGTGGAGTGTCCTGACACGTTGCCCGCGCTTAGAGGTCCAACACGGGTATTCTCAACTCAAACCAATATGAGCGCAGAATATTGTTTATTTACTTTAAGGTTAGCACGCTCACCGGTGGTGTCAAGGCGGTCCCGCGTGGGGGTAATGCAGCTCCTTCCGCCGATAAACTCCAGGGGTCCATCGATCCCCATCTCCCAGACTTCGATGTCGAACATGCGGTGAAAGAAGCCGTTCTTGCATTCACTCTTTTTCGTGCACTTCATATTTTACGAGATTCTTGCCGCTTTTCTTCGCAGAATACATCAGCTGGTCTACAATCCTGATCATTTCGTCGACAGATTCCGCGGGCTTATTAAACGTCACGACCCCGATGCTGAATGTAACAGGCCATGACTCCCCGCGGGCGATGCCCGAAAGGAAAGTATGGAGTTTCGAGAAAAAGACCTTTGCCGCTTCATTGCTGCTTTCTGGAATAAGCACTGCGAATTCATCGCCGCCCAGCCTTGCGGCAATATCTGTTTTGCGGATATGGCCTGCAATGGCCTGACCAACCTGTTTCAGGAGGGCGTCGCCTTCAGCATGCCCGTATCTATCATTGACGGACTTGAAATCGTCGATATCGATGTACGCCATAGAGAAGGGATGACTGTATCGAATTGATCGTTGTATTTCAACATCCGTGCGCTCAAAGAAATACCTGCGGTTCCCCAACCCGGTCAGGGAATCTTCCCGCGCAAAGGACTTTTCCCGTTTGAATCCATTCAGAAGAAAAACGATGATGCTGAAAAAGCCGAGCCTCACCATCCCGTTCCACAGCGATGCATAGCGGAGCGCTGCCGGCGACTCCGGACAAAATGTCGGAGACAAGCCATGTCGCTGCGCCCACGCATGCCACAAACATGCCGGACCACTTCTCTCCGTACCAGGTCGCGAGAGCGATGGGGACAAGATAGAAAATAGAAAAACCGACTCGGGCGCCGAGCAGATAGTCGGTTGCGCCGATCAAAAGCGCGAGCACGGACGCTGCAAGTATGATGAACCGCCTGGATCGGCCGGCCAAACAGGATAACAAGTCTGTTGCCACGTTGGTACCTCGCGACCTGGGTTCTGATTTGGATTTTTTTATCGATACGTTGCGCCCGAAAATGGCCTGACCAGTTGCTGTTTGAACGTCCCTGGATGAACCGCATTTTATTAAGCGATTTTTGCAACCAGAACAGCGCAGCCCGCAAGCCCGATCACCTTTTCCGTCGTGCTCCCCATCAGCAGTTTCTTAAGCCCTGTTTTCCCGTATGCGCCCATGACGATCAGGTCAACGCCCATGCTTTTGGCGGTCCCGGCGATGATTTCATGGGGTTTCCCGACGAGGGCCATCGTCTCAGCGGAAATACCGGCCTTCTGCGCCGCCTGCACGACATCGCCGGCATAGGTCCGGGCTTTTTCCTTCTCGTCTTCCGACGGGACCACGGAAATCACCGTCAGGCGGCTTCCGCAGCGTTTCGCAATTTCGATCGCTTCCAGGGCCGCCGTACGGGCATGCTCCGAGCCGTCCGTCGCAATCAGAATATTCTTGCACTCAATCCTTGCGGCCCGGGGAACAACCAGGACCTTGCAGGGTGCGTGCCCAATGACTTTGGCGGAGGCGCTGCCGAGGAGGACCTTCTCCAGCCCGTGTCGGCCGCGTCTGCCGACCGCGATCATATCGACTTTTTTTTGCGCCGCCTCTTCAACGATAAGGCGGGAAGCGCTGTCCCCGTGGCGAAAAATCGTCTCGCATGACGGTATCTCTTCCAGCGCCCTCGCCTTGAGGGATGCAAGGTATTGAACGGCTTCTTCCTCTTCTTTCTGCAAAAACTCTGCGCCGGCGGTCTCATATTCCGGATTTGTTTCTACAACCGTCATGACATAGAGTTTGCTCGAACAGTGCTTTGCGAAGGTTATCGCAGCGGCTATCGCGCCCTCGCTGAACAGTGAACGGTCTGTTGCGACGAGCAGTTTTTCAAGTTTTGATACGGGACAGGACTGGCTGGTGTTCATGGTAGCATCCTCCTTGGATTTTCACAGGTTCCCGGCACTCGTTGCCGGCGGTTTGCGGCCCTATGATATCCATTATATATTATTTTCTCCCCCTCAGAAGAGGAACGGAGAAACGGCTGAAGCGATGCTACAACCAGAACGCTTGCAATACTTTTTCCATCGTTCACCTCCCGTAGATATGTCCAGCTCGCGCTATCATTCTCCGATCACCTCTGCAATAACAATTGCCTTCACGTATTTTCCTAGTCAGTTGCCGGTTTGATGTCCAGGACAGGCGTTCCGTCCCGCATGTCCAGACCTTTGATACGGATAACGCGACCTTCGACGCCAAGGACTTCCACGAGCGACATGCCGATAGGATTCGGCCTGATTGGCGAACAAATGCTGAAAACACCTAACCGCTCTTTGCGGTGCGGAGGAGTCTGTACCAGAAATGCATGAGTAAAGTGCGGGCTTTCGTGAAAATAGAAAAGCACGACAATGCGCTGTCCGGCCTTGAGGTCCTTAAGCCCTGCGGCATATTCCTCGTTGATGATCAGGGCACCTTCCGCTTCGGAAACGGTCCACTGCCTCGGGACCTTCTTGACATCGGTTTTTACAAAACCTATCGGCTCAAATTCTATTTTCATGACAACCTCCGCCGGCGCTCGGCCGTGGGCACACGCACTCCAGCTCAACGGATATGGCCCCGTTCATCAGCTTCCAGATAGGCCTCTTCAGCAGGCGAAAGGTCCGCCTCGTCGAAACCAGTTATCATGGGCATGACATGCCCTACGAAAGAACGGCCTGTGGTCAGCATATAGACATGAATGGTCACAAACGCCACGATGGCGAAAACGGCGGCAGGATACGATACGATCGATGCTAAAAACAATGTCGTCCACATCCCCACAAATGACTTTCGCATGATTCAACCCTCTGACTTTGCTTTCTTTTTAATTTGATGCATCCTTTACCTTATGCCCGGCCCGGAGCACACTCGTTAGTCCGTTGTGCTGTGCGGAAAATGTCTGACGCCTTCCGCCTGATTGTGTTTACAACAAACCCCACGCCATCTTTGCGGCTATGGCATAGAGCACGATGCCGATGACCTTCTTTACCTGCCCGGCGTCGAGCTTCTTATGCATGAGCCATGATCCCAGGATCGCGCCTGCGATTGATCCGACTGCGGCGAACGCCAGCAGGTTCCAGTTGATGCTGCCCATAGCCGCGTGACCGAAGAAGCCTGAGAGCGAGGCAAACACGACGATAAATGCCGTGGTAGCCGATGCTTTCTTGGGATCGATGCCGAGCCAGACGAGTGCCGGGACAATGAAGTTTCCGCCGCCGACTCCCAAAAGTCCTCCGAGATACCCTGCGCCTATGCCGAGACCGATGCCGGTCTTGAGTTCTTTCCCGCCCGACGCCTCTCCCTCCTCTTTCTTCTTCGGCTTGTAAAACAGCATCATGGATGCCGCGAAGACAAGAAAGAATACAAAAAGCAGAATAAGCACATTCTTCGGAAAGTACCGCGTTGAGTATGCTCCCAAAGGAGAAAAGACGATGGCAAGCACGATGATAGGCAAGGCCGTGCGGAAAAGGACGAGTTTGTAGCGGATATAGTTGGCCGAAGCAAAGGTCATGCTGATGGCGTTCAACAGCAAGCCGATGGCCATGGCCTCAGTGAGCGGTACGCCGAGCCAGTAAAACGTAGGGATTACGATGAAGGCCGAGCCCACGCCCGCGATGGTGAGAACGGTGGTAAAAACAAAAACGAGGACGGCCGCCGCAGCATTGATGGTAAGCATCTTGGTCTCCTTTCTTACCATGCCGTACCCGCTCGCAAGCCGGTAACCAAAAGAACAGAAGGCGCAGAGAAAAAAAGGACCTTAACGATCAGGGAAATCCTTTTTTCCCTGCGTCCTCTGCGATAAATTCGGCATCTTGCAAGACGAGTGCGGCCTGTACCCTATTTCCCGGATCCCGAACAGGGAATGCAGACCAGCCGGCCGTCTGATGCAGTTTTTAATTTGTCGGTGAACACCGCCTCTCCGCATTTCGCGCAGCGTTTGACGTCGAAATTCGGTGTTCCTTTCTTCAGATCCTTGTGGAACACATCGCTGATATTCAGGAAGTCGGTTTCGGAGAGCCCCAAGACCCGATCGACAAGAGGGTCCGTAATTGCCGCGGGAATATCCTGCGGCGGCACGCCCTTTTTCCTCTCCTGCACAAAGGGCGAATTGAGGGCCTTCTCGAAGAACTCGGGTTTCAAAGAAACCCGGACGGCTTTCCCTGTCTTCGAGTCGATAAGCGTGAAGGCCATTTTGCTGTAATAGAGCTTCTGGATATTCGCCTTGCCATAGGTGCATCCTGTGGCGGTCATGATCCCGTCCAGGAAACATCCGGCGGCGTGTCCTTTGCCTGTTTCCGCTTCTACAAAGAGCTCCTTATCTTTTGACCTTTCAACACCGAGCGCCTTCATGGCCGCGAGACCGGCCCTCAGACCCATCGGCATGGCCGGGCATTTGTGGCCGTGAAACTTAATTGCAGTGTCAAAATACTCATTAAATTCTTTCATGGCAGACCTCCGTTGTGATGAGTTGAGTTTGCATTGGACATTGAACCTCGCAACCTCAATGGAGCTACCAGCCGTTCCACCAGCAGCGGCAAATGACGGAAAAACGTTTTTTGATCCTGACTTTTCGTTGTCCCATAATCTACTCCGACGATAAAGCTTTTCCCGTAGCCGCAAGCCCCGCCCCCGGCGCTGCGAGTGCGAAGCGCAAGTGCAGGGGTTAGCCGGCGTGTTTAACGTTTTGAGGTTCTGAGCTTTTCTTTTGCCTTGTCCACAACACGGCGGACATCGCCGAGACATCACCGCCCGAGCGGATGAGTAGTTCCGCAGTTGCAGCCCCCCTTTTTCTTCTCATTCACGATTCTTTCCAGAATGGCCGACGTGCCCTTGTTGTCCAGCACATCTTTGATGATGTCTTCTTCGGAATATCCAAAACAGTAGCAAATTCGATTCTTCTCCACTTCACACCTCACCTGTTTTTTTGCGTCACAAGCCTTGCTTTTTCAGAACCGGGGTGATTTCATCGTAAGCATAAAATCCGATATGCCGGTGAAATTCCTTTCCGGTCTTATCCAGGAAAACCTGCGTCGGGATCAGATGCACGCCGAACTGACGTCCGGTCTTATTATCCTCGCGCACGTCGACGAACATGACCTCCAGTTTTCCCTTATACGAAACACGCAGTTTCTGCATTACCGGCTGCATCTGTTCGCAGGGTATGCAGCCTGCTGACCCAAGCTCCAGCATAACGACTTTCCCGTCCTTTTTAGCCTTGGCAAGCGAGCTGTCGACATCACTAGCCTGGCTGTAACCCGACAGGATCATGATGCCTGCCAGCACAGCCAGGGATATTCTCCATAATTTCATTGCTGTTTCTCCTTCATAACGATGCCGGTCCTTTTACTCTGCAATATTCAACAGAAAAATATTTTTTCTGGAAATACCGCGCCACGTTCACCAGTCCGATCAGGACAGGCACTTCGACAAGAGGACCTATGACTGCCGCAAAGGCGGCCCCGGAATTGATCCCGAACACGGCAACAGCGACCGCAATGGCGAGCTCGAAATTATTGCTCGCGGCGGTGAAGGAAAGCGTTGCGGTCTTCGGATAGTCCGCCCCGATCTTCTTTCCGAGGTAGAACGAGACCAGGAACATGACCACAAAATAGATCAGCAGCGGCACAGCGATGCGCAGCACATTAAGCGGAAGCTTGACGATATAGTTGCCTTTCAGGGAGAACATGACGATGATGGTAAACAATAATGATATGAGCGTTATCGGACTGATCTTCGGGATGAAGACCGTCTCGTACCACACCCGGTCTTTGATCTTGATAAGGAGAAAGCGGGTGAGCATCCCGGCGATGAAGGGAATGCCTAAATAAATGAAGACACTCTGTGCGATCTGCGTGATCGTCACATTGACGACAACCCCTTTAAGCCCGAACCAGACCGGAAGCACGGTAATGAAGATATAGGCATAAACGGAAAAGAAAAGGACCTGGAAGATCGAATTAAAGGCCACGAGACCGGCGGCGTACTCCGGATCGCCGCAGGCAAGGTCGTTCCAGACGATTACCATGGCAATGCACCGGGCGAGGCCGATCATGATGAGACCCACCATGTATTCGGGATAGGACCGGAGGAAGATGATCGCAAGAGCGAACATGAGAATGGGTCCTATGACCCAGTTTTGAACGAGCGAAAGGCCCAGGATCTTTTTGTTCCTGAACACCTCGCCCAGTTCTTCATACTTGACCTTGGCAAGGGGCGGGTACATCATAAGGATAAGACCGATGGCAATGGGGATGTTGGTCGTACCAACTTGAAAGCTGTTGATGAAGGCTTCCGTGCCCTGAATGAAATACCCGATGCCGACCCCGAATGCCATTGCAGCAAAAATCCAGAGCGTGAGGAACCGGTCGACAAAAGAAAGTTTTTTCTTCGTATCTTCAGACATCGCTCATCTCCCCTGCTGATTGAGGTCATTATTATGCAAGCGGCGCCTGCCCAAGAACTGCAGAGAACGGCTTATAGGTTAGGCGCAGCATCGTTTTTTGCCGGAATTGACAACGATCTTGTCACCCTCTTCTTTGGTCATCAGAAAAACCCGGAGCCGCTTGCCGTCCTCCGCGATCGCCCCGTCCCGCATCCGCTCGCAGG
Source organism: Nitrospirota bacterium (assembly GCA_963769335.1). Taxonomy (GTDB): domain Bacteria; phylum Nitrospirota; class UBA9217; order UBA9217; family UBA9217; genus JAJYKN01. The sequence continues at coordinate 4,439 of CAVYLT010000012.1, read as the reverse complement.
CGGACAGCAGCAGCATTCTCCTGAACAGATCGGACTCATCGAGGCGGTAATGGATCCACCGGCCTTGCTTCCTGTCCTTGATAAGTCCCGCATCCTTCAGCACGCCCAGGTGGAACGAGACTTTCGGCTGTGCCAGGTCGAGGGCGGCAACGATATCGCACACGCAGAGCTCGCCTTTATCCAGAAGTTTTACGATCCGGAGCCGTGTCTCATCGGAAAGGGCCTTGAATATGGTAACCAGCTCATTCACCTGTGTTTACCTCCGTCATTCATTCGCACGCAGCTCAGGCTTCCGCCTTGATCATCTCTTTGATCTTTTCGATGGTCGGCAGGGGTTTGCCTGAGTGCTTCAGCTTGTTATTTACGATCAGTCCCGGCGTCGATAAAATGCCGTTCCTGGCGATCTCGCCGATGTCCGTGATTTTCTCGACCTTCGCTTCTATGCCGAGCTCCTTTACCGCGGTTCTCGTCATCTCTTCCATCTTCTGGCAGTTGGCGCAACCCGGTCCCAATACTTTGATGTCCATGCTTCACCTCCTATAATATCGCGTTAAACAGATATCCCACGCCGATGATCGTGATGGTCATGATCCCGGTAAAAACCGCCAGAAGCGGTATTTTCAGCACCTTCCGGAGAATGATCATCTCGGGAAGCGAGAGCGCCGTAACCGCCATCATAAAAGCGAGCACGGTCCCCATGCTCATCCCCTTCTCCATGAGGGCATAAACGATGGGAATCACGCCCGCTGCGTTGGAATAAAGAGGCACGCCGAGTGCGACGGCAACAGGCACCCCAAAGGGATTCTGCGGTCCGGCATACCGGACCAGAAAGTCTTCAGGTACATAGCCGTGGATGAACCCGCCGATGCCGATGGCGATGATCACATACAGCCATACCCGCTTCAAAATGTCGGCGGTACTCCAACGGGCGGAGATCAGCCGCTCCTTGAACTTCTGCTTGGCACGCTCCTGGGCAATGCCAAGGGAATGAATCTTATACACATACTCTTCGACCCACGTTTCGAGCTTCAGCTTGCCGATGATCACTCCCGCAACAATCGCCACAAGGAGACCCGTTCCCATATAGATCAGGGCGATCTTCCAGCCGAACAGGCCCCAGAGAAGCACCACGGCCACTTCATTCACCATGGGAGAAGAGATCAGGAAGGAGAACGTGACGCCAAGCGGAACTCCGGCTTCTACAAAACCGATAAAGAGCGGCACCGCAGAACAGGAGCAGAATGGCGTGACGATTCCGAGGAGAGCGGCAAGGATATTTCCGATAAACTCCCGTTTATGGGACAAGATGCGTTTGGTCCGCTCCGGAGGGAAGTAGCTCCGGACAATGGAAACTGCGAAAATAATAACGGCAAGCAGCAGAAAGATCTTGATGGTATCGTAGATAAAGAATTCCAGCGCCGGGGCAAGACGTGAATCCGGAGCGAGTTTGAGAAGCGAATAGACGACAAAACGGGAAAGGTCACTCAGCACACGCAGCCTCCACGTATCAAAATATGTTTATATGATAATATCGTATATGGACAATGTCAAGGGAATATTTAACTTTATATTTTATTAATGCGACAATGTTGATCTGTCGTGCTCCCGTCCTGCGCGACAGGGGAACGGTTTTCGTCAGCGTCCCTTCCGGGAGAAAGGCGTCCCTGCGGAAAGGAGAAATCGTCCAACGGCTGCTTCCTTTTTTATTTCTGCTATTACTATTTACACAATGATCGATCAAATCGTCTCATCAAGCTGCCTTGGCATCCCGTAAATTCCCGGAATCCCCTTGCCATTTCGTCATCGTTATTGTATTCTTGCCTTAGAAAATATGCACGTGGAGTGCGGTCGCCAAAGCGTATCCGCAATGGCCGGCAACGCAGGAGCAGCACGCATGTACTACGAAAAAGTATTCAGAACGCTCCAAAAGAACAACATCCGGTATGCTGTCGCAGGCGGCGTCGCCCTCGTTCTTCACGGCGTGGTCCGGTTCACGGCTGACTTGATCTGATTGTGGACCTGGAACCGGAAAATCTGAAACATTTTATTCAGGTTATGAATGAGCTGGGTTATCGGCCGCGAAATCCAGTGAAAGCCGAGAGTTTGCTTGATGCAGCGACGCGGGATCGATGGAAACGGGAAAAGAGCATGGAGGCCTTCTCGTTCGTTGACCCGGCCCAGCCGATGACCCTGATCGACGTGTTTGTCGAGGAGAAGATCCCCTTCCTGGAGGTCATGCAAGAGATCGTACAAATGGAAGCCAGGGGAATTGTGATACCCGTTGTTTCCCTGCGGCATTTGAAGCGGCTCAAAAAAGCCGCTCACAGACCGCAGGACCTCGCGGACATTGAGGCAATTGAGGCATTGGAATCAGAGGCGGAGAAATCATGACCCAGCCGCAAAAAAAGCCGTTTGCTTTTCGTCCGTCGCTGGAGGCCTTGAGGCAATTCAAGGATGCATCTGCTGAAGCAAAGCTGAACTGGCTTGAAGAGGCGAACCGGTTTGTGAACGAGTTCGTAACGCCGCAAAAGCGGGAGAGATGGAAAAAGATTTCTGGGAAATAAATTAGAAGACAGAGTGTCGAAGGTGATTCTGATCGATGGAAGAACGCTCCTAGGACGCATGATCGATTAGAAACTGGAACAATTGCAGTATTTGAAAGGAGCAGGCCAAGCTATGACCAGCTGTTTCAAGCCTTGCTCACAGTCACTTTCTCGGCAATTACTCCAGCGTCCGCTTTATTCCTACTGCATCAAGCCCCTCGCCGATAATCGACAATCCTGCTGTCCTCAATATCCTTTTCAAAGGGAACGCAGTCCATTTTCCCGTACACGATATCGAATCGATAAGGCCCTTGCTCCGTCCGGACAAGGGCCTTTGCTCTTACTACAGTTCCATATTTCCCCTGGGCCAGATCTCCCAGCCCGCTCGTAAGAACAGCTAAATCACCAATCTTCTGCGGCCTGATGGTCATAGTATTAAATTTAAAATGGCCATGGCCGTCGCCCCTTGCGCGTGCGTGAGCTGGTACATCAGGCAGAGATTCCCGAATCTCCGCGTTCTTCGTGCGGAACAAAACAGCTCGCGGATTTATCGACTCAATGCGATTGATCGTTTCAACAATGGACGATTCACTCGCCAGGTCCGTCTTATTCACGAGGATCACATCTGCAAGTGAAACCTGGTCTTCGAAAAAGCTTCCGTACATACCTGATTCGAAAAGCTCGACGAACTCCACGGCATCTATGATGCCAACCACAGACACGGCCTTGATGCCGGCGCTTTCAAGCGCTTCGAGTACCCCCGAGGGCGATGCCACGCCGCTCGGCTCGATCACGAGATGCTCGGGCGCGAATTCGCGAATGATCCTCTCGATCGTCGTGATGAGATCGACCTTGAGCGTGCAGCACACGCAGCCGCTCGGCAGTTCCACGGATTCGATGCTACTAGCGGAAAAGATCTCGCCGTCGATCCCCGTTGCGCCGAAATCGTTCACCAGGACCACGGTCTTCTCTGATCCGTGCTTCACAAAATTCCTGATGAATGTTGTCTTTCCTGAACCCAAAAGTCCGCAGACAACCGTTGTTTTCATGATCGATCCCCATATCTGCAATCTTACTTCTGTTGCGTACATAGCTCGTAAACTCTTGTGCAATGACGATGCCATTCGAATGCGCAGAGCGATCAAGCAGTCCTGTCCTAGACCAGTTGCATCATCCAGGCAAGCGCAATGCCGATTAACCTGCATCAAAATAGCGGAAACCCCTAGCCGACAAAGTCAATCACCATCACAAGCCTGTGGCAAAATACCCCGCCCTATGGGGAATATTGCTGCTATTTTGTGATTGAAGATAATATCAAATTACGGCTTTACATTCGCTGTTGACAGCTGTTTCATTCTTTTCCGTTTATCTGAACGGCTTCGGTGATTGCCATTGTTTAAAATAACCGCTAATTTGCTGCAATTTTTGCTTTTTGCATGAAGCTTAAACCTATAGTCTTCCTGTTCGTTGTCGCGGCTCATCAGAAAATATTTTTCTTAACAAGCTGCTGATGATCCTTTTTCTCTCTGGCATTGGAAATGCATTTTTATGTTCCTGTCATGAAAAATATCATTCTCTGCTCCTCCAATCCCATCTTGATAAAAAGCCTCTATGCCATCCTGCGGGATGAAGGATACAACGTGGACACCGTCGATCACCCGGCCCTGGCTGTGCAGAAGGTCATGTTCGGTTTATATGACTTCGTCATCGTTGATTCCGAACCATTTGGGCTATCCGCGGAAGATGCAGTCCGAATCATAAAGACAGTCGCGCCCGACATGCCCATCGTGCACGTCGGCGCCGGCAGTCACGAGGAGCCGTCGATGGCCGTCGAGACGCCAATCGACCTCGAAGAGTTTAAACGGGCAATCCACAGTATTGCTGTCTGACAAAGGA
>CAVYLT010000011.1:0-10646 GCA_963769335.1 Nitrospirota bacterium | reverse complement strand
TTGCAGGATAATTGCGATTTTTTGCAGATGCGGGGCACAAGCCCATTATTCAAAATATAGCTGAAAAAAGGGAAATTACAAGGAGGCTGATTAAATTATGGGTCTTAAGTATCACATGAGCGCTGCGTAAGAAATTAATTAAAGAGAAAAGGGAAATTTAAGGGAAATAAGGGGAGGGCCTTAGGTTCGAATAACGTTGATAAGAGATAGACAGCCGGCGAAAAGCGTCCGAAGCCCGACAACACTCCACGTCGGGCTCCGGACTTGTACGAAACGACGGCAGCGATCAAATCAGCATCAGGCCGATTTCTACTGCCGGCGCTGTCTACTTTTTCCCGCCAGCCACTGTTTCGATGAGCGAATCCTTGATCGCTCCCGGCGCGCTCATGATTGACATAAAGCTGTTGCTGCCCATCATGCTCAAATCCGGAAAATCGACTGCGATGCGAAACCGGGCGTACAGGTGATACACTTTGTTTCCTGATACGAGTATTTCATAAGGAAGGTGGGCGGTCGATTTGATATCCCCGAAGTCGATGTAGTCCATGATATATTTATCAGCGCCTTTTCCCTTTGTGATCGCAACTCCGAACACCGCTTCTTCCTTGCCCGGGACATCGATGCGGTAGACCTTGGTTACTCCCGCCTTGCCGGCTGCAAGCCCGGCTTCGACGGCGGCCGTTGCTTCCTGGTAGGTTTTGAACTCCGCGAGCTCATGCTTGCCCAAGCTGTCGAACCGCTCCATACCGAACATATAATGGTAATTGCGTAACTCTTTTTCCGAGAGCCCCTTCTCCGAGCCGAATTCCTTCTGCTTGCCGAGTGCTGCTTCCAGTTTCGCCTTCACGTCCATGAGATTTCCCTGCATGCGGTAAGCTGCCGCCATGTAGGGCGGGTTGGTATAGGACACCTGGATCTTGTCCTTGACCTTGGTCACCGCGACGCGCTGGGCAACCCCGTAGCCGCCGAAATCGCTCTTTGCAGCATTGGCTTTTAATGCATCATTGGTCACGATGATCACCGTGGCATTCGGATAGGGAGAATAACTCCCGGCCACCTCGAAACCCTGGCCCTGAAGAGCAGTCTTGGCCGCGGCAACGGCCTGCTCCAGGCTTCCCTGCGGTTCCGTTCCGAGGACAAAGGGCTTCAGCCCTTCAGCAGCCTGGGCCAGAGATGCGGTGGTGATCAGCATGAAACCGGTCAGTACAGCACTCATGAATATTCGCAGCTTCATTATGTTCTCCTCTCTCGAATAATGAATATAGTCCTGAAGAAGAATGGGGCTCAGCGCCCTCTTATGTTGTCAACGGGTAAAAGTAAAGACCAGGTAGCCTCCCGGAACGCAGGATTGACTGACACTAGCAAATGGGCGGTAGAAAGTCAAGGATATTAGCAACTCTGCAAACATTTGAACTTGCTAAGTTCTAATGTTACGGCTTTGCAAAAAATGGCGCGTGGTTGGAAGTAAATATCGGGGGATCTTTTTTGAGGATGGCTGCGACTGCCGCGTGACGCTTGAATTCCGCTTCCAGGAACCGGCGTACCGCTTTCCGGTCCCAACCCAGCGGATGCTTGAATCCCGTGTACAGCGAAAGGTCTCCTTCATAAAACTGCTCGTTTTCGAATTTGCCTGCCTCTGGTCCGCACACCGGCATGTTGAAGATTGCGAGGTTCAGAAACGTAATCGCTGCCGCGTGCCGGGCTGTAAACTCGAGCGTCTTCCGGGCCGCTGTTATCGTCTCTGCCGGCGTGCCGAAGAGAAGATAAACGTAGGCGGCGATCCCTGCTTGTTTCAGGTTCTTTAAAACCTGCGACGCCGTTGTCAAATCGATCCCCTTTTGCATCTGGTCAAGCACTTCCTGGTCTCCCGATTCCAGACCCAGCTTCAGCATGACGCATCCTGAACGCTTGAGTGCCAGGCAGTAATCCAGGTCCAAAAGGTCCGTGCCGATCCGCGCGAACCCGTACCAGGGAACGCCAGGGGAATCCTTCGCGAGCGCACGCAGGAGCGCGGGGCTGACTGCATTGTCGAGCAGATGAATGAGTATTGGCTTTGCTTGCTCAACCAAGGTGTGAAGCTCATCCATGGCCTGTACCGTTGGGACGGGAATGTAGGGATTGCTTTCCGCGGTCTCCGGGCAAAAAGAACATTTGTTCCAGTAACAACCGCTCGATCCGCTGTAAGGCAGGATCAATCCCGGCGAGAGGTAATCGGTTAGCAACAGAGATGTGTAGTCAGGCGCAAAATGGCTTTGCTTCTTATCCTTGATGCCGAGCAAGTGGAGCAACGGCCTTTCACCGGGACCGGCGATGAGGTGGTCGACGAGACCACCAAAGGGATTCCTAAAGTCCGGCCGTTTCATCCAGGAACTAACGAGTCCCCCGCCGAGCACGATCGTCACTTCAGGAAATTCTCTTCTGATGAAACCGATCATGGCAAAAGTAGAGAGCGCCTGACTCAGGTAGTTTAGCGAAAACCCTATCGTTTCCTTCGCTCTATTTTCGCGATGGCCCCCCTCTTTCTGCCTTTCGTTGCGTCCCGGGCGCCTTTGCGATGGGACTGATTCTCCCAGGATGCCCGGCAATCGTCCGGCAAAATAGGGGTAGAAAGGACTCTGTTCTGGATGCTCGGCCGCCGCAATCAAATCCGCGCTGCGGACCGGGGACAGGTTGCACTGATGATAGTCTGCGAGTCCCACGATTGCGCCCTTATCTTGTGCCGAGACTTCGAGCACGCGCTGCACATCTTTTACCGCCCTGGTGTAGCGGTCAAGAGACTGATAGGTGTGAGGATTGCGGAGTGAACCGAGGTTGGAAGAGAGCTTCTTTATTGCCCTGCGCGTCCAGGTGTCCGACGCAGATTTCGGCTGCTCCATGAGGAAGAGCAGTCCTTCGAAGTTCGCATCCAGGATCGTACAGGAGATATCATGGGTTTTGAGCGCGCTGGCGAGTTTCGCGATGCCGGCAGGAGGCTCGCAGGGCTTTGCCACGGGGGGGAGGATCAAAAGCATGAATTCATTATGCCGGAGTGAGGACCGGATAGCAAGGGCATTTGCCGATCCTGCGTAACAATGGCGGTTGAATTCAAAACTGCACGAAATAGGGCAGGGCCATCAGGGCAATGCCGGCCAGAACAAGCAAAAAAACATTGGAGACAACATAGGGAATAACTATTAGTCCAAAGCCGGAAAGGAGTGCGGCTCCCCGCCCTTGCTTTTTCCCATATATGAAGTACCCCATGCCGATTGATCCGAATATGAGCCCCCAGATTAATGACGAACTATCCATCGTGGCTTCCTTTCTTTTCCGAATTTGAGGTGTACATTCTGATAATCGGGGGGACGCAATTGGCAGGACTAAGCATCGCGAGATCCATCTCTACCCGCCGCATCTTATAGAGTCCCGGGGAGGAAACGGATGTCGACGGGGGTACGCGTCTGTTGGCGAATCGTGCCTATTCAGCCCAGCCGGTTTAACCTTGCCTCTGGCCCGGGCCCACCAAGTCCCAAACAAGACAGGAACTGACCTGCGATCCGGCCTTGTTCTTGCGCATGTGGTAAATCCTGCTGCCGGCGAACTGTCCGCCGAAATATGCGAGGAGCATGATTGGGAAGGTTATAAGCTGAAAACCCATGCCGGAGAGCAGCCGAAGAGCGATTACAAAGGGAACCGGCACATGCACCGAGAAAAACCATGGGACGGAGAATTTTCGCACATTCGCCCTCCAGTAGCCGAAGGGAATGTTAAGCAGAAAGACGAGGATTGCAACGGTCACGATATTCATGGAAGACTCCACTGTAATAACGCATCATAAAATAGTGATACATTGTAACTCAGTACCGCCATAATTTGAAGTGTAAATTTAAGGCATATAGATGCCCGCTCTTATGCCACAGGATTCACAAGTCACCGGCCTTGTTTCGCCATGAGTAACGCCTGGCTGATCGATGCACATACTTCTTCATGGCTGAGCCCGATGCAATCAATCGTGATGTCGGCGTGCATGCGGTACAGGCCCACCCGTTCCGTGAAAAGGTCATCTATGCTCTGGTCCGGCCGCTTTGCCAAACCCCGTGTATCGTAGTCATGGACCCGTGATTTCAGCGTGTCCATATCCACGCTCAGGAACACAATGATGCCGTCCCTTTTGAGGTGCCCCATGGCGGCCTGACTGTACACGACGCTCCCACCTGTTGCGATGACGTGGCTTTTGCAATCGAGACCGAGAACGACGCGCTCCTCGATCGCCCGCAAGGCCAGGTATCCGTCGCGATCGGCGATTTCCTGCAGGGACCGTCCCTCTCCGTCTTGTATTGCCACATCAGTGTCGATAAAGTTTTTCCCAAGCAATTTGGCCAGAATAAGGCCGATCGTACTCTTGCCCGACCCGGGCATTCCGATAAGGACAATATTGGAGGGATGTTTAATCATGCTGTTTTTGCTGAAAAAAAATGCTGGGACGGCTCTCACCGTCATCCAGCATATCGACAATTTATTTCCACCCTCGCAGCCTGGGGCCGCCACCGGTTCAGCCGGGGCTGTCTCTTCTATGCGATCCGGACGTTAATTGGCCGAAGCCATCAACCGTTCCTTGTCCCTAAAGAGCACATCGCACTTGTTCATATAAAGCTTACGCACGACGCCCTTGCCGAATGTATGGTGCTCAACAATGTCGCCGATACGATATTTCATCGACATGCTGTAGACGTGCTCTTTCCCTTTGGCTCCGGCAATCCCGGCTTCCCACTCTGCTGCCGCAGCATCGATTTTCTTGCTTTCTTTTTTCACTCTCGGTACGCGGACTTTCGGGGGATCGGCCGGATTCCTGAATTTGTGCGAGCTGCCGCAGGTTTTGCACTGCACCTTGGCGATCTCTTCTCCCTTCATTGCAATTACGACATGATCGAGGTTCAACTGACACTTGGTACAATAAGACGCAATGTTTTCCCCTGCAGAATACTTTTCCACCATGAGCTCTCCTTGCTTCTGATCGGTTTTTTACTTCTGTTGTGCTAATTCCGCGAACAGGCTAAACGGCGTATTCAGAGAATTTGCAGAACCTGCGCTTCCAGCAACCCCTTACTATACACCTTTAGGACCTGAAAAGCTCTAACTCTTTTTAGGAGAAGTACCCGCACTCTTTGTAAATTTTTGCGTCATCCAGTTGCATTGTGAAGCACGTTATACTGTGCTATAATGTTTCACTATGAATAATCTTAATTTCTCCGGTCTAAATCCTGCTGTTGCGGAAAAAATTTCTCCCATGGTCGGTGACCTGCTCAAAGTCCACGAGTCGAACATACATTCTTTCCACATCGTGGGGAGTGCCGTCATCCCGGACTACGACGAAAAGCTGTCCGACATCAATTCCGTCGTTCTTTTGCACAATATGGACCTCCGATTCATCGCTTTTCTGGCGCCGCTCGGCAGGAAATACGGCAAGAAGCGGATCGCCGCGCCGCTCGTAATGACACCGGAGTATATTTCGGATTCACTGGACGCGTTTCCCGTTGAATTCCTCGATTTCAAACTTATTCACAAGACGATCTACGGGGACGACGTGCTGCAGGACCTGCAGATCGCTGCGCCCGAACTCCGGCTCCAGTGCGAACGGGAGATCAAAACCAAGCTGATCCACGTGCGGCAGGGATATATTTCCTCGCTCGGGAAAAAAGAGAAGCTCTCCGTGGCCCTGGTCACGTCCTTTACCGGGTCAATGGCGCTCTTCCGTGCGATCATCACGCTGCTCGGCAAAAAACCGCCGGTCCAGAGATCAGAGGTGATACAGACTTTCGTCCGCGAAGCAAAACTTGAAACCGACATCTTCGAGAAACTGCTCAAGCTTAAGGCCAATCTCATCAGGCCCTCGGAGCAAGAACTGCACACCTTCTTCGAACACTATTACCTCGCTCTTGAAGCCATAGGAAAGATCATCGATGACCTCCGCGTTTAAAAAGCTCGCTGCTGCTGTTATTCTCACCGTAACTGTATTCGCTGCGAGCGCACCGGCTTCTACGCCTCAGCCGCCCGCGGTCCCGCATGACTACGTCGTCGATCTGGCCGGCGTCGTCCCCCCGGAGATACAGGCCCGGCTGAATGCCTATCTCAAAGAGCTTGAGCAAAAAACATCCGCGCAGGTGCTGGTGCTCACGGTCCAGAGCCTGGACGGCCAGAGCATCGAGGAGTTCGCTTTCAATACCAAGGAACAGTGGAAGCTCGGCCAAAAGGGCAAGGACAACGGCGTATTGATCGCCGTGGCCGTGAAGGACCACAAATACCGCCTTGAAATCGGCTACGGCCTTGAGAGCGTGCTTCCCGACAGCATGGTGGGAACGATCGGCCGAGAATACCTCGTCCCTTATTTCAAAAAAGGCGACTATGGTTCAGGGATCTATGCTGCTGCGATCGTTGTTGCGAATGCGATTGCATCTCACGAAGGCGTGCAGATCACGGGCATGCCCGGCGTACGCCAGTCCCGCGGCGATTACAGCAGTAGACCGCTCGGGGCTTTCCAGACCGTTGTGGTTATCATCTTTGGCATAATCGCAGTCATTCTCTTCATCACCCACCCTCGCCAGTGTTTTCTCATCATCCTGGCCTCGCAATTGGGAGGCGGGAGAGGCGGCTGGGCCGGGGGCGGAGGGGGCGGTTTCGGCGGAGGCAGCTTCGGAGGCGGGGGCGGAGGAAGCGGAGGAGGAGGAGGAGCATCGGGGGGATGGTAAGCAATGCATCGCCCTGAAGGTCCTCTCCAAGTTCCCTCTTTTTTCGGGGGAGGGGAAGTAAAAAGACAATTCTAGGAGGAAATAATGAGCAAAGGAATAAAAACACTTCTTATCATTCTCGCAATCATCGCTGTAGCCGCAGTTTTGACTATCATGTGGGGAGTCGGCCAGTACAACCAGGTCGTTTCCATGGATGAGCAGGTCAAGTCGCAGTGGGCCCAGGTGGAAAATCAGCTCAAGCGGCGGTACGATCTCATCCCGAACCTGGTCGAGACCGTAAAGGGCTACGCCAAGCACGAGCGGGAGATATTCGAGAACATCGCGAATGCGCGGACGAAATATTTTCAGGCGAACACGGTGAAGGACAAGATCGCCGCATCCAACCAGCTCGAAGGGACCCTTTCACGGCTCCTCATGCTGAAAGAAACCTACCCCCAGCTCAAGGCGAACGAATCGTTCCTGAAGTTGCAGGACAGTCTGGAAGGCACGGAGAACAGGATTGCCGTGGAACGTATGCGCTACAACAACGACGTGAAAACGCTCAACACCTATCGCAGGACCGTGTTCGGAAGGTTCATCGCTTCTCTGGCAGGGGTAAATGAAGCGCAGTACTACGAAATTCCCCAGGCGGAGAAAGAAACACCGAAGGTGAAGTTCTAAAGTATTTACCTACTCGATGCGAGCATAAAGGGGGAGACATCTGCAGATGTCTCCCCCTTTTCTTTGTAAACCGGTCTACTTCTTCGAGATCGTTGCTGTTGCCGTGCCGACATTCCCTGCAGCGTCAGTCGCCCGGGCCGTGATGTTGTTGTTTCCACGCACGAGGTTGCCCGATCGCCCTTTCACCAGGGGCGCAGCCGGCCGCTATACTGTCAAGCTTTTATGACACGTCCGTTCCTAATGACCGTCCGATATCACCCTGATAATGTCCACTCCCTCGAACGACGTTGACCCTATCATGCCGGTTATGTGGACCGGCACGTGGTCTCCTGTTGGCAGCACCGCAATCACATCGCTCCGTTTAAATTTCACCGTAAGCTCGGAGTGATTGTGAGCGCTATGATCGTGGTCACAGCCGTGATCGAGGTAATGGTCTTTTATTTCGTACGGCCAGGCTACCGCATGAACGGTCCCTTCGAGCAGGATCGATGAGATGTCGATGTCCTTCGCGTTGTAGCCGTGCGGCAGCTCGATCTCCACCATGACCCATTTCCCTTCGCTCATCTTGTTCAGCGTCTCAGGCTCGAATTCGATATCCACAGTAATGCCTGTCTGCGTCAGATGGACGGTGAAACTCGCCATGCTGGTCCAGGGACCATAGAGGTTGCCGTCATAGGCGCGTGCCCGCCAAGTATACGCGGTATTGTCTGATAAAGGCGTTCCGAGGGAGACCGAGGTGATGCCCGAGCTGTCTCCAGGTATGCCTGAGACGGTTGTCACGAGCGTGCTGTTTAAATAGACCTCGAAGTCATAGGTAAGGCTTTGGCTGTCGGGATCTGTCGCATTCACCACCGCGAGGATGGGCGTGAGCGTGGTGACCGTGCTCCCGTTTGCAGGGGCCGAGAGCGTCGGTGCGCTTGGTGCGTCATTGGCCGTATTCACCATGAAGGAGGCAGTCGGCATCCACGGGCTATAGAGCTTGCTGTCAAAAGCCCGGCTCCGCCAATAATAGGTCTGGTTCTCGGAGAGGTTCACGGGCACTGTCCATAACGTTACTCCTGTCTCCTGACTACTGACTCCTGACGACGTAGTAACAAGCGTCGTGAGTCCGGCGTCGCTGTAGACTTCGAAGTCATAGGTCAGGACGTCCCTGTCAGGGTCAGTCGCGTCATGGACCGATAGGGTCGGGGTGAACACGGTCACACCTGAGCCGTTTGAGGGGTTCGCGAGTATCGGTGTCGTGGGAGGCTCGTTCACTGCATTGGCAAAGAACCCGATAGTGTTTGACCAGGGGCTGTCTGCCTGTCCGTCACTTGCCTTTACTCTGACATAATACTGGGTGTCTTCCTGGAGGCCAGTTACGGACCAGATGGTCGTTCCCTGGCCCGGGGCTATGCTGCCCGACCGGATGATATTAGGCGAATCAAAGGTCGTAACCGTATCAGCCTCGAAGAAGTACGTGATTACGCTTGAATCGGGGTCTGTGCTGTTCGATATAGTGACGTCCGTTGAGAGCGCTGCCACGGTCGCATTGTTCTGCGGCGATAGTATGACCGGCATCGTCGGCGGCTCGTTCGTGGTGTTCACGAAGAAGGAAGCTGTTGTGGACCACGGACCGGTCATGAGCCAGTCGTCGGCCTGCGCCCGCCAATAGTACATGGTGTTCTCAGTGAGATTAGTTGGAACCTGCCATGAGGTAGTCCCAGAGCTGGCCACACTCGATGTCTGGCTGCTCAGGACACCGGTGGTCGTGGCCACGATCTGGGTGAATCCGGGATCAAGGGCCACATCGAAGTTGTAGGTCAGGCTCGGGCTGTCCGGGTCAGTAGCGTTAGTCACGACAAGGACCGGTGTATACGTTGATACTTGGCTGCTGTCTGCGGGACTGCTGATCAAAGGAGCCGTGGGCGGATCGTCCACGGTATTGACCCGGAAGGAGGCAGGCGACATCCAGGGGCCGTAAAGCCAGTTGTCATAGGCCCGGGCGCGCCAATAGTAAGCCTGGTTCTCCGTGAGGGCCAACGGCACAGTCCAGGACGTTGTTCCCGTGCCTTCGGTAAGCAGGCCTGATGTCGCTATTAGATTCGTGAGCCCGTTGTCTGCGTAGAGCTCGAACTCGTAGGTCAGCTTATCATCATTCGGGTCCGATGAATTATTAACTGAAAGGAGCGGCGTAAAGGTCAGGACGTCGGAGCCGTCAGCAGGTCCTGCGAACGACAAGGCCGAGGGCGCGCCTTCGATCCGGAAGTAGGTGCCGGCAATCGTTTTTTCCGTTCCTGCGATGTTCGCGCGCAGGACGATGAGGTAGTCTTTGGCCGTGTATTTGGTGGTGTCGATCTGCCAGGTGTTGGACTGCTGCATGCCTATTGTCAAAGAGAGCTGGCTTGCCAGTGAATCATACACGCTCTGATCAAGCGAACTCAGGGCAAGGAGCGACAGCTGAACGCCCTGAAGATCGATATTGCCCGCATTTGTCACGCTGTAACTGACCGTTACGCGATCGCCCGACAGAACTCTCTGCCGGTCAACGGATATTTGCCCCTTGAGGGCGGCAGACACGTTGACCGCGCTGCCGATGACGAGATTCTGGGTAGCAGTCGTGATGACCGCGCCTGTGCTGTCCCACAGTTCGAGCGTTATGGGATACGTCCCAGGTGCATAGTTCCCCGTATTCCAGTAGCTATTAAAGGTAACCGCCGAGCCGGGCATCAGAGTCCCAATGGTTTTAATTTCACTGAAGAGAAGCGCCGACTGTTGGCCGCCAAGTTTTACGGCTGCCGTTACATTTTCGTAGATGGTGCCGGTGCTCTGGCTCGTGATCGTGGATGTCATTGTTGCCTGTTCATTCGGGCTGTAGGAAATCATGTCCGTGACGACCTTCGCGGACACTCCTGTGTTCGTCGACGTTGCGCCATAAGCGACGGTCTTCGACAGCGTTTGGTTCAAGTCGCCGCTTAGGACGACCGTGTACGTGGTGTCTCCTGTAATCTGTTGGCTGTATTGCAGGAGTTTCGATTCACCCGCCGGTATGGTGACAAGCTGAGAGTCAAGTGTGTTCCCCTGGCTGTCGCCTATCGTATATTGTACACTTGACTCCACTTTGCCGGTGTTGTTCAATGTCAGGGTAAGTGTAAACGGATCACTTCCCACAGTAACGGGAGCGGTCAGGGTTGCCGTTACACTGGAGCTTGCGACTTCATAGTGATCCGCAATCTGTACTAACGTTGAGCCGTTCTGAGTAACGGTCCCGGAAAGCGGATAGAC
>CAVYLT010000010.1:0-4475 GCA_963769335.1 Nitrospirota bacterium | reverse complement strand
GGGCAGCCTTTGTTCAATTTTGTGAGGAGGCTTGAACTTGCGTCATATCTTTGTCAGAACCGTGGTCATCCTGGTCCTGATTGTCGTAGGACCCTTGGGAATCAGTGGGTGCGACAACGGGCGGCCCCGGGTCAGCATTGAAAATGCCCGCGCGGAGATGTCTCCGGATTTATACGGAGAGGGGATTGTCTATCTGAAGATCGTGAACCTCGGTGGAAAGGACACGCTCGTCGGCATGAAGACGACCATCCCCGGCGCTACGGCCGGTCTTCACGAGATGAAAGGCAACTTCATGATACTTGTAAAATCCATGAAAATCCCCGCAAAGAACACCGTGGATCTCATGCCGATGGGATCGCACATTATGATCGAGAACATGCCGAAAGAAACCCATGAGGGATATGCATTCACGCTCACCCTGCTGTTCGCCCGGTCGGGAGAGATACAGATTCCGCTCACGTTTGCCAAGGCGCAACCGATGATTCCCGAGCACCAGCATCACGAATAACACTAGCGCTGGGTGCTTTCTGCATAAAACGCGTCTTCGGTGTATGCTCATACCGTATCGTTCATGTAAGGAGGATTAATCGAGCATGGAACTGGATATCCGCATTGATAAAGACGCGATCTCGATTCCCATCGAGAACCCATTTCGCCTCGACCTCGAAACCATCATCAAGAGGATCGAGGAGTTCCTTGCAGCCAAAGGACAGGAACTGAACGGACTGGATGTCCGCGGACTGGTGCCGCGCATGGTCAAGGGCATTGCCGGTTGCGAGGCAGGCTGCCCGGCGGACGCGAAGAGCGTGGCAACGAAGGGGCATCGAAACTTCAAACTCGACTATATCGAAGGCGGCATCCTGTCCGCAACGGCGGAGATCGGGCAAGGGAAAATCCTGTCGCTTAAACTGTTCCCGGATTTCTGATGAGTCATTTCGGGAAAAGGTTGCATTTCTTTTGCAACTCTCAATTTCAGGTGCGCCAGCTGATCGCCGTAGTGGCTCATAGATTGTTTGAAAGCAAAACTTCTTTCCTGTTGCTCTAATCTCCGGAATTGATCTTTGTGCCGTTTCTTCATGCGACCGATTGCCTTTGAACACCACAAAAAACCGCTCCTCAGTCGAAAAGAATTTGTCTGCAGACAGGTGCGGTATGCACGATTATCGATGCTCATCCTGGTTTTTGCATAAGCTTCATTTGGACATGGAGGGCAACTGATGGATGGTAAGCAGCACAACATAATCATAGCGGGGCTTTTTCATTTATGAAAAGTAATCATGTGAAAAATGCCATGAGACGGATCGCGGCAGCATTTTTTGCTGTTTTTATGATATTTTATCTGGCCGTTGGTCACGGTCATGCTGCTGGTGAACCGACAGCACCCACGCAGGAGATCGATTTTTATACTACAACCGTGCTGCCGGCAATGAACAAGGTAAAAAAAGCAATGCCTCCGGCTCCCGCCGGTTGGGTCGTGGCAGGCGAAACCAAAAGCGATCCCTTGCCTCGGTCCGCTCACGATCAGACTGCTCCGTTTTTGCACTTCATCTATCAGATCAGGTATCAGCGCACTGCAGGGATACGGGAAGAAAAGAAGAAACTGAATGAGGTTTACACGGAAAGCGCTGAACGAAACGGTGAAGCTGCCAACCCGCGGATCGAAGAGCTGCTCAAACAGCAAACGACGACATCCCTTGCGCTCCGCAAGGCCACCAGGCGAAAGAACCAGGCGGAAATACAGAGGTTGAATGATGAGCTTGATGAAAACGGCAGGAAGATGCGCGCCATCCATGAGGAGGTTGATAAGAGAATTTCCGGGGATGTGGATCCCTACCTGATCAAGGATGCCGAGGCCATCATACGCGTTGCGGTGAACGAGGAGGTCTTCGAAACCGGCCGCGGGGAGCCGCTATCAGTGTCGGGAGCTGCGTTCGCGTTTCGTCTGGAAGGGAAAAGGACGGGGCCGGCGGCCTGGAAAGAAGGGCAAACAGTAATTCTGTACGGAAATTGGCAGCAGTCGGGGAACGGAGTATTCCGGGCGCAAGTCCAGCGCACATCCGCGGCCGTGAAGGCGCAGACTATAAAAATTACCCTCACTGGTGATAAGAAGCGTACCGAGGAGCTGCTGAAACAATTGGATAAAAAATCCATTCTTTCGCTGATGAAATGAGCGCCCGCATTCTTTTCCCGCTCCGGCTCCCTAACCAATTCGATAGCAAGATCCCTCTCGTGGACAGCAAGACCACGGACCTCTTCGCCGGCTCCATGCTTCTCCAGCAATACGTCTATCGGGTGTGCACGGCAAATACTTCGGGACAGGCCTTTGACATGGTTTCCGTGGCGGTCCGTGCTTTTTCATTGAACTTTATACAGCGTCCCCGGTATAATAACCATCATGTGTGATTTCTGTACAAAGCACGGTGAAGGAAAAATCTGGTACAAGAACGCGCGAAATTATGCCGGCGATCTCTTGTCCGATCTCAGCCGCCGCCACTACATCGAAAACTTTCTCACATCAGCGTTCAGCGAAGGGTTTCAGACGCTCGGACGGATCGAAACCATCTACCGAAGAAAAGGCAGACTCCCCGAGGCGGTGAAGGCCGCCATGATAACCAAGGCAAAAACGGAGCACTTCGGCCAGGTCCTGCCTATTGAAGAGATCAGCGAGGTGGTGAAGGGGGCGCGGACCGTCGTGCGCATGCCCTGCGCCTGCAGGTGGAACATCGAAAAGAAAGAAGAACGCTGCTGCTATGCGATCAGCTACGGCCCGGAAGCGTGGTACAAAAGCATTGACATGGGGTACTTTGGGAAGGCGTCCGACGAAGGCCTCGAAGCGCTCTCTGCGGACACGGCTATTGAGCAGATGAAGGAAATGGAGAAGAACGGCTCGGTCCATACCATCTGGACCATGATGACGCCGTTTATCGGCGCGATCTGCAACTGTTCTCCTGATGAATGTCTTGCCATGAGGACCTTGTCACGGACCAGCGTGGAGACCATGGAACGGGCGGAATTTGTGGCGCAGGTGGATGAATCGCTGTGCAGCGGGTGCGGTCGCTGCGATGCGCAGTGTCATTTCCACGCAATCGACAGCCACAGCCATAGTGGCCGCGCCCATGCCCACGTTGATCCCTCCAAGTGCTTCGGGTGCGGTTTATGCCGCGGGGTTTGCGAAACGCATGCACTCTCATTAGTTTCGCGCTGAGGCTTCTGCGGTGAGCAAATTTTCCTGCGAAGGACGGATGTATCCTTTCCCTTGCATTTACCTTACCGTTGCATATTTTCAGAGGCAGACATGCTTCCTGCCCTTTTAGAATGCGATGGATATCTTGAAATCAGTATCGAACAGGAGTGCACAAAAAGTGAATTCCTGCTGTCAGCCCCATGGATCGAATAGAGCTCGAAGTGGTATCGCTCTAAAAGCGCTTCCAGCATGTCTGCCTCTTCTCAGAAGCGTTTGTTATGCAATGATAGGGTCTATTCTGCCTTGTTTTCGTCTATGACGATGGTTCGCGCACGGTGGGGGGATAAGATGACGACTGCTGAAACCGCTCACGCGGGAGTTAAACAAGAAAAACAAATTGTGCTCGTCGTCGACAACGATTGTAAAAAACAATTTTTCACCTGTATCTTTCTGCAGCGTCTCAATTATCATGTTTTCCCGGTAAAGACGGCAGAGGAAGCCCTGGCGATTATGGAGTTGACTCTTCCGCTGCTTATCATAACCGAGATCAGCCTGCTCCAGATGAGCGGCTTTGAACTTCTGAAGAACGTCAAACAGAACCCCCGGACCCAGAAAGTACCCGTCCTCATCTATACTGATTTGAAAACTCCTACCCACCGCAAGGCATGTGAGCTGGCCGGCTGTGCGGGGTATCTGACTCAACCGGCGGATCATAACCAGCTCTACGCGGCAGTCCAGAAAGCAACGGAGGCCGAGCCTCGCCGTTTTGTCCGCCTTCCTACCTTTTTGGACGTGATCGTCGAAGGGCAGACACCCTCGGGTGTCGGCGAACGGAAGGTGCAGGTCACTGCGATCTCGGAGCACGGCATGTACGTAAGCACGCCGGATCCGCTGCCCATTGGGACCACGGTTCCCTTCACCCTGTTTCTGGATAGATCTTTGGCCTGGGGCATCAGGCTTGAAGGAAAAGTTCTGCACAGCCAGTTTTCTGGAGGGCCGGGGATGACTCCGGGGATGGCCGTCCAGTTCACTCTGATCAGACCCGAGGATCACGAGGCGATCAGGACCTTTATCGGCAAAAAACTGATGGAAGGGATCGAGGTGACCGGGAAGGGACCGCAGACAGAATAATAAAAACAAGCGTGCTCTTTGCCCCTCCGCAAAGTTTCATGGTACACTTGAGAGGTGTTTGAGCTTTGTGCACTTTTCAGGCTGGTTTGACTGCCGTAATCAAGGAGCAGGCTGCGCAAAGGTCATTTTTTTGATCATGACATCCTGTTTTTTTAAGAGA
>CAVYLT010000009.1:0-13377 GCA_963769335.1 Nitrospirota bacterium | reverse complement strand
AAAATTTTCCCTCCTCAGAGATATAATTGACAGGTGCAGGGAAAAGCGTTAAGTTATTTTTATGAAGAGCGCAGTAGAGATCTACCGGCTCCTCCCGAAAACCAACTGCGGATCCTGCGGTCTGTCCAGCTGCTTCGGGTATGCCGCGAAGCTGGCCTCACATCAGGCCTCGGTTGATGATCGCCCCAATATGACGGACTCGGCGAGAGAGGCCCTCCGCGAGGCCGATGCGGCGCAGCAGGATGCACAGGGAACGGTGTTCGAGCAATCGCTGAGAGCGCTGCAGCCCAGGGTCGGGGCACTCGATTTCGGCAAGACGGCCGCACTTTTCGGAGCCGACCTGACCGGCCCCGACAGCCTCGAAATCCTGTTTCTCAACGAGCGCTATGCCGTAACGAAGGAAAAGATCGTGGACCCGTCGGGCAAACAACCGGAGCCCTTTATCTCCATCCTCATCTACAACCATCTTTGCATGCCCGACCCGCCCGCTCCTGCGGGTGAGTGGATAACCTTCAGCTCCGTACCGGCGTCTCACGCAAAGGACAAGGCCTGGGCAGGACACGTCGAGGACGTGATCGCGAAGCACTTCGACGGCAGGATCGACGCCCTCAAGGCTGCGTGTGAAAAATTCGGCGGTGTTCCCGCGAACATCAGCGGCAATCATGACGCTGCCTTTGAATTCCGGTTCTTCCCCCACTACCCCGTGCTGCTCTTATTTTATGATGCAATGCCGGAAGAAAATTTCCCCGCCCAGTGCAAACTCCTCCTGGACAAGACCGCACCCCGTTATCTGGACATCGAATCGATGGTCGTGCTGGGAGAAGAATTCGCGGCACGGATGACGGCTGGCTGAGCGCTTCTTGCGCTTCTTAATTTCTCATTCCTAATTCTTCCTTCTCACTTCCTGCTTCTTACTTCCCCAGGGGCTCGAACTTTTTTCCGCCGCTTTCCACAAACTTGCTGAAGAACTCGACGTAGTGGAGCCTGAGTGCATGTATGGTCGGCGAGAATACCCCGAGGATGATATTCAGGAGATGCAGCAGTGCCGCCACTGCCACTCCGAGAGCCATATTCCCCATTTCCCCCGCCAGTCTATTTGCCACATACGCGAGCAGTACCGACGTGAGGCCGATGGCCATGATCCTGACATAGGAAATAATGTTCCCGATGCTTTTGAGAAGTTCGAGCGGCGCCAGAAGACCGCCGAAAAAAAACAGGAACGGTATGGCTATCAGGATTGCTATAATGATAGGCTTCGAAAGCAGTGTGGGAAAGAACTCGAAAAAGGAGGCAAACACGACGATCAGGCCTAAGATGACGGCGATGTTCAGGAGCTTATAGACCGCCTCCCTCCGGATATGCTTTTTGAAAGCCGTTATGACGCCCAGCACCAGCCCCAAAAGGATATGCACCACGCCGGCCGAGACTGCGAACACCATCATGGGCACCACCGACGTCCGCCGCTCGATCAAGAGCGGTTCAAGTCCGAAGAGCCTCGCGCCGAGATCGCCGAACAGTTCCCCGTAAAGCAGGCCGAACAGTATCGTATAGAGCGATGATACAAGGAGTATCTTTGACGCATCTGCCACGTCCCTGTTCTTCCCAAAACGCCTGCCGAGAAACAGCGACAGGACAACAAGGAGGAGACCGTATCCCGCGTCCCCGAGGATCATTCCGAAAAATACGGGGAAGAAGATGCCGATATACGGCGTGGGATCAATCGAAGTGTACGACGGAAGCGGCAGCATCCTGCTCAGAAGTTCAAAGGGTTTGAAGGAGGGCGGGTTCGTCAGAACGATCGGGGCATGCTCGAGCTCCTTTTCGCGTACCTGCTTCTCCTCCATGACCACCTGCATGCCGAATGAAGCATCCAACTGCGCTTTGAGCCTGGCCACATCGTCGGAGGGCATCCACCCCCGGACATAAAAGCACATCTGCGTCCGATAGATCGTCGCCGTGGTTGTAAGCAGAGAGATGCGCTCAGCGATCCAGCTCTGAACATTCCGGTAGAGAGGGACCCAGCGCCGCCCCAGCTCTTCGAGTTCCCTGTCGATCCTTTCGCTCTCCCTGGAGAGCGTTAACGTCTGGGCTTCGAGATAGCTGATTTTCCCGGAAAGGGAAAGGTCATCGAAGTCGGAAGGGAAACTCAGCTCCGGAACATGCTCTCTGCTCAATGCCTGGCTGACCGATTCTGCGACGCTTTTTTCAATCGTAATCATACCCGCAAGCGTACCTTCTCCGGTCGGCACCGTAAAAAATTTGAAGTTCCCGCCCGTCATCTTCTCCACGAGCGAACGCACATGGTCTGCCGCACTCGCGTCCTTAATGGTAAGCCCGATGATATCGAAATCAGACGGAGTATGGGACTCTTTGAAAAGGGCATCGAGGGTGTTCAGGAATGCGGCAAAGTGGCTGAGCTCAGCCTTTTCCCGTTTTATTTCTGACTTTCGTCCATGGAGCGCTCTGGCAGTCTTGAGATGTTTATCGATCGTATAGAGAATGGTCCCGATGATCGATTGCGGCTGGATATAGCTTGTCCTCACGGAGATCTTCGGGAGATAGGTAAAAAGTTCTTCGATCTTGCGGCGCAAATCATCCAGAAAAAGACGTTCATACAGTGTTCGCTCCCGTTCATCGTGAAGAAACGGCCTGAGCTTCTCCTCACCTGTTTCCTCTTCCCCGAGTTCCGTGGGCTCCGGTTCAATTTGAAGCACCTTCAGCTTCTGCAGGAGAAGAATGACATCCTGTAATTGGCCCTTCGGTCCGACGATCTCGACTTTTGACATCCTGGCTATCATGGTTTCATCCGGTCTTTAATCTTCTCTCCGAAAACGTTGATCAAAACCCGCGCTATCCGCAAGAAATAATTCTCATGCCTTTCTGTTCAAAAAAAGCATTTCTCTGCGTTTTTTCGTCATATTACGTCCGGCATGCGCGCCGCTATAACTATTGTACCAAAATATTCGTCTCTTAATGTCTAACGTGCTTTCGATACGGAGAAAGTAAGGGATAGTTCTACCAAGCGAGGAATGTTTGTGGGGATCTTAAATAGCTGCAATACTTACCCGTGTCTATCTGCGCAAATCAGATACTCCACGTTTCCATCCTGCCCCGTTATCGGCGATGGAATAATACCTTTCACGTCAAACCCAAGTCCACGGATAAAATCCTCTATTCTCTTCACTGCCGCCGTCCTTGCGGCTTCGTCGCGCACGATCCCGCCCTTGCCGACGTGCTCTTTCCCGACTTCGAATTGCGGCTTGATGAGCGCCACGATCGCTCCGTCCGGTTTGAGGAAATTTCGGACTCGGGGAATGACCTTCTCAAGGGAAATAAACGACACATCGATGACCGCCAGATCGACGGGTTCGGGAACGAGCGCAGGGGCCATTTCACGGATATTCACGCGTTCAATGACGATAACCCGCGGGTCCTGCCGGATCTTCCATGCCATTTGTCCGTAGCCCACATCAACGGCGTAGACCTTCTGCGCCCCCTGCTGGAGCAGGCAGTCGGTAAATCCGCCCGTGGATGCGCCCACGTCGAGGGCGATCACTCCTTCCACGGGAAGATGAAACTCCGTGAGGGCCGCCTCAAGTTTCAAACCGCCGCGGCTCACGTAGCGAAGCATTTCGCCGAGAATTCGGAGCTCGGCGTCCTCAGGAACGGGCGCCCCCGCCTTGTCCTGCTTCTGGCCGTTCACGAGCACCTGTCCGGAAAAAATGACCGCCTGCGCCTTTTCGCGGCTCTCCGCAAGGCCGCGTTGAACAAGGAGAAGATCAAGGCGGAGTTTACCTGGTTTTTTTGTATCTGATTTAGACATGAATTAATTGCTTCTCATGGTGCCGGGCGACGCCTTATGCCTTACTGCGAGATGATGAAGGTAACGCTGTCGAGCCCGGTGTTGCCATTGGCAGCGTCGTAGGCATAGACCGTCGCTTCATAGACCCCCGGCTCCTGCACATTCCATATCCCCAAAAACTGATTGGCCGTACCGGCATACTGCAGCGGCAGGGTGCCGGCGCTCTTCCCGTTCTTGCGCAGGAGTGCCGAGACCTCTATCTTGTTCGCATCCCAGAGTCCTCCCGGCGTTATCGGGCACCCGCACATCATCATAACATTGGCCTTGATCATGACCGCCTGCGGAGCGCCCCTCAACATCGTATGCATGGTCGGCGCCTGGACATTCACCGCGAACCCCGGCATTTCCATGAGCCAGGCATCACCCTCGGTAATGTTCTTTCCCGGGACCACCCACTGGGTGGCGGACACCTTGTTGGCTGACTGCACTCCGGCCAGGGGGCCATAGGCTGTTATTTCGATTTGCGTCGGTTCGTCGATATCGATGGTGGCGGTGAATTTTGCGGCGCTCTCGTCGGAAATGGGCGTGCCTCTCGTAATCGGCGCGGTCATGATCTTTGCCGTGTTGCCGGTGCCGCCGGCGGTATACCCCTTGGCAAGCAATTCATTGGTCCGGACATTCCTGATAGTGATCAGAACGCCTCCCATCGTGGTGCCGATAAATTTGGCGTCCTTGGACTTGACGCGCACGGTGATCTGCGTTGGGACCGCCGTTGCCGTCGTTGCTGCCGCAAGAACGATCAATAACCCCAGGATTACATATTTCGCTTTCATAACATTACCCTCTCTTTTTTGTCATCTATGCATCCATTGAGAAAACAGCCGATAGTTGGCATTTCGTTACCCCCCGTGCTTCGATCTCGTAATCGATATCTGAAGATGTTTTTGATACCACAACCCCTTCCCTTTCCCTGCTACTCTATCATAATGATTAAAAAAAATCATCATTCTCCTCCGCCTTATTTTCTGACAGTGATATAAAAAGGGTTACAGCAAATGCTGTAACCCATGAATTGGCGGGGAGCAAAAGCCGGATTTGAACCCGCGACCTTCGCGTGTTCACCCAAGGTGTGCGGAGTTCTATGGGTTGGCCATCGCTGAGGGGAATAAGTACGACAAATTGAAAAGGGTCTTTTAAAGGCTTGCTCGTCAAGCGCACGGTACATCCCTGGCCTGATGCGTAATCAATGCCTTCTACCGGTCCAGCACCTCCCGAATGTTCTTCAGCAGATCGAGCGGGGAAAAGGGTTTGAGGAGGAGTTGCGCTTCGCGGTCCGGAACGCCGTCCTTCGTAAAAATCTCTTCTGCGTAGCCGCTCATGAAAATGCACTTGACGTCGGGATTCATGGCCTTGATCTGCCGAAACGCTTCCTTTCCGTTCATCCTCGGCATGATGCCGTCCAGGATCACCAGGTGAATATTTTCTTCGTTTTGTTTGAATTTAGTGACGGCATCCGCTCCGTCGGCCGCCTCGATGATGGTGTAGCCAAATTGACTGAGCGCCGCCACGCTCATACGCCTGAGGGCCTCATCGTCCTCGGCAACCAGGATGGTCTCTGTTCCGCCCTGCGGAGCGATCAGCGTTTCTTTCTTCTTGCGATCATCCGTTAGTTCCCGCGTCTGGGGGAAGTAGATTTTGAAGGTCGTTCCCTTTCCCTGTTCGCTGCTTACGTTGATGAAGCCCCCATGCTGTTTCACAATCCCGTATACCATCGACAGGCCGAGCCCGGTGCCTTTTCCCTGCTCTTTCGTGGTGAAGAACGGCTCGAACACCCTTGTTACCGTCTTTTCATCCATGCCGACGCCCGTATCGGACACTGCGACGAACGCGTATTCGCCTTCTTTGCCGTAGCTGTGCTCTTCGATGAAGTCCCTTCTCAGATTGACAGGTCTCGTATCGATGATCAGATTCCCGCCGTTGGGCATGGCGTCTCGGGCGTTGGTGACGAGGTTCATGATCATCTGTTCCATCTGCGCCCTGTCCGCCATGATCCAAAGAGGACCTGCGCTGCAATTGATTTTCAGCGTGATATCCTCTCGGATCAGCCGGTGGAGAAATTTCTCGAACCCTTTGATCACCTCATTCAGATTGATCACGGTAAGGTTGACCACCTGCTTTCTGCTGAAGGCAAGGAGGCTCTGCGTGAGGACCGCAGCCCTTTCGGAGGATTCCAGGATTTGCTCGATATTGTTTCGAAGCGGGTCGTTCCCGTCCATCTTCATCAACGTGATGTGGGAATAACCGACGATCGCCGAAAGGATATTGTTGAAGTCGTGCGCAACGCCGCCGGCCAGCAGGCCGATTGCTTCCATCTTCTGCGCCTGGCGGAACTGTTCCTCGAGTTTCTTGCGCTCCGAGATATTGATGCCCACACCGATTACATATCGCTTATCGCCTATCAGCATGCGGTATCCCGTCAGATAGAACGGAACGGACATGCCGCTTTTTGTAATCAGGGATATTTCCATGACCGTTTGTCCGGTCTCGCTAACCTCCCGCATTTTGTCTGCCATCAGCTTGCGATCGGTCCAAAACAGCCGGTACACGTCCATCTGCGCAAGCTCCTGCTGAGAGTAGCCGGTCACCTCTTTTTCATTGCTGTTCCAACGAATGAGATGTCCCTTTTCGTCACAAATATAGAAAATGCCCGGGAGACTGTCGATGATCGTTTCGGAAAAGCTTTTTTCCTGCGCCAGCTGTTCGTAGGCTTGTTTAAGGGCGGAGGACCGCTCCTCGACGCGCACTTCCAGCTCATCGCGCGCCTTGACGAGCTCCGCCTCAGCTTGTTTGATCTGCGTGATGTCCCGGACGATGAGAACGTGTGCGAGGGACTGGTGGTCCTCGCCCTGCATGACGGATACGGAAAGATCCAGAATTCGTTCGCCGCCATTCGGCTGCCGGTTGATAAGCTCTTGATGGAGAATAGGCCCGCTGCCCTTGGATTCAGCAATCCGAGCGGCAATTGATGCGTCGTCGATGATTGCGGTAATATGCCTCCCCAGGAAGTTCTGCTCGGTATATCCAAACAACTGCGTGGCCGCTTCATTTACCAGGCGGATGACGCCGTCCGCGTCGAGCACGAGCAGCGCATCATTCATCGTATCGAGGACCTTCTGCGCGGCAAATTGCGGGGTGATATCCACGAGGCGATACCGCCATATGGTGAACGCCATGAGAGCAATCGCGGTAAGTACCGGCAGAAAACCGAAGGGATAGACATGAATGTTCAAATCGGACAGATAATCGACGAATCCTCCGGAGGATATCCCGAAAGCAATCAACAACAACCGCGTTCTCTTTCGGCGGATGCTGCTCCGTTCCGCCTCCTGATAGTCTTGGTAGTATCGAAGTACGCTCATCCCGAGAAAACCGAGGAAAAATGCGAGGTAGACGATACTGAAAAAGGTAAATCGGGGACGGTACCCCCATGCGAATTGCCGGACGCCGCTGATCAACAGGTCGGTGCTTAGGAACAGGACGACGAAAAGGGCGGACAGAAACCAGCCCGCCCAGACGCATCGCTTGTGCCGGGGATAGGATCTTAAGAACTGTACGGTAAAGTGGTAAAGGGCGGCGGGCATGAGTGGAACGCCGACGTATATTGCCCGTGCCCACCACCGGGCGACCTGCTCATCGACGGAGCATCGGAGAAAGAAGGCCGCGATGAACCATATGACGACCGTATCCCCGAGGACGAATAAGGTCCTCCCCAGGGCGCGGCCTTCCCTCAGTGCGCCTGCAGAGGAAATTATGAAACAGACGACTGCTGTTATCAGCAAGGGAACGGCGTCAAGAGATGGATGGTAGTTTGATGCACTAACGATCTGATTTATCATTGATTACTTCATTAGCTGAAGTCAACGACCACCGACAACCTCTGACTGTTCAGGTTAAGAGCAATCGCCCCCAACGGTTTGTTTAAAATATAGCAGGAATCAAGCGGAATCGCCGATGACAAATGGGGTATTTTTAGGGTATTACAGGAAATGGCAAGAAGTTGTGCGCGCACAATATAGACTACAAAGAAGTGATTGCTGTTGCAAAGAGAAGAACGGTGGCTCAGCTCGCCATACGCAGGAGTGTGGCATGTCATGGTAGTTTTGTACGCATTGAGAAGTGACCCTTATTAGCCTTCGAACTTGGCCTCTTATCGTGTCAGTATCCAATTCCGTCAAATGTTACATTTCTGTTAAATCTTCTCCACGCTCTTGAATTCCCCTTTAACAGCATGTTATAACTACTCCCATGAATAATAAAATATTGATCGTCGATGATGAGCCGGATATCGTTGACCTCGTATCCTATAATTTGAAAAAAGACGGGTTCAGGGTCACGACTGCCTCAGACGGCGAAGAAGCGCTCAATAAAATCAGGAAAGACAAATTTGATCTGGTCGTTCTCGACCTCATGCTTCCCCATATCCAGGGCGGGGAACTATGCCGTATTATGAAAAACGACCCTAAAACAGCCGGTACCCCGATTATTATGCTTACAGCAAAGGGGGAAGAGGCGGACAAGGTCTTAGGACTGGAAAGCGGCGCTGACGATTATATGACGAAACCGTTCAGTGTCAGGGAACTCGTCGCGCGAATCAGAGCGGTGTTGAGGAGAGTGGGCGAAAAAACAGCAACACAAAAGGCCCTCCGCATCGGGAAACTGAGCATCAATACGGAAACTTATGGAGTTACCAAGGGAACGACCCAACTGGACCTCAGCGCAACGGAATTCAAACTGCTCTTGTATCTCGTTCAGAGAAAGGGCAAGGTATTCAGCCGCGAACAGCTTGTGGATGCGGTGTGGAAGGGCGAGGCGTTTATCGAACCCCGGACCGTCGACGTCCATATCCGGAGGCTCCGGACCCAGATCGAAGATAATCCTTCAAACCCAGCGTACCTCAAGACCCGAAGGGGAGTAGGCTATTACGTGGACGGCGACCTCTGAAGTGTGCGACGGGGGATGTGCGGCCGCATGACAATTGTTTTATTACCCGAGATCAAACACCCTCCTCATAATAATCATCCCGACGTCCCTCTCCACCCCGTTATCAAATTTTCTTCATCAACTTGTCATCAAACCGTAACAGCGGTGTAACAGCGCAGGAGTATGGTTTCTTTCAAAGACAGAGAAAGGACAAAAGGTTTCACATGGGGGGCCGAACAAAGAAATCCATTTTCCCGGAAAACTTTCAGTGGGGCGTTGCTACATCGGCTTTTCAGCTTGAAGGCTCTCCTAACGCGGACTGGACGACTTGGGACCCCGTCTTAGTCGACATACCGCTGATAACGAACCACTATGCCCTTTTCAGGGAGGACCTCAAACTTCTGAAGGAGCTGGGGGTCAATGCCTATCGCTTTTCCATCGAATGGAGCAGGATCCAGCCGCGCGAAGACACCTGGGATGATGAAGCCGTCGCGCACTATCAGGAAATCATCGATATCCTGCGAAGCTACAACATCGAGCCGATGGTCACGCTCCACCACTTTACCCATCCGCGCTGGTTTTTGGAGCGGTCGCCCTGGCACCGGTCAGCATCCATAGAGAAATACCTGCGCTACACCGAGATGATGGTCTCGACGCTCAGGAATGTCCGATACTGGATAACCTTTAATGAGCCCTACGTCATCTTGATCGGGGGATATCTCGACGGCTGCACTCCCCCCGGCCTCAGGGATGTCCCCCGGTCCCTAGTGGCGCTTCAAAATATATTCACCTGCCACGGCAAAGCATATGACATCATCCATCGGTACGTCCCCGATGCCCGGGTCAGCATCGCCCATAACATGTCCGTCTTCGCCCCCTGGAAGAAATGGAACCCCCTCGACCGGCTCCTGAAGAAGTCGGCAAACTATTTCTACAATCACTCGATCATCAACGCTTTCCGGACCGGCGTTTTCATCGTTAAATTTCCCTTTTCGCGCGCAGTGGAGATTGAAGTTCCGATCAAGGACAAGCTCGATTTCTTCGGCGTGAACTACTATACCCGCATCCACCTGCGGTTCAATCCGTTCAAAAAGATGGGAGTGGAGCTGCGTTACGCTGACATCGACGGCCACGGCCTGACCAATCTCGGATGGGAGGTCCACCCCCGCGGACTGGCGAAAGTCCTCCGTTATGCTTCCCGGCTCGGCGTTCCGCTCATCATTACCGAGAACGGCATCGCCACGCATGATACCGAGGAAAAGGTCAAATATATGAAGCGCCACGTGGATGTCGTTGAGCGATGCCTGAAGGACGGACTCGATGTGCGGGGCTATTATTACTGGACCCTGATCGACAATTACGAATGGCTCCAGGGTCTCGATGCCAGGTTCGGCCTTTACCGCGTCGATTTTAAAACGCTCAAGCGTTCCCCCACAAGCGCCGCGACCTACTATGCTTACCTGATCCAGAGCCGGTCTAAGATTTAGTTGAAATTTTCAATCACTGATATCTCTTATATTTTTTTTCATGATCATTTAATGTGACTATAACATTCCTGTAACATTTATCGTGTAGTATCGGTACAGCAACACAACAACACAACAACAGGAGGGTTCCATGAACATTGCTCATACTGCTTTCGGAAATAAAGCCTCGGCCACAGGTATCGAGAACTCAATTTGTCCCTATAGGAAAGCACATACTGAATACTGCTTCGCATCTGTCATGACGATGCGCATTGACAAGCGGAGGAACATGACCTATTGCCTTACGGATAACTTCGATTGCTGCCCCTTGTTTCTTGCAAAGGTCTTGAGAGGAAACTGAATCCGGTCAACGTCGCTCAGAAGTAAATGCAAAGTCATATTGCGAATGAGAAGGAGGGTTGCTATGTTGAAGCAGACGATCTCGAATATTTCCCGGCCCGGTTACAACGCTGACAATGATCAGCACGTACGAGCTATAGACAGGCTTGTGCATGAGCTCGGCATGCCGGCGGAAGTTGTCAACAGGTCCTATCGGGAGGTGCTGGGGGAGCTGGAAAAGAACATCAAAGTGAAAACCTTCCTTCCCATTCTTGTCAGCAGAGGCGTTAAAGAACGTCTATTACGGGAGCGGTAATACGTGCTGCACTATATAATAGGCAGCTTCGCACTGTCGACGGCAAGGGTGTGGAGGCGATTACGCATGAATAAGACTATCCTGAAAGCAATTGAATACGTTCTGACTGCGGCAGGGCTGCTCATCGGAATCCTGTTCATTGTCCTCATCATTCGCGGGATATGAATCCCGCGACTTGCAATCCCCCGGCCCGGGTAATGCGTCGTAAACCGCAGAGGTCGCGTTATTAGAGGGGCACTTCGGCTCTTGCCGGAGGGGGCTCCACTGGCTTGTTCTCGAAGTAAGTAGTCCCGCCGGGTTATTGAAACATGACGTCCAGCCCGATCTTTTTTGAGTTCACTGTAAAATATCAGAGCGCCCGTCAAATCCTGCCCCCTATTTGCCTCACTGATCCGGAGCCGGCTAAAAATTTAATTAAACTTTCATGTTTCTTTCATACTCAGGTAATTCCTTTCCTGTATCATCGGTCCCAACAAATTGTTAAACGCCTCAGCGGCACCATGGATCCCCTGAGGAACAGCGGTAGTGCTGCAAATAAGCATCGGGAGAAGAATATATGAATCATATCATCATCAAGATTGAAAGCGGAGTCGTTGCAGACGTTTATTTTACCGAGCCGGTCAATGTAACCATCGTTGATCATGACGTTATCGAAGGCGGCGAAACGTTCGAGATGCGCATGAAGAAAGCGGTGATCTCCATGACGCCCGAGCAGCATGTCAGGCGCGAGGACATCGAGCAAGTGGTCGAGACCCTGGTGCTCGAATGCAGACGCCCTGGAGACCGGCGCGCTCCCGCGGGAATTGGCGACAGGGCAGCGTGAACGGTCTAAGCCGGCTTTGTAAAATTTTCTTCTGCCGATGATCGAATGCCCTCTTCTTTGCAGATGCCGCGTACCGCGATTTGTTTTTGCCCTGTCGGCGATTATATAACTCCTTTCTTTTTAACGAAAACTTAACATTAGCTTCATGCTCCCGTAACAAGGGGAGTGTAAATTATACTCCAATGCTTCTGTGTGACTTTCATATTCATACCACCTTTTCCGACGGTTCCCTGGAGATGAGGAAAACGGTCGATCTGTTCGGCCAAGCCGGTTTTGATGTCATTGCGATCACAGACCATGTCGTGAACGGCGACAACGTGATGGGGAAATTCGCGAGAAGCTTCAACCTGTCCGTCACGGGAGAAAACTTCGATGAATATCTTTCCACGATCCGGAGTGAAAGGTCGCGGGCATGGGAGAAATACGGAATGCTCGTGATCCCCGGCATCGAGATCAGCAAGAATTATATTTCGAAAGACGAATCAGCCCACCTTCTTATTCTGGATATCAAGGAATTTGTTCCCGCCTGCATGTGCTACGAAGAGATCTTTCTCGAAGCAAAGCGACAGGACACCTTGACCGTCGCCTGCCACCCCCACCATACTCCCGACATGGTGAATAAAGATACGCTCTTTCTCTGGAACAACCGCGACAAGTACGCAAAATATATCGATGCCTGGGAAATCGCGAACCGGGACGACGTGTTCAATGTGATCAGTCTGAAAAAATATCCCTATATCGCCAACAGCGATTTTCACAAGGCCCGGCACTTGTACTCATGGAAAACGCTGCTGAACTGCGAAAAAAACGTGGACTCAGTAAAAAACTGCATACGGCACAATAAAGGAGTAGCAATTACGCTCTTTAGGAATTAAACGATGAGGGATCACTCAACAAATATGTATCACCATAAAGGAGGAGCCACATGACGTTATTTATCATATGTGCGGCGATCTCAGTCATAGGGACCATTCTCAACCTGTTTCAGGTTGGCGCGGCATATTCGCTCATCAAAAGAAGGCGAAAAACCGGCAGCCGACCATCAGCACACGATATTAACAACTCACCGCCTGTCTCGATCCTGAAACCCCTCAGGGGCCTCGACGACAATCTTTTCGACAACCTGGAGAGCTTCTGTACGCAGGACTATCCTGAATACGAAATTCTTTTTTGCCTTCAAGACTTCAACGATCCGGCCTACAAGGTAGCAAAAAAAATCCGGGATAAATATCCCGATCGGGATATATCCCTTGTCATCGAGAAGTGCAACGCTGGACTCAACCCTAAAATCAACAACCTCATCCCCGCCTATCGAAAATCCCGCCATTCTTACATTCTCATAAGCGACAGCAACGTTTTGGTGGACAAGAATTATCTGCGAGAGATCATGCAACATACCAAGGATCCCGGGGTCGGGCTCGTCAGCAACCCGATCCAGGGAGTCGGCGGGCACAGCATCGGCGCTTTTTTTGAAAACCTTCACCTGAACTCTTTCATTATCGGTAGTGTCAGCTTCCTCGACAGGTTCCTCAAAATGCCCTGCGTTATCGGAAAGTCCATGCTCATGAAGAAGAACGATCTGGAGGCGCTGGGCGGTCTGGCTGCTTTCAAAGACATCCTGGCGGAAGATTTCATCATCGGAAGGGCGCGA
>CAVYLT010000008.1:0-52946 GCA_963769335.1 Nitrospirota bacterium | reverse complement strand
CTATTCGCGTATTTCCCGGCGATGTCCAGGAAGGGAAAGCCGTTGCCGCCCAGCGTCGAGAGCAGATTCTGCTGCTGGCTGGTCATCGACTGCAGCTGGTTTTGATTGCGGTCTTCGGCCTCGACGGGGACGAAGCTGATGTATTTGCTGCTGTAGCTGCTGCCGTAGAACGTGAAGGTTGCGATGTTGCCGTCATTCACTGCCGAATGGATGAACCTCAGGTTGGAGAACGTGCCGAAGCGGCTCAGCGCGTTGACGATGCTCCAGCGATCGGCGGCACAATACGGGCAGAATTCGCCTCCGATGTACAGCACCTCGGGCTTCCCATTTGCCGTGAGCGGCGAGCCGGAGATGGCATGCAGATCGTCGGGCAGAGGGGATCCCTCGGAAGGTGGGACCGCCGGAGGAGAACTGCACGCTGCTGGCAAGCTTGCCCCTGCCCACTTGGCGTATCACGGAGGGGCTGACGTTCGTCACCTGCTGCACGACCGCCGCCGAGGCCGCCTGGCGTGCCGAGCCGGAGCCCTGGCTCGCGACGACGATGAAGACGACGATCACCACGACGATCGCCACCACTGTGCCGGCGATCGGAATGGGGCCGCGCCACCACGGCCGCGTGCTGCCGACGTCCTCTCCGGCGCGCCTGGCTCCGGCTCACCTGCCCCGTGTTCCTGGACCGGCTGGCCCTGCGCCCCGTCTGCGCCGGCGCGCCCGGCTGTTGCCGCGCGGCTTGCTGGGGACGGCTTCCCGGTGGCCTGGCGCCCTGTTGGGCCGGGCCTTGCCGATCGGATCTGCCCTTGCTTGGCATGCCTTGCTTTGCCATTTATCTCCTCTTGTCCCTCGTGACGTCATGCAATCCGAATCCGCTGCATGCCTCGCGTTTGAAGTGTCTGCCAACACCGCTCATGGCGCCTATTCCAGTGTAAACAGGAGAAGATAATCCCGGCGAAGACAGAGGCGTTGAAGCCTGCCTCGCGAGCCGTTTCCATGGCAACAACCGCAGCAACCGACCTGCCATCGTGGACGGACAAGCCAGCACCCCACTCAGCAGGTCTGAGTGGGGTGCTGGCTTGTCCCGCGAGATTGCCGGAAGCCGGCGCCGATCAGGCCGGCGCGGAGGCAGGCGCCGTGGAGCGGCGGCGGCGCTTTCTGCCGGCATACCCATTCGTCGCATACGGGGTCGGCGTCACCCCACGATCGAATCAGACTCGTGCTGCCGCAGCGGGCGCAGGTCAGCACCGCTTTGGGCGGGCAGAGCCAACGCCTCTGCCTGGCTCACAGGCACGCTGCGCGCCTCGGTATGATGCACAAAACCCCGGCTGTTCGAACAACACAGGCACTCGATCTGCCGCGCGTAGCCTCCCACGAGCTGGCCCTCCTCTACTGGAGTAGCCAGATATTGCACGCTGCCGCCGGTCAGAATATGCTGAAGTGTCTCTGCCGTCGGATTGTGCTTTCCCCGGCCGTCATTTCCTGTGCACATTCTGATGGAGGCCCGGCCCGGCCACACCGGCTATCCGGGTGGTATCCAACCCGAAATAGTACTAGCCCGTCGTCTCATCCTTCACGAAACGGCTGAGCATGCCTCGATCCGCCGGCTGAAGGCGAGACCGTCCTGCTTCGGCTATTCAGTTCTCGGCACGGATGTGCGCTGGCAGCCCTGGACGCTAGCCCGGCGATCGCGCGCGGACGGCAGTCTGCCGTGGCGCGAGCGCGCGGAACCGGCGGTCCGGGTTACCGCGTAGCGCCACGGCAGACCTGGCTGAACTGGGCGACGCCGGGCCTGCGCCCGCTGTTGCCCGGCGTACTGGCTGTTTAGCCTATAAGGTTACTGAGCTTATCGATCGTCATTTGCGCACCTATGCCCGGAGCGAGGGTTGACCAAGGGGTACCGCCGAGTTATTGCGCAGGGTCAGTACGTCCCCCACGGCCAGCGTCAGTATCGCCTGCCCGCTCGACCTGCCCGGTAGCAACCAAGGCCGTCGCGTTCGTCGAGCCATCGACCGTCCCGTTGACAGCAATGGCGAGCCCGCTCCCCACGCCCGCTCGTGATGCTCACGTTATACGTTATCAGGTAGTTTCCAGCGGTCGGCACGGTTATCGTCGTGGTTCCGGGCGTATGCGCCTCGCCGGCCATGGGCCCATTGTTCGCGAGCGGCACATCCGCGCCGCCGACCACGGTGGCATCGATGATCGTTCCAGTTGGTACACATACCCAAAGGTATCCAGGCCGCCCGCGCCCGTCGGACCCGTCGCGCCCGTGGGGCCGGTCACGCCCGCACCGGTCGGGCCGGTCACGCCCGTGGGGCCTGTCACGCCGGTCGGACCCGTTGCGCCCGTCGGACCCGTCGCGCCGGTCACGCCCGCTCCGGTTGGACCCGTCACGCCAATCGGACCCGTGGGACCGGTCGCGCCCATCGCGCCCGGTCGGACTCGCACCGGTGCCTCGATCGCGCCCGTCTGCCCTGCGATCCGGTCGGACCCGTCGCACCGGTATGGCCCGTCGCACCCGTGGGTCCGGCCGCACCCGTCGCACCCGTCACGCCCTGCGATCCGGTCGGACCCGTGACGCCGGTATGGCCCGTCGCACCCGTAGGGCCGGCCGCACCCGTCACGCCCTGCGATCCGGTCGGACCTGTTGCCCCGGTATGGCCCGTGGCACCCGTGGCCGATCGGACCCGGCGCGCCCCGTCGCACCGGCACCCGTCGGGCCGGTCGGGCCGATATCACCCTGCACACCGGTCGGGCCGATCGGGCCGGGGTCGCCCGTCGCGCCTTGCAGCCCGGCATCACCCGTGGCCCCGGCCGGTCCCGTGGCACCTTGCGACCCGGCCACGCCTTGCGGTCCCGGTGCGCCCGCCGGACCCTGCGGCCCAATCGCACCCGCCGGTCCCACGCCGCCCTGCGCCCCCGGTACGCCTTGCGGCCCCGCCGGTCCCTGTGGCCCCGTCGCGCCTGCCGCGCCCGCCGGCCCGGCCGCGCCTGGCGCCCCAGTGGCACCCTGCGCCCCGGCCGGCCCCGCACTGCCTTGTCCGCCGTGCGCGCCCTGCTCCGCCAGCATCTGCCAATCGTTGCTCGTATACGTGCTCGGCGCAATGCTGTTGCCGTGGTTGTCGTCCGGCACCGTGCCAATCACCGCCACCCAGGCCGACCCGCCGTAGAACACCGCATCGCCCTTGACGTACGTCGCCTTCGGAGTCAAAGGTGCCGCGCCAGTTGATGCCCACCGCACCCGTCGGTCCGGTCGGGCCTGTCGCCCCCTTCGGCCCCCGTGGACCCGTTGCGCCTTTCGGCCCACGCGGACCCGTCGCCGCCTGCAGCGTCGGCGCGCCCACCAGACGGAACATGATCTGCCCGGCCGGCTGGCTGGCCGCACCCGACTTGAGAATGCGCTGGACCTGCGTCTTCTCGATCACCGCCCCCTGCGTCGCACTCACGGACGAGGTGCGGGCCGCCGCCTGTGCCGGTTGCACGAGCGCGCTGCTCCCCAGCGACATCACAAGCGGTACCGCCGCGAGCCCCGTCAGCACTCGCCCCGCCCGGCTCCAGCGCTGCTGCCCGGCCAGAGTCGCCTCCCGGCCCTGGCCTGCCGGCCTGCTGGTCGAGCATCCAGCGCGCCTGCTCCGCAAGCGGCGCCTTCAGCGTACCTTCATCGCTCCGCGAGCGACGGAGTGCCGATCTGCGCGCACCCTGCTCGCGTTGCCCGCCTTTTCCTCGGATGGTCCGGTATGGCGTCTCATGTCCACTAGCACCGTGTTCCTCCCCTGTATTGCAACGGCCCGCAACCCGGAAATCGGTTGCGACTGGCACCACGATAGCACTACTCTGGGGGTGATGTCCATAGTATCGGATGAATATGTGGGGAACGTTCTTTGCGCGAAATAGACTCGGATCACCGCGTTCCGCAAACGGCGAGATCCTGACGAGCGAACTTGTTGCCGGGATCGAGCCTGAGGACCAGCCTTAGGTGAGCTATGGCCTCGCCGCAGCGTCCCTGCTCGATCAGGCTGTACCCGAGATTGAGCTGGGCCTGTGCCTTATCGGGATGGTGCAGCAGATAGGCACGGTAGACAGCTATGGCTGCCTCGCGCCGGCCAAGATTCCACAGCGCCCAGCCTTGAGCGAAAAGCGTGTCCCGATAGTCGGGATTGGCGCGCGCGATCTCGTCCAGCTGAATCAAATCGCCCGAAAAGTCGCCGGCGCTCTGGGCGGAAAGTGCGGCAAGGTACAGATCGTGCAGCGTCACGCTCGCGCAGCGATAGAACCTGAATAACCCGCCGTATCCGTCGTCGTCGCGCCCGATCTGCACGCATCGCAGAGAAGGCTTCGCCGCGAAGAACGCCCCGACCATGGAATCCGACTCGTCCGTGACCAGGTAGGTGAATGGGCCGGCGTAGGCAAAGGCGGCCGCGCCTGGAAGGTGTCGCCTGAACGCTGAGGAAGCTTGATCGGAATCAGCGTCCGGCTGAGGTCGTCGCCAAAGAACGGGAACTCCAGCCCGAACGGTTGTCGCTAAACAGATTCCGACCCTCGCGTTGCCGGGCAAGAGAGAATCGACGGCAGTCCTGAACCTGAACCATCCAGGGATAGAAGCTCGCCCGGCGCACGCTATAGCTACCGGTCCACGAGGCGAGAGGGCGGTTCGAGTTCTGCGCGGCCGCCGTGGGCGCGCCGGCGGCGGCATACAGTGCGAGAACGAAGAGCGCCCAGCGCCCGGTCCGCCGCCCGGCCACGCGCCCCGCGATCACGGCAGCCACCGGGTGGTACGCTATTGCGTGGGAAACAGTATCTGCAGGGCTTGCCAAAGGGCATGGGTGGTCTCTATTCTGAACCTATACCCCTCAGCCGCCTCGGCGACTGAGGGCAGGGGCCATCCGGCCTTCTGCATGTTTTGGACGGTCGATGCGTAGTTCGGGCACTCCAGACGTTGCGGAACCTGACGAGGCATTACGGCACGTTCCTGGTCAAGCCCGTGCACATGCTGCTGGTGACGCCGCTCGCAGATGGCACGCGCTTCGTTCATGCTTGCGAAGACCGAGGAGAAGGGCTCTGGCAGCGTCAACCTCGGCGTGTACCTGGTCGCCTATGGCTACGAGAACGCGTATGATGCTGCAGTCATCGTCTCTGATGACTCCGATCTCGTGGAAGCCGTGCATATCGTGCGCCGGCGACTGCGCAAACATGTGACCGTGCTCAGCCCCAGCGGCCGCGCCTACGAGATGAAGCAAGCGGCCACGCGCTTCCGGCAGATCGACCCAGTCGTGCTCACCCAGAGCAAATTTCCGCCCGTGATGCGCGATGCCCAAGGCGAATTCTGACAAGCCGGTGCGCTGGTAGCGACGTTCGCTCAGGACGCGGTCATGGGCCAGCATCTGGGTCATGATGTTGCGCTTGCCGAATGCGCGGCCCGTCATTGCGCCGCCACGCCGGTGATCGTGAGCCTGCCCCGTGCGAAAGCGAGGCTGAACTGCCGGTTCTTCTTCACCGATCGACCAGGTGCGGCGGGAAGCAATCCCTCGGCTCAGCAGCCGGTCGTTGACCGCTATCGCCTCGGCATGGCGCCCCAGCCAGTAGCATGAAACCGCATACTCGACAGCGCAATCAGGTACTCATAGAGAGCTATCTCCACGAACGAGCGGTTACCCTCGCGGAAAGGAGTAGCTGCAGCGCGCGGCCGAGGAACAGGTGAGAGAGGTGAAACTCTCGCCTGCGCTGGTAGTGCATGGCGATTTGGTAGAGCGGCTCTGCGCGGTCGGCGCTAACTGATACGCGGTGAGATAGTCCTGCAGCACTTCTTCCCAGGGCTTACCCATGTCTTCGTTTTATCCTGGCAATCCGTATAAAGGGGAAAAGAAGATCTCCTCGTCGCCAGCCGCCCATCTCGACGCGACGGCCGTAGTACCTCAGCGCCATATCGGGATCCCGCGCGTCGCGGTAGCTCTGGGCGAGATAGAACACATAGCGCGAGTTGTCCGGATCCTCGAGCAAGCGCCTGCTCTGAGGATCAGCGCGTCGCGGCGATAGGTCAGGGGTTCACGGGCGCGTGCTCCATCATGGTTCCGCATCTCCATAGAATCCGGGTAGCAGTGCTCCCGTCGTCCTGCGTCTCGCACGTGATGTACTCATGCAGAACGCCGACATACTGCCAAGGCAGATCGCTGCGGACGAGCCGCTTGGCGAGATATACGATGTCCCCGAGTGCATTTCGATCATGTACGAATCGGCTGTGAGCTCGGGCATGTCGAACCCGTCGGCGCACTGCACCACTTCGTCGGCGTCGATGAGCAGAATGTAGTCGCCACGTCGCGTCGTGGTCATTGGTGCGCAGGACGTAGCTCGAGAGCCTGGGTACGATTGAAGCCAAAGTTCACCCAGGGGTGCTCATGCAGCGCACCAGGGATGTCCTTCAGCACGTCGTGGATGATCGCCATTGTGGCGTCAGCTGGATCCGGTGTCGACAATAACCCAGTAGTCGATGAACGGGCGAACCGACTCCAGGCAACGCCTGATCACGTGTGCCTCATTCTTGACGATCATGTTCAAACAAATCGTCTGGCCGTTCTTCATACCTGCCTCACATCAACGCGAGCTATTGAACCCATATAACCGCCCTACACCTGTGCAGCGTACCGCGAGCGCCGGACCTACCCCTTGACTGCTCGTATCACGCCGCCATATGTCCGGTCTACGACCCGCGCCAGCAAAGGAGTCGCCAGATGAAGCTCTACATCGGAAACATTCCGTTCGACGCCAGGGAAGAGGAGCTCCACGAGCTCTTCAACGAGTTCGGCGTCATCGGCACCGCCACCGTGATCGTCGACCCTCGCAAGGACGTCCCGCGGGTTCGGGTTCGTCGAGTTCCTCGACCCGCTGCAAGGGAAGGCCGCGATCGCCGGGATGAACGGCAAGGAAGTCGGCGGCCGCAAGCTCGTCGTCAACGAGGCGCGCTCCCGCGACGGCGGAGGCTCCGGCTACCGCGGCAACCGCGGCGGCTTCGGCGGCGACCGGGGCGGGGACCGCGAAGACCGCGGTGACCGCGGCGGCCACGGCCGCCCCGGCGGCAGCGGCGGCGGACGCCCCCGGTTCTGACCTCGGCGGACCTACCGGGCACGGCAGGCGCGGGCGCAACCCGCGCCGCCGTGCCGCCGCCCTCACCAGCCTCGCGCCGGGCGCCGACCTCGTCGACCACCAGGTCGCCGCGCACCACCGCGTAGCGCTCGAACAGCGCCGCGGCGAGGCAGGAGTGGTTGGGCACGATCCGCAGCAACGACCCGATCGGGAACGAACCCGCGGGCAGCGCCCGCGCCGAGCGCGCCAGACCGTGCTCCTGCGACAGCGAGGCGACGCGCCAACCCGGCAGCGGCTGGCCGGCGGCGGCGCACACGACGCCGTAACCGCAGGCCGGGTCCACGTGCACCGGCCCCGGGTCCTTGGAGAGCGCGAGGGCGCCGCCGTCGAGCAGCAGCTCACGCCGCTCCGCGTGGTCGCGCTGCGGCGGAGGTGGCCGAAGGGGCAGTTGCCGCGGCTGCACCCGCTTCAGAGTGTCCGGCGGAGTCCCCACCCGTCGGCCCCGCCGGGAGCGGGCGCGCGGGAAGCTTGAGCGTCCAGCCGACTTCGATGCGATCAGGATCGAGAATCAACTCAGCGTTGAGCCGTTGCAGTTCGAGGAAGCGCCGCCCGTCACCCAGGCGCTCCTCCGCCAGGCCCCACAGGGTGTCTCCGCGCTTGACCTGATAGGTCTCCAGCGGGTCGGCGATCGCCAGGGGCGTCCCGACGACGAGGTCGACCGTCGGATCACCCGAGAGCACCTCCGGGTTGGCCTTGACGATGCTCCGCCATTCGTTCCCGGCACCGTAGTAGCGCTGCGCGAGGCTCCACAGGTCGTCGCCCTGTTTGACGATGTGGACCACCGCCGGGTGGTCGCTGAGGAAGGCCGCGGCATGATGCAGCACCAGCGCGCGCTCCCCCTGAGGGTCCCCCAGTCGATCCTCGCCCTCGCCCTCCCCCGCCGAGGCCGCGTCGGAGGCGTCCGAGATCAGGAGACCCTGTCCCGCGGCAAGCTCCGCCGCCAAGGATGCGGGCGCAACGGCCGACGAGCTCGCGGGCGCCGCAGAGGCCCCGAGGGACGATCCGGCGGAAGAGACCAGGATCGCGGTGAGCAGCGCGCCCGCCAGGGCTTGCGGGGCGGACAGGCCCGGCAGCCGGATCGCAATGCGGCCGGATGTGAGCAGGCGCACCGACTCGATGACCACGGACGCCGCGAAGACGGCCCAGGCGAGCCATGCCGCCAAGGTGAGCAACCCGAGGACTATCCGCACATCGGCCGGAGCCCAGAGGTTGACCTGGTCCCACCGGTAGAAGCCGACGACGAGCAGAGCCGACGGCGTCCCGGCGACGAGGATCACCAAGACGAAGAGCGAACCCAAGCGACGCATAGCTATCTCCTTGCGCGGAGTCGGTCAAGGGTCGAACGCGCCGTCGCGTCGGCCTCGATGGTGCCCGGAACGGAGAGCCCCTGGATCAGCAGGTCCCCGAGGTTGAGGGTGCAGCTCACGGTGACGCCGACCGTCGCCGCCGCTCCGACGCTCACGCCGAAGCCGGCCGTATCGACGGCCACCCGAACGCCGTCGGCGCAGGCCACGTCGCTCGCCGCGAGATCGGACTGGATGAGCTGGCGCGCGTCGTGGTCGGCCTCCGCAGCGTTCCGCGCGATGGATGCCTGCCGCGCGCCGGAATCCGCCACCTGCTGCACGGCGGACCGAGCCAGGAAGATCCGCCCGCCCGCGATGATCATGCCCGCGATAGCCATCAGCAACGGCAGGATCAACACGAACTCCACGGCGATGGCGCCCCTGTCTCCTCGAGGGCTCATCCGCGGCCTCATGGGGTGCTCACCTGTTCCTTGGGGCGCGTGCACTGCTCGCTCACCCTTGTCAGGCCGACGTCGACGAAGTTCGCCATCGACCCCTCGACCGTTGCGGTCATTTGGCCGTCGTGTTCGGTGACCTCCACCTGGACGCCCACCATCCCGCCCTTCTCGGCGATCAGGCGCCCCATGCCGCGGCCGTCGGCGACCGAGGTCGACCCCAGCAGGCTCGCCTCTTCCGCAGCTGCGACGGCCGCGTTGGACGCCACTTGGCGTCCGTAGGCCCACAGACCCACCTGGATGATGCCCAGGATGAGCGTCAACACGAGCGGGGTGAGGACGGCCCACTGCACCGATTCCGACATCCCTCGCTCCCGGCGTCGCATGGGTCACCCGTGCCCGATGAGGGCGAGGTTGTTGTTGACGAAGTCGGTCACGATCCTGATCACGATCACGGCCACGGCAACGGCGCCGACCAGCAGGATGACGTTCTCCGTCGACTGGCTGAGGCCGCGCTCGTCCGTTCTGCAGGGGCTGAGGCCACGCCGGAGGCCGCCGCGACGGGCGAGGCCACGCAGAAGCGTGGGCGGGGGGGTGACCGCCGTGCCGACGGCGATGTTGAGCGAACGTCTCTGGGACATGGTTCTCCTGTCTTACTGGCCGGATACAAGCCTGAGTAGGGGTGGGGCAAGGAACATGAGTCCGAAGATCATGCTGGGAACGACCATGAAGACGGTCATCCTTTCGGAGACGGCCGTGGCCGCCATCTTCAGTTCGGTGAGATGAGCGTCGCGGAGCTCCTTGACTCGGGCCCGCAGCGTTCCGGAGAGAGCGGCACCGGATTCGTCCAGCCGCATGACGTCCGCCATGTCGATCAGCGCCGGAAGTTCGAGGCGGCGTCCCACGTCCTTGAGTTC
The DNA here is from genome assembly GCA_963769335.1 of Nitrospirota bacterium. Taxonomy (GTDB): domain Bacteria; phylum Nitrospirota; class UBA9217; order UBA9217; family UBA9217; genus JAJYKN01. Next base: position 43,163 of record CAVYLT010000008.1, on the reverse strand, counting down.
GGCGTACGGCATCCGCTGTTCGAGGCGCGCCCGTTCGAGTGCGGCCCGGATCATGGCGAAGATCGTGGAATCGGAGATGGCGGCCGCCGCATGCAGCGACTGCGTGGCCGACTGATTGGCCATTCTCTCCAGCGTGACCAGGTCGAAGTAGGTGAGCAGCGACTCGGTCGCGTCCGCCGTCAAGTGCTGGCCCTCGCTGCGCAGTTGCAGGTCGGGCCATACGAAGCCTGCGATGGCACCGACGATGCTGGCCAGCAGCGACACCGCGAGGTCGCCGCGCCCCAGCAGGCCGAGCACGAGACCGAGCCCAACGGGGCCCAGGAAGCCGATGAGTGCCCCCCGCACCTTGATCGAGTAGTGCCGGGCCACAGTCCGCCCCTTCAGCTGGAGTTCGCGCTCGGTCGTCGCGCTCACGACGGTCGGGCACCTTCTCAGCCACCAGGCGCCGAGCCGCTCCTCTTTCGGCCCCTCCTGTCCGGTCGCCGCCCTCGGCTGGCTTCCGCCGAGGGACGCCAGCGCGTCATCCAGCCGCACGTGCTGGGGCCGGAAGGCTGCCACGACGAGGAACAGCCCGAGCGTGATCAGCATCCCGGGCAGGACCAGCAGGAGGGCCGTCATGCTCGCTCCCCCCTCAAGATGCGCCCGCGTGGCCGCGGCAAGGTGATCCGGCGCAGCCCCCAGATGGCCGCGACGTAGAGCGTCAGCAGGGTAGCGAGGATGACCTGGCCGATCGGCGTCCCATAGGGCGCGAAGTAGCCGGGCGACAGGACCATGAAGCCCACCAGCACGATCACGGTGATGATCGTCACTTGTCGCACCACCACGCGCGGCTTCGATCGCTCGGCCTCGACCTCGCGCAGTGCCCGGAGCCGATCCTGAATCGAATCCGCCAGCGCATGCAACGTGACGGACGCCCCCGTGCCACCTCGCTGCGACGACAGGATCAGGGACGCCAACACGGCGTCGGCGTCCGGGCTGCCGAGCGCGTCGGCCATCGCCAGGAGGGCCTGCGCGGGCGTCCATCGATCGTCGAGCCGTCGGACGAGGAGCGCCAACTGCCCGGCGAGGAGCGGGGGCGCCTGCCGGACGGAGTGCCGGAGGGCGTCCGTGATCGACTTGCCGGTCGACAGGATGCTGAGCATGCTGCGCACCCAGCGGTCGAGCGCCTCCAGCAGTTTGATCTGGTCCTGCGGAGGCTCGCTCAGCAGCTTCGGCAGGCCGATGACGCCCGCCGGGACGATGATCAGCAGCAGCGGCCATCGCATCAGGTACATCAGCACGACGCCGAGCACGACGCCCACCACGATCTGCAGCACGGTCTTGCGCTCCAGGCGGGTCACCCTTTCAATCAGCCTTGTCAGCTGGCCCTTGGACGCCGTGGGCGCCCTCCGGCGTCCCGGCATTACCCCGGCCGCGTACGCGACGAGGAGCGCGATCCCGCTGATCGTCACCATCGCGGACGCCACCGCACCCAGCAGCATCATGGCCGCCTCCAGGTGTGCAGGTAGGGCGCCAGAGACTCCATGAAATCGGGCTCGGGGTGGAAGACCTCGGGCTGAGTTTCGGTCGGCGCCCGGTAGACGAGGTGAGTGACCGGACGGTTGCCCTCCATGCCGCCGGTGAGTCGACGCACCTCGGACACGAGTCGCGTCCGGGTGCCGCCCCGCCAGGTGTCGTCGATCAGCCTCACGTGCACGATCAAATGAATGTGGTGCGCGATCTGGCGGAACGCCTCGTCGATCGTGATCACGCCGCCCTGCGCCACGCGGGCCGCCAGCCGGTCCATGGTGGACGCCGCATCGTGACTGTGCGTCGTCGACAACGTGCCGGCGCCCGCCTGCATGGCCTCGAACATCGCCCCGGCCTCGCCGCCCCTGACCTCGCCGACGACCAAACGGGACAGGTTCTGCCGCAGCGCCTCCGGGATCAGGTCGGCGATCGAGAACTCGCCGACGGCGCGGCCGTCCTGCCGCTCCCCCAGCCCGATCCGAGCCTGGAGCGCCAGCATGTTCCTGCGGTGGGGCTGCAGGTGCGTGAGCAGCTCGTAGTCGGTCTCCAGCGTCCCGAAACGCTCGTTGACTGGGATGGAGGCGATCAGCGCCCGGAGCAGCGTCGTCTTTCCCGCGCCTTGATCGCCGGAGATGACGACCGAGCGTTGCCCGAGGATAGCCGCATGCAGGATGCGGCCGACCTCCTCGGGCATCATCCCCTTGTTCACGAGCTCGGGCAGGTCGATCTCGGTCAGGATGTGCTGCCGGATCGTGACCGAGGGCCGATAGCTCAGCCCGAATCCGATCGCGTGAAGCCGGAACTTGTTGCCCAGCGCCAGCGTCATCGTCGGGTGCGCATCGTCGAACGGCCGCGTCGGGGTCACCGACTCGCCCAGGAAACGGACGGCCTCGACCAGCTCCTCGTCGCTGTCCGCCACACTCGGATGCGTCTCGCGGTGACCGTCGCCGAACTGGACCATCACGCAGTCGTGCCCGACGATCTCGATGTTCTCCGCCCCCGGGATCTCGAACAGCGGCTGGAGGCGTCCGTACCCGAAGATGGCGTTCTCCAGCGCCTCGGCGTAGACCTGCTCCGTGTCCATCGGCCACAGGGACGCGCCGAGCGCGCTCTGCTCCTCCGCATACTCCCGGACGACACGCCGCAGCAGCGATCGGCCCAGCAGCCGCCGGTCCGTCTCCGACATCGACGAGCCGGTGCGCTCCTGGTGAGCCTCCAGTTCGCGCGAAATCAGCTCGGACGCCCGGCGGCGCAGCAGCACCACCAGAGCCCAGTCGACCGCCTCGGAACGCGCGAGTGCCCCGTGGGCGTCCGACAGCTCGTCCCTCGGGACGGCGAACGTCGGCAGGGCCGAGAACAGCGGGATGTCGGCGAGGCGCAGGCTGTCGGTGCTCATGCGACCGGCTCCCCGATCAAGGCCTGCAACGCAGCCTCGGACGCCGTCAGCCTCGCGGCCGCCCGCCCGTACGACAAGGGAAGACGCTGCCGACGCCACTTCGGCGACAGCGAATTCCCCTCATGCAGATCGGACGCCGCCGCCGGATCCCAAGCAATCTCGGCCAGCACCGGGACGCCGAACTGCTCGACGACTTCCTTGGCCCCATAGGGACGCCCCGGGCCGACGATGACCAGCCCCAGGCGATCCTCGCCGACCTGCTCGCTGAGGCTCCCCACATAGAGGCGCAGCGCCGCCAACGACACCAGCGACGAGCGGACGACGACCGCCACCCGCGACGCGGAGTCGACCAGGTCGACCGGCAGCCCGCGCGTGCCGATGCGTCCGGCGTCCACGATCACGTCGTAGGGGGCCTCGCGCAAGGCCAGTCCGAGCTCACGCCACACCCCACCGAACAACTCGACCGAGCCAAGATGCACGAACCCCGGCAGGAAATGGCGCCCCGTCTCGGCTGCGCGGCTGAGCACCTGGCGTCCGGTGTCCGGCGGCTCGGGAAGGGAAAGCCGGAGCCGAGGAATCGCGTCGGCGAGCGGCTCCCGTTCGCGGTGGGCCTGCAAGATGCCCGGCAGGCCCAGATCGGGCGCGGACAGGCCGCGAAGGTAGCCAGCAAGGACCGCCTGCGAGGGCGTCCGATCACAGTCGACCAGAAGGACATCGCGCGGCCACGTGAGCGCCAACCCGAGGCTCGTCACGGTGACGCCGGGGGCTCCACTCGCGCTGCACAGGACAAGGACCGCCATGTCAGCCCTCGGCCCTGCGGATGACGGCCACCTGATTCACGCATTTATGCGCAAAATGCAAACAGGCTAAATAGATGACTAAAAAAACCAATAATGATCTACTAGTAGTGCCGCAAACAACAGCGTTAGATAAATAATTGAGTATTTGAATGTTCGTTTGGCTAAATCATCAGAATACTTGCGATATAAGCCAATAACATATGCCATAAATATGGCATTTAAAATAACTGCTGAAACTAGGTATATCAATCCACTCATGCCCATACCATAAGGCATGAGCGACACAGCGACCAAAATGATGGTGTACAGCAAAATGTGTAGCAGTGTAAATGCCTCGCCATGCGTAACAGGCAACATGGGCATCCCTACTTTTGCGTACTCTTCGCGTCTATATAAGGCCAATGCCCAAAAGTGCGGTGGCGTCCAAGCAAAAATAATTAAAAACATGATTAGTGATTCTGGCGCAACCACATTGTTTACTGCTGCCCAACCCAGTATTGGTGGCATGGCACCTGATGCACCGCCAATCACAATGTTCATGGGTGTTGCAGGCTTTAAAAATACGGTATAGATGACGGCATATCCCACAAAGGTTGCAAAGGTAAGCCACATGGTCAGTGGATTAACGTAAAAATATAAAATAGCCAAGCCTGTACCACCAAGTATGGTTGCAAATATTGAAGTTTGTCTAGAGGACACTTGCCCAGTAGGCAATGCGCGTGCACGCGTACGTGCCATAATTGCATCAATTTGATGCTCAATCAGGCAATTAAATGCAGCAGCAGCACCTGATGCAAATGCAATACCCACAGTAGTTGCAAGCAGTAAAGGCAAATACATCGGTACAGCAGCAGGTTTCGCAAGATACATACCAATAATTGCTGTAAATACGATGAGTGAAGTTACTCTTGGTTTACATAGCGAGAAAAAGCTTTTAAAGCTTAGTCCTATACTTTGTATGCTGGTTACATTGTTACTCATTTGACTCTCTCGCTTGTTTTCAGTTAATTCAACTATCATTTGGCATACTCTATTTATATGTTTTCTATTTATTAGGTGCTGTTATTTTGGAATTCATTATCACTAAAATAATGAGTAATAAACCTGCTGTAAAATTGTGTGCAACCGCTAGCACTAATGGTAAATGTAATAATAAGTTGGCAATTCCTAATGAGATTTGCGCACAAAGCACAAGTAACAAAATCACGCCTAATCGTTTTAACTGCCAGTACTTTAGAATACTGAGCGCTAAATATCCTAAATAAATAAAGGTGATTAAAGCACCTAGCCTATGTGTCCACTGAATGGCGGTAATAGATGCCAGCGTTAATGCACCACCATTAGCGCTTTGACCTAGCTCGCGCACCATATGAAACGCATCTTTAAAATCCATTTCTGGCATCCATACACCGTGACATGTGGGGAAGTCTGTACATGCTAATGCCGCATAATTGGTACTTGTCCAACCGCCTAAAAAAATCTGCATAAACAATATCTAGCAAGGCCAAAGCGTATGGCAATTCTTAATCGACCTGACTTAACAATACTGTCCGAATAATGCCCCCAATGCCGATGCGCTAGCCATACCAAAATTGCAAGCGTAGTCATTCCCCCAAGCAAATGCGAGCTGACAATGGCAGGCTTGAGTAGCATAGTGACAGTCCACATGCCAAGCATCGCTTGAAATGCAATGAGTATGAGTAAGAAACTTGGCGTCCAAGGCGAGCATTTTATTTCTCGCTTGGCAGTCCAGCCTAGTACAAAAATCGCCAACACCATTAAACCTAGTGTGCCTGCAAAGTAGCGATGTATCATCTCGCGCCATGCTTTACCTACCACTATGGTATTTGCTGGATAAGCCGTTTGTGCACTTGCTATTGCGGTTTCACTTTGTGGTACTGTAAGGGTGCCATAGCATCCAGGCCAATCTGGGCAGCCTAAACCTGCATCACTAAGCCTAACATAAGCACCAAGCACAACAACACCTAAAGCCAACATCGCGCCAAGTAATACTAACGTTCTAAATAACTTAAAACTTTTTGAGTTTGCGTACATGGTTAACCTGCCCAAGAGTATCTTAATAATCGGGTAATATCTTTACGCACATCTGCCAAAGGTAAACTTGCAGGATAACTCATCATTAAATAGCCAAGTGAATCAACCAAGTAGATTCGATTACTTTCCATTGGATTTTCAGCTTTAATTTGAAACTCTTTAGCAAGATTCAAAACGCTGGCTTGTGGTTTGTTAATAATAATTAAATCAGGGTAATCTTGCTTAATCTTAGCAACATCTTGCGTGTTGGTAATCAGTACTCTTTGCGCACGCTCAATATCTTTGTAAAGTGACACATGCAATTGGCGTAAATCGTGTAACTTATCTAGGCAAGTCTGCTCACATTCACTAGCCACATAAACAACACTCCATTTTTTTTGCCAAAACTGATCTGGCAACATCGCGCCTTCATTATCACGTAATATCTGTGGCTCTGATTAATAGATGCGGAGGATTAACCAATTCACCCAAACTATTACCACTTGGTTTCCAATTAAATTTATACATCAAAATCACCACAATGATAGGCACCACAAAAAATACCACCATCAACATAAACACCTTGCGGCCTTTACGTTGCATTTCTAATTCAGTTAATTGTTTTTCGTTTTGCATGTATCGCTCTAATAGTAAAAATTGATGATTTAATGGTGAAGCCACTTACTTACACTTTAACATGATTATTTTCTGGCCTAATTTTAGTCGTGCTCATATAAAAAAATATTAACAATGCTGCAAAAGCGAAGCCAAACCATTGATAAGCATAGCCAAGATTGGTGGTAATTCGCTCAGCTGGAATCTGCCAATTTCTTACAAAACCACCAGCATGACTATCTTGATCTAACTTAATCGCCAATTCTGAAACCACAAATGGCACACTATGTTTATATTTATCTATATTCATATTCTGCCAAACTGCTTGCCAAGGCTGATTGGTAGTTTGGCCTGTTACTACAGATGCATCATCTTTACTCTCTAAGGTAAAAATCTTTTTACTTGGCACCCAAATTTGACCTGTTAGCGTTTGCATCCCAGTAGGGGTGGCAAACACAGGTAACTCAGTATGTATATCTTTACCTAATATCCAACCACGATTCACCAGAACATATTCAGATGTCTTATCAATCTTTAACGGGGTAATCACATGATAACCCACCCTATCGCCCTCTACTTGGTTGTCTAACAAGAACTGATATTTAGTCTCGTAGACGCCTTTTACAGTCACTTTTTTATACTTCAAATCATCATTGACTAATTTACTATCAATTATTCCTAGCGGAAACTTCAACGCCTGATCAATCTTTGCTTGGTCATAAGCCGCGTGTATCGCCTGCTTTTGCTGGGCCTTATGGTATTGCCATAAACCGAGCTTAATAAACAATGGAATGCATATCAAAGTAATTAGTGTGCCAACTAAAGTTGGCTGAAAAACATAGCGATGCATTCTAAATTGCAATTGTTTCATTAGAGTCTCATAATGCTTATTTAAAGATTAATTGGACATCAGCTATGTTAGTAAAGGTCATCGTTGTTTTAACTTTAATTGTCATCGTTGGCAGTTTATTTTCAGCACTATTCTTTTTATCTAAAGACAAAACTGGTGGTGATAGAACGGTTAAAGCATTGACAGTTCGAATTGGACTATCAATTTTATTATTCATTCTATTATTAATTGCAGGTAAATTTGGTTTAATTGGTCACCCACTTTAATTAATACACTCTTGTATTAAATAAATTAAAATAAAAAGGGCGATGCTGTTGCATCGCCCTTTTTATTTAGATGATTTACAGCCAGTATACGAAAATAAACAAGCCTAACCAAACCACGTCAACAAAGTGCCAGTACCAAGCAACACCTTCAAAACCAAAATGATGCTCAGGTGTAAAATGGCCTTTCATGCAACGAATCAAAATAACAATCAACATGATTGTTCCTAGCATCACATGAAAGCCATGAAAGCCAGTAAGCATAAAGAAACTAGCACCATAAGCACCTGATTCAAGCGTCAAACCCATTTCCGTGTAAGCTTCATGATATTCCATTGCTTGGCAAGCCAAGAATGCAATACCAAGCGCCACAGTAAGTGCCATACCAATAATTAATTGTTTGCGGTTATTCTTAATTAAACCCCAATGCGCCCAAGTAATGGTAGCGCCTGAAGTTAATAAAAGAGCAGTATTAATTGCAGGTAAACCCCATGCTGTCATTGGATGAAGAATTCCAGGCTTGAATTCACCTGACACTGTCATACCGCCTGGGCCTGATGATGGCCATGTAGCTAAGAAAGTCTTTATATGGCGTAATATCAAGATCATAACCAGCTAAATCTGGCACCGAAAGCACTCGCATATAAAACAAGGCACCAAAGAATGCTGCAAAGAAAGCAATTTCAGAGCAAATAAACACAATCATGCCGATACGGAATGATTTATCTTCCCATCCTTTAAATTTACCTGTCACGCTTTCAGCAATAACTGAACCCATCCATTTAAACACCATAGATAAAATAAGTAGTGCACCAAATATCATCATCCATTTACCAGGCGCTTGCAGATAGGCTAAATCTTTACTTTTATCTGTAGCAACACTGAAAATAAAACCTGATGCTAATGATAATAAGCCTACAGATATGATAGAGGGATAAACACTACCGTGAGGTACATAATAATGATTGTTAGAATGTGTCGCCATGCAATAACTCCTGTGCATTTTTATAAATATTATTAAATTCACAATGGCTTATAACCGCCATTTCCTCACCTGAAACTACTTACATCTATTACTAAACTATTTACTTTCACTCACTGCTGGAAAAAATGAATAGGATAATGTCATATCCGATACATCTTTTGGCAGATCTGGACTTACAAAAAATCGTAATGGCATTTCTTTTTCTTCGCCAGGCTTAAGTGATTGCCTTACAAAACAAAAACACTCAATTTTCTTAAGATTCGCTGCAGCAATACCAGGTGTAACACTTGGTATTGCTCTGACCAACCACCACTTCATTTGTGGTATTTTTTGCAACAAATATCACTGTTTCAATCTGTCCAGGGTGTAACTTAATACTAGTCTGCTTTAGGATAAAAATTCCAACCTAACCCTGACATTACACTCGAGGTAAATTGTACATTTACCCATCTGAGTATCATCTACTTTCGCCTTAGCAATAACTGCTGCTGAATTTTGTGTTTTACCATTTAAGCCAGTTATAGCTACATAAAACGTCATACAAAGGCACCAACGCAAATGCAAACAACAAAGAACCAACTAACCAACCACAATAAGCTTACGAACTAACCTTTTGTTTTTTAAATCAAGTTGCTCTTTAGCTGTTAAATTCTTTGGTTCTTCTACTGGTGCCATATTGTAAACATAGACACTACATACCAAGCCAAAGCAATGCCCCCTAAAACTAACGCAATCTTTTTATTACTACTTTTCGTATTGTCTTTCTTGATTGTTCATATTTACCCAAATCATATTCATTCAATCGCAAGCTTAATATCAAAGCCGAGTTCTAATATTTATTTAACGACTGGTTGCTCTGTAAAGCTATGGTATGGCGGTGGTGATGGTAAAGTCCACTCCAAACCTTGAGCACCTTCCCATACTTGATCTGTCGCTTTCTTACCACCTCTTGCACAGGTCACAATGTTATAAACAAATAACAATTGTGATAAACCAAGTGTAAATGCTGCAATTGATGAAATCATATTGAACTCAGCAAATTGCAATGCATAGTCTGGAATACGACGTGGCATACCAGCTAGACCTAAGAAGAACTGAGGAATGAAGGTCATGTTAAATGAGATTGCAGTTAACCAGAAATGCAATTTACCTAATTTCTCGTTATACATATGACCAGTCATTTTTGGTAACCAGTAATAAGTACCCGCCATAATACCCATGATACCGCCAGCAAATAGCGTGTAATGGAAGTGCGCTACAATAAAGTAACTATTGTGATATTGCGCATCAGCTGCAACGTCAGCAAGCACCAAACCTGTCAAACCACCAATACCAAACAAGATAATCCAACCCACTGTAAACAACATTGGTGTTTCAAAGCTCATAGAGCCTTTCCACATGGTTTTAATCCAGCAGAAGAACATCACAGCTAAGCGGTAATGAAATCGCCATCGTGCTATACATAAAGTAAAGCAATGCTGGCACTGGCATACCTGACGTGAAAAAGTGATGCGCCCAAACAACTACTGACAGAGCACCAACAGCCCAGAATGAATATACTTGAGCTTTGTAACCATACATTGGTTTACGTGAGAATGTTTCTAAAATTTGTGGAATGAAACCCCAAACTGGCAATAACAAAATATACACTTCAGGGTGACCAAAGAACCAGAATAAATGTTGGAACATAATTGGGTCACCACCACCAGCCGCATCAAAGAAGTGCGTACCGAAGTGACGGTCTGTTAACAACATAGTTACTGCACCAGCTAATACTGGAATAGTTGCAATCAGCAAGAAAGCAGTAATTAACCAACCCCATACAAACATTGGCATTTTCATTAATGTCATGCCAGGTGCGCGCATATTAAACACAGTAACAATAATATTAATTGAACCAAGTACTGAAGAAATACCAAGTAAGTGAACTGCAAAAATTGCGAAGTCAACACCAATACCGCCTTGAATAGAAAGTGGTGGATAAAATGTCCAGCCAGTAGCCAAAGCACCATCACCAATACCGAACAACGCTAATGTGAATGGTAACGTTAACAGAATTGCTGAAGGTGGCAACAACCAAAAACCCCAGTTATTCAAACGCGGCAAAGCCATATCTGGCGCACCGATTTGCAATGGAATCATCCAGTTAGCAAAACCAGTAGCCGCTGGCATTAATGCAGCAAAAATCATAATCAATGCATGCACACCAATCAACTGATTAAAAAACTCTGGATTCATCAACTGCAAACCTGGCTTAAATAATTCAGCACGAATACCCAAAATCATTGCACCCACCAACAAAAAACATGATTAGCGAAAAAGTTAAGATACATCGTACCGATGTCTTTATGATTGGTGGTGGTTAGCCAACGCATAATCCCTGTCGGATGTTCAGCATGATCATCATGATGTGCTACCGTTGTTGTACTCATTGCTTTCTCCTAATTACTCAATACTAAATAACTAACTTAATTGTTCTGATTAATGATATCAATTACTGGCGCGCCGCTTTAACTTGTGATGGCTGCAACACATCGCCAACACTGTTACCTAATGCATTTCGCTCATAAGTAATCACTGATGCAATTTCCGTATCATTTAGTAACGCTTTCCAAGATGGCATCACACGAACACCATTCAATACGCGATCTAAATGACTATCTTTAAGATACTTACCATCCGCACCAAAAATTGGACCATTAGCAATTTTACTACCAGTTAAAGCTGGGAATGCTGGCGGCAAGCCTGCACCAGTAACTTGATGGCAAACAGCACAGTTTTTCTCGTAAACAGTTTTACCATTTGCAATTAAATCTTCTTTTGTCCACTCTTTATCTGCACCAGCAGAGGCTTTAGCAAGCTCTTCTTTTTTAGCAGCCACCCAAACTTTATACTCTTCCATAGGCACGGCATCAACCACCACAGGCATATAGCCATGACCTTTACCGCACAACTCTTTACATTGACCTCGATAAGTACCCGCCTTTTCAACTTGCACCCAAGTTTCACGAAGAAAGCCAGGAACAGCTAAACGAGAAGAACCGAATTGTGGCACCCACCAATTATGCATAACATCTGCTGAAGCCATCAAAATACGTACTTTAGCACCAACAGGAAGTACCAAGTGATTATCCACTTCAAGTAAGTAGTGCTCGTCTTTTTTGCGCCGTGAAGTCCGTCCAACTCGCGATGATCGCGCATTGTGAGAACCTGAAGGACCGCTTTGCCATTCTCGATTGCCCTCCGGGCCTTAACCCGCAGCAGGTCAAGGACTGGCGCATGAACACCGCCGGCTACGACACCAAGTACGGCGCCGTCTACTACCCGTGGATCAAAGTCGGGAACCCGCTGGGCGGAGACCCCATTGTGGTGCCGCCAAGTGGCTATATGGCTGGAATTTACGCCCGCAGCGATAATGAGCGCGGCGTCCACAAGGCCCCGGCCAATGAAGTGATCAGGGGTGCTACTGGCGTCGAAATGCTCATAACCAAGAGCGAGCAGGACATCCTCAACCCCATCGGCGCACCCCCATGCCCACGAGGTTGGAGCGATGGATGCGCTCGAAGCTTCTTGCGATGACTGCCCGGACCCCAAGGAGCCTCGTCCCTTTGGCGGCCCAATCCCGCGATGACCCGGTGCCGTACTCTTCCCCGCCGAAAACAATAGTCGGCGTGCCTTGGGCCAGGTATTTCATCGCGGCGTCATAAATAGACATCCGTTCTCCGGCCGGTTGAAACAGCGTGATGCCTCCTTCCACACGGGTGCCGTCCTCCTTGAGAGGAACCATGAAGTTCTTAATACGCACATTGGCAAAGGTGCCCCGGATCATGACCTCGTGATTGCCCCGGCGTGTCCCGTAGCTCTGGAAGTCGGCCCTGGCGACGCCGTGCTGCTTCAGGTAGCTCCCCGCTGGAGACGCCTCTTTGATGGACCCGGCAGGGCTTATATGGTCCGTGGTGAGCGAGTCGCCGAAGATCGCGAGTGTCCGGGCATTGAGAATATCGTTGACCGCACCGGGCTTTGGAGAGAACTCCGCGAAGAACGGCGGCTCGGCAATATAGGTCGATTTCGGCCAGGGATAGACCTCGTCCGAAACCGCCGAAATGCTGTTCCATAATGCATGGTCTTTGGTCGGATCCGCGTATAAGCGCCGGAAGGCAGCAGGGTCAGCGGCGTACTTCATCACGGACGCCACTTCAGCACTGCCCGGCCAGATGTCCCTGAGGTAAACGTTGCCGCCGTCTTTGCCAATGCCGAGGGGATCGGTATCCGGATTCCAGAGCACCGTGCCGGCAATGGCAAAGGCCACGACGAGGGGCGGGCTCATCAGGAAGTTTGCACGCAGGTTCGGATGGATCCTCGCCTCGAAATTGCGGTTGCCGGAAAGAACGGCAGCGCAGACAAGGTCATTCCGGACGATGGCATTCTCGATTTCCTCATCCAAAGGACCTGAGTTGCCGATGCACGTCGTACATCCGTAGGCGGCTGTGTAGAAGCCGAGTTGCTCCAGGAAGGAAAGCAGGCCTGCTTTTTCAAGATAATCGGTCACGACGCGAGAACCCGGTGCAAGCGAGGTCTTCACTTTTTTATTGACCCGAAGGCCCTTCTCCACCGCCTTCTTCGCGAGGAGTCCCGCTGCAAGCAGCACAGAGGGATTGGACGTATTGGTGCAGGAAGTAATGGCTGCAATGATCACGTCCCCGGAACCGATGTCCGGGCCGTCTTTTGTTTTGAAGCGTCTGGCAAGGTCATCGGCCTTCTTCGCGAAACCGTTTTCCGCAACCGGTTTGACGAACAACTGGGCCATCGCATTTTTAAGTGAGGGAAGTTCGATCCGGTCCTGAGGGCGTTTCGGGCCGGCAACGGAAGGGTTGACTGAGGAGAGATCGAGTTCAAGGGTCCGCGAGTAATCGATTTCACCCGCCTTGGGGATGCCGTACATGCCCTGGGCTTTATAGTAGGCCCGGCATGCGGCAAGCTCATCCCGGGCGCGGCCGCTGCTCCGGAGATACTCAAGGGTCATATCGTCCACGGGAAAGAACCCCATGGTCGCGCCGTATTCCGGCGCCATGTTCGCGATCGTTGCCCGGTCCGGAACGCTGAGGGAGGCTGTGCCTGTTCCGAAGAATTCGACAAAAGCGCCGACGACCTTGTTCTTGCGCAGCATCTCGGTGATGGTCAGCACGAGGTCGGTGGCAGTGACGCCTTCCCGGAGCTTTCCGGTCAGGTTTACTCCCACCACATCAGGCGTGAGGAAGTAAAGCGGCTGGCCGAGCATGCCGGCCTCCGCCTCTATCCCTCCCACGCCCCAGCCCACGGAGCCGATGCCGTTGATCATCGTCGTATGGCTGTCGGTACCGACGAGGGTATCGGGATAATAGACATCGTCCCTGGCGTGCACCCCGCGCGCCAGATATTCAAGGTTCACCTGGTGCACGATGCCGATGCCCGGGGGGACCACTTTGAAGGTATGAAAAGTGCTCATGCCCCATTTCAGGAACTCGTAGCGTTCCCGGTTGCGCTTGAACTCCATTTCCATATTCTTCCGGAGCGCATCCGTGCTTCCATAGGAGTCGATCTGTACCGAGTGGTCTACAACGAGGTCGACGGGAACGAGGGGTTCGATGATCTGTGGATTTTTTCCCATTCTGCGGGCAGCGCCGCGCATTGCCGCCAAATCGCACAGGAGAGGAACTCCGGTAAAGTCCTGGAGCAGGATGCGCGCAACGACGAAAGGAACTTCCTCTGTTCGGCGCGCCCGGGGAGACCATGCAGCAAGCTGTCTGACATGCTCTTCCGTCACCTTCCTGCCGTCGCAATTACGCAGCACCGACTCAAGCACGACCCTGATCGAAATCGGCAGGCGCGAAATTTTGCCGATCCCGGCCTGTTCCAGCGCCGGCAGGGAATAGAATCTTCCTTTTTTGCCGTTGCCCGGGTCGAATTCCCGGAGGGTATTGAAGAGGTTATGAGCCACAAAGTCTCCATTGTCCGGCAGCTTTGTCCTATGCCGTCATTCCGGGCTTGCAAGCCTGCCCCGGACTCTTGATCCGGGGGAATCCAGTAAGAAGGAAATTCCGGGTTCCTGCTTTCACAGGAATGACGAATTGAGGACGAAACACGCGGGAAAAATCATCTGCTCGGTTTCCAGCCATCAGATCACATACAAATCGACGTACTCATGCACCGGCGTTGCTTCCAGCTTTTTCTGGTCGAGGCTGATGTCCAGGATCGCTTTCTGCTGTTTTGCCGGGAACCGGCGCGCAAGGTTCGTCTTGAACTTCTCGACCAGCACCGGCATCCCTTCTTTGCGCCGGCGGCGGTGGCCGATGGGGTATTCGACGAGGACTTCCGGCAGCGTGGTGCCATCCTTGAATTCCACGGCGAGGCCGTTCGCAATGGAACGTTTTTCAGGATCGTGGTAGTCCCTGGTGAACTGCGGGTCCTCGACACAGGAGATCTTGTCGCGAAGCGCGTCGATACGCGGGTCGGCCGCGACGCTGTCTTCGTAGTCGGAAGCGGTGAGCCGGCCGAAGATGAGGGGCACGGCTACCATGTACTGGATGCAGTGGTCCCGGTCCGCGGGATTGTTGAGCGGCCCTTTTTTGTCGATGATGCGGATCGCGGCCTCGTGGGTGCGGATCGTGATCTTTTTGATATCGTCAATGTTTTTGCCCAGGTCCTTCAATTTCTTGTGCAGGGTCATGGCGCACTCCACCGCTGTCTGGGAGTGGAATTCTGCGGGGAAAGAGATCTTGAACAGGACGTTTTCCATCACATAGGAACCGTAGGGCCTCTGGAACTTGAATTCATTGCCCTTGAAGAGCACGTCGTAGAAGCCCCAGGTCTTGGCCGTCAGCGCAGAGGGATACCCCATCTCGCCTTTCATGGACATAAGCGCCAGCCGTACCCCGCGCGCAGTGGCGTCGCCTGCTGCCCATGATTTTCGCGGGCCCGTGTTGGGGGCATGGCGGTAGGTCCGGAGCGACTGGCCGTCGATCCATGCGTTGGACAGGGCATTGATGATCTCGTCCCTGGTCCCGCCGAGCATCTTCGCTGCCACGGCGGCCGTCGCTGCTTTGACAAGGACGACGTGGTCGAGCCCGACCCGGTTGAAGGAATTTTCGATGGCGATGATGCCCTGGATCTCGTGGGCCTTGATCATGCCGGTCAACACGTCCCGCATGACCAGGGGCTTCTTCCCCTCAGACACGGCCTTGCGGGAAAGGTAGTCCGCTGTCGCGAGAATGCCGCCCAGGTTGTCCGAGGGATGGCCCCACTCAGCGGCAAGCCAGGTGTCGTTGAAATCGAGCCAGCGGATCATGGCGCCGATGTTGAACGCCGCCTGGATCGGGTCGAGCTGGAACTGGGTGCCGGGGACCTTTGCGCCGTGAGGAACGATGGTGCCGGGAACGACCGGCCCGAGGAGTTTCGTGCAAGCGGGGTAGCCGAGCGCTTCGAGGCCGCAGCCTAAAGTATCGATAAGACAGTAGCGTGATGTTTCGTAAGCCTCGGTCGATTTGATTTCGTAGTCACTGGCAAAATCTGCGATGTCGACCAGGACCTTGTCCGGGTCGGGACGGACGTTCGAGATATGAGAACTCATGCGTAAACCTCTATCTTTCGTAGTCAGTTAAGAATTAAATTCTTCGCAAAACGAGAAGAATATTTACCGCGAAGACGCAAAGTACGCCGGGACGTCGAAAGAAAGAGGACTTTGCTTTAATACCAGAGATACAGGATTTCCTCGCGACCTTCGCGCCTTGGCGGTCCCCAAGTTTTATGACTTTTGGCGTTTACTGCTTCCTGTCCCTGATCGGAGCATACTTCCGGTCTTCGGGACCGGTGTAATTTGCGGAAGGCCGGATGATCTTATTGTCCAGACGCTGCTCGATGATATGCGCCCCCCAGCCCGTGGTCCGTGAGATGACGAAAATGGGCGTAAAAAGGGACGTCGGCACACCGAGCATATGATAAGTCACGGAAGAATACCAGTCAAGATTCGAGAACATGTTTTTCTCCCTCTTCATGACCGCTTCGATGCGGTCGGCCACATTGAAAAGGTTCATGTTGTCTCCGTCTTCACAGAGTCCCTTTGCGATCGCCTTGATCGTCTGGTTTCTCGGATCGCTCACCGTGTACACCGGATGCCCGAAACCGATGATGATTTCTTTTCGCGCGACCCGTGCCATGATGTCCGCTTCGGCTTCGTCGGGCGTCCGGTAACGCCTCTGGATCTCGTGGGCCGCTTCGTTCGCGCCGCCGTGCTTCGGCCCCCGCAGGGCGCCGATTGCGCCCGTGATGGCGGAATATACATCGGAAAGCGTGCCCGCGATGACACGCGCGGTAAAGGTGGAGGCGGTGAACTCGTGTTCCGCATAAAGAATCAGGGACTGATCGAGCGCTTTTTCATGGAGCGCTGACGGTTTCTTTCCGTGCAGCAGGTGCAGGAAGTGTCCTGCCACGGTATCATCGTCGGTTTCGACATCGATCCGGAGTCCGTTCTGGCTGAAATGCCACCAGTAGAGAAGCATGGAACTGAAGGATGCCACCAGCCGGTCTATGATGTCTCCCGCCCCCGGGATGTTCTGGTCTTCCTTCTCGGGGAGCACGTTGCCGAGGATAGAACAGCCCGTGCGCATCACGTCCATGGGATGGGCCGACGCCGGGATGTGTTCCAGCACGGTCTTCACCTGGGCAGGCAGGCCGCGCAGGCTTTTCAGCTTTTTCTTATAATCCTTCAATGCCGATTGGGTCGGCAGTTCGCCATGGACCAGCAGATAGGCAACCTCCTCGAAGGTGGACTGTTTTGCAAGCTCCACAATGTCGTAGCCGCGGTAGTGCAGGTCGTTCCCGGTCCGGCCCACGGTACAGACCGCGGAGTTGCCGGCGACCACACCCGAGAGGGCGACGGATTTTTTTACCTTCGGCGCTGCCGCAGGAGTCGCAGTAATGGTATCGTTGCTCATATTATTTTTCCTCCTTGGAAAATATTTTGTCGAGCTTTTCTTCGAAAGCGTGGTAATCGAGGTAATCGTAGAGTTCCGCGCGGGTCTGCATAAGGTTGATGACGCCCTTTTGGGACTCTTCCTTGCGGATCGTGGAATAGACCGTGAGGGCGGCCTTGCTCATGGCCCGGAACGCGGACAAGGGGTAGAGCACCAGGGAAACGTCGACGCTGCGCAGTTCATCCACCGTATAGAGCGGCGTTGCGCCGAATTCGGTGATGTTGGCGAGGACCGGCACGTTCACGGCCTGGGCGAATTTTTTATACATGGCGAGCTCGGTAATCGCCTCGGGAAAGATCATGTCCGCGCCCGCCTCGACACAGGCCCGGGCGCGGTCGATGGCCGCTTCCAGCCCCTCCACGGCCAGGGCGTCCGTTCTCGCCATGATGACGAACTCCGAATCGGTCTTGGCGTCGACGGCAGCCTTGATCCGGTCCACCATCTCGTCCTTGCCCACGATCGCCTTTCCCGGCCGGTGGCCGCAGCGCTTTGCCAGCACCTGGTCCTCGATATGCACTGCAGCGGCCCCGGCTTTGATCATGGATTTGATCGTCCGAGCGATATTGAATGCGCTGCCCCAGCCGGTATCGATGTCGACCAGCACGGGCAGATCGGTGTTATCGGTAATGCGCCGGACGTCAATGAGGACGTCCTCCAGCGCGGTGATGCCGAGGTCCGGGACGCCGAGCGAGCCCGCGGCAACGCCGCCTCCCGAGACATAGAGCGCCTTGAAACCCGTGCGCTCTGCAAGACGGGCCGCATAGGCATTGATCGCACCCACGACCTGCAGCGGTTTTTCTTCACGGACGGCCGCCCGGAACCGGCTGCCGGCTGATATTGATCTTGTCATGTTGAACCCTCCTCAGGAAGCGTTAGATGTTTTCCCGTGAAATTACCGCTTGCTCGTGATTGACTGTTTCATGGAATGATGCCGTTAGTAAGAGCAAATACGGGGCCAAGATACAACAAATATTGGATGACTAGGGCTATTTAATGTAACATATTGATATGATGAGATTGTAATAGGAAGGAAAATTGTTGAGGTTAAGTACTTAACTTAAGCATAATGCAAAATTTTGCAGTAAGTGCATTTCATTGCAGGCAAGTTATTGCATCATTATACCATAGTAACTCCATATTTTTTTATCTTATAATAAAGATTTCTGAGCGCAATTTTCAGTATTTCCGCGGCCTTTTCTCTGTTCCCGCCCGTTTCTCTGAGGGTCCGCAGGATCGCAGAACGTTCGGCATCGGCAACGACCTGATCGAGCCTGCGGGCGACAACGGCTTGTTCCGAGGCAAGGAAGGCCTCGTTTATTTTTTCGCACTCAAGGATCGGCAGATGCTGCGTATCGATCACCCGCTCCTGGGGCCGCATGTTGATCATGGCCCGTCCGAGAACGTTTTCGAGCTCCCTGACGTTGCCGGGCCAGGGATATTTTCCCAGTTCCGAGAGGGCCTCCGGCGCCATGCCGGTGACCTCTCTGCCGAACTCCTGGTTCAGACGAAAGATGACGTGCTGGACGAGCCTCGGGATGTCTTCCGCCCTCGCCCGGAGCGGCGGAATAGCGATGGGCAGGACGTTCAGGCGGTAATAGAGGTCGCCTTTAAACGTGCCGTCTTTCACTTTCTGCTCAAGGTTCACATTGGTGGCGGCGATCACCCTCACGTCGACCGAGACGGGCATCGTGCTGCCGACACGGACGATCTCCCGCTCCTGCAGGACCCGGAGCAGCTTCCGCTGGAGCGACAGGCTGATCTCGCCGATCTCGTCGAGAAAAATGGTGCCGCCGTTTGCCTCCTCGAAGAGTCCCTTCTTGCCGCCCTTCAGCGCGCCCGTAAAGGCCCCTTCCACGTAGCCGAAAAGCTCGCTCTCGAGCAGGTTCTCGGACAGGGCCGCGCAATTGACCCGGACGAACTGTCCCTGCTGCCGGGTGCTCGCATTGTGGATGGCATGGGCAAAGAGCTCCTTGCCGGTCCCGCTCTCTCCGCGCAGGAGCACGGTCGCAGGCGTCTCGGCGGCCCTCCGGGCCTGGTCTTTTGCAGCCACCATGGCAGGACTCGCGCCGATGATATCGCCCCAGGTGTAACGGGCCTTGAGATGGCGGATCAGTTTCCGCGCCTGGGCCAGTTCCTCGTTGAGCCCGATGATCTCGGAGATATCGTGGATCACGCCGACGCTCCCCCTGATCCGGCCGTCGATAAAAATGGGGGCAACATTCACGATCACTTCTTTTTTTGCGGGCCCTACCTTCATCCTGACGTTGCGGACGGGCTGGCCGGTGCGGAGCACTTTCAGGTGCATGCTCTCGCCCTCGGCTATGTCCACGGTCACCGATTTGTTCAGCACCGCGTCCTTGGTGAGGCCGGTGAGGCGCGTGTATGCGGGGTTCACTATCATGTTGTTGCCGTGCTCGTCCGCCACGGAGATTGCGTCCGCCGTGGACTCGATCACCGCTTCGAGAAGGCTCTGCACGTTCCAGAGGCCCGTCACCTTGTCCGTGAGGGTCCTGATCTCCGTGATATCGCGAAAAACCGCAACTGCCCCGATGATCTCGCCTTCCTCGTCCCTCACGGGTACGCGGTTCGTCACAATGACGACGTCGTTCAGGCGCTGTTCCTGGTTGATCTCGGGCTTGCCCTCCGACAGAATAATGTGCAGGCGGGTATTGGGGATCACCTCGACGGCGGAACGATTGAGAACGGCGTCGGCCTTCATGCCGGTGATTCGCTCCGCAGCCTTGTTGAAGAGCGTAACAACGCCCGCCTTGTTGATGGCGATCATCCCGTCGTGCGTCGAATCGAGGATGATGTCCAGTTCCCGTGTCGTAATCGCAGTCATATTCGTCCTTGCCGGGAATTGTACTGCAAACGTCCTCGTTAAGCAAGAGTCAAGGCAAAACCGAGGCGATGGCACGGCAAAGCGCGGGCAGGACAGTCAATAAAGAATTTTATGAACGAGTTCGGACACCGGCGCTTCCGCTGCGGGAGGATCGGGCTGTTTTATCTCTTGCCGGCGCTCTCAACGGTGAGGGGAAAAGGAACCCTGCGACGGCGCCCGCGCCCGGATGATACGAGAGGAGGCGCCGTCTCCTCTCAGCGTACCCTCGCCCGTAACGAATTGCCCACGACGCTGAGCGAACTCATAGCCATGGCGCCGGCGGCCACGATGGGATGAAGAACGCCGGCTATGGCCAGGGGGATCGTCACCGCATTATAAAAGAAGGCCCAGAACAGATTTTGGCGGATAATGGAAAAAGTTTTCCTGGCCAGTTGAATTGCCTCCGGTACGAGGGTGAGATCGCTTCGCAAGAGCACCATGTCTGCACTTTCGAGGGCAATGTCCGTGGCCCTGCCCATGGCGATGCCCACCTCGGCCTCAACCAGTGCGGGCGCGTCATTGATCCCGTCGCCCACCATGATGCAGTGCTTCCCTTTTGCGCGCATTTTCCTGATTTCCTCGGCCTTGTCAAGGGGCGACCTCTTCGCCTGCACGTCCCTGATGCCGACGCTTCGGGCGACCGCTTCTGCAGTTGTTGCAGCGTCGCCGGTAACCATCGCGACATCGAGCCCCTGCTGTTTGAGACGTTTCACCGCTTCCGCCGCTTCTTTTCTCGGAGCGTCCGACACGGCGAAGGTCCCCGCAAGTTTTTCATCAAAGGAAAGATAGACCACGGTGGCCCCCTCGCGCTCGCGGGAAGAGGCGATTTCGGATTCTTCTCCGGTCAGGCCCCTCTTGATCCCCTCTTCTTCGATATATTCACGGCTCCCGAGCAGCGCGATCTTTCCGTCGATCACGCCGCGAATCCCCTTTCCCGGCATTGCGGTGAACGCGGTAACGGCATCGTACGAACAGACCCCGGCGGCGTTTGAAACGGCCTTGCCGATCGAGTGCTCCGAATACCGTTCGAGGGAGGCGGCAAGCCGGAGGGCGGCATCGTCCGTTCTGCCGAACCCGCGGCACAGGACCAGCGAGGGCTTCCCTTCGGTGATGGTGCCGGTCTTGTCGAACACGACGGCATTGACCTTTCGTATCCGCTCGATCACGTCGCCGCCTTTGATCAGGATGCCTTTCGACGCGCCATGGGTCGTCCCGATCAGGATGGCCAGGGGCGTTGCCAAACCCAGGGAGCAGGGACAGGCGATGACCATCACGGACACGGCATTCATCACCGCCATTGACGCCGGACTTCCCCGGAAGAACCAGTACCCTGCAGTCGCAAGGCTGAGCAGCATGACGGCGGGAACGAAGACCGACACGACCCGGTCTGCGAGGGACTGCACCGGTGCGCGCCTTGCCTGCGCATCTTCCACAGCCTTGACGATGCGCGCCAATACCGTATCATTGCCCGCCCTCGTCACTTCGTAGACGAAGCTGCCGTAGAGATTGACGGTCCCGCTGTAGACCTCGGAACCGGAATGTTTTGCAGAGGGACGGGACTCGCCGGTCAGCATGGATTCGTCGACTTCCGACTGGCCTTCCCTCACCATGCCGTCGAGCGGGACCTTTTCGCCGGGAACCACCTCGATAAGGTCTCCGGGCCGTATCGCGGCTACGGATATCATGCGGCGCCCGGCACTCAGCATTGTTCCGTTCTCGCCCTGCGGAGCTGCCGGGAACAGCTTTCGCGCCTCCTGTGGGGCGAGCGTAACAAGCCGCAGAATGGCCTCCGACGCCCTTCGCCTGCCCCCGGACTCGATGGAGCGGCCCAGAAGGATCAGGGTGATGATCATTGCGGCCGTATCGAAGAATACCTCGCCTCCGATCGTCATCTGGTAAAGGCTGTAGAGATAAGCCGAACCCGCGCCTGCCGCGATGAGAAAATCCATGTTGAAGGTAAAGTTTCGCAGTCCCCGCGCGGCGCCGGACAGAAACGGCCATCCGGCATAGAAGATCACCGGCGTGGTCAACAGGAGCGATATCACGTTCAAAATGTTCTTCATCCGCGCGTCCATCCCCTGGAAGTAGCCGGCATAAAGGGCGATGGAGAAGATCATGAGCTGCATGGATAAAAAGCCCGCCGTCCCGAGGCGAAGAAGGAGGTCGCGCGAAGTTTTCCGCTGCTCCTCGTCGAACGCCGCGGCGACAAAGGGCTTCGGCGTGTAGCCGATGGAGATGATGCGGGACAGGATCGTTTCAATGCCGGTTTCAGCGGGGTCCCAACGGATGCGGGCGCGGTGCGTGGCGTAGTTGACCCGGGCGAAGGTCACGCCCCGGGTCTTCATGAGGATTTTTTCATTGAGCCAGACACAGGAAGCGCAGCGGATCCCGTCGAGCACGATGTCCAGTTCGAGTTCGTTCCCCGAAGGACGCACCTGCGCGGCAAAGGCGGCAAGGTCCACGGACCCGGCGGGGACCGGCCCCGGCTGCCACTTCTGCCGGCGGCGATAAAAATCGTCCAGCCCTTCGCTGTGGATGAGCTGGTATACCGCCTGGCAGCCGTGGCAGCAGAAGACCTTCTGCGGGCCCTTCGCGCCGTCGTATACCGCATCCTTTTCAGGAAAGGTAATGAGGCAGTGGTCACAGGTCAACATACAGCTCTATCCCCTTCAGCACATAGTAGAGTCCCATGGCCAGGACAACGACGCCGCCCGCCTTTTGCACCCGGCTGCGCATACGCGAACCGAAATAGCCCGCCATGACGCCAAAGAGCGCCAGCGCGGGGACCGTGCCTGCGCCGAAGAAGAGCATGGTGAACATGCCGGCCAGCGGGGTCCCCGTGCCTGCAGCCGCGATATAGACCGTATAGGAAAGTCCGCAGGGAAGCAGGCCGAGCACCAGGCCGAGGGGCAAGTATCTCCAGCCGGAAGGGCTGGAAAATATTTTTTTTGCCGCGCCGAGGACGAGTGAGTTATGCCGCTCCAGCCGGCCCGTTCCGCCCATGAAACCCAGTATGCTGAGTCCCATGACGAGCATGATGAGGCCCGCCGCGATCATGACCCCGTTCTGAATTCCCGCCAGCCTGGTCGCCACATTCACAAAGGAGCCTGCGAGTCCCATGACCGCTCCCACTGCTCCATAGGTCGTAACACGACCGATGTTATAGAGCAGTTGGGGCAAGACCGGACCCGTCGACGAAGCGCGATCTGAAGCCGCCGAGTGCAGCGCGGACGAGGCAACGAGCGGGCCGCACATGCCGATACAATGTCCGAATCCGCCGATAAGCCCGGTGGTCAATGCCAGGAGATACCCCGCGTTCATGTCAGGGCACCTCGAACAGGTAGTTCACGATTGATTTTTTTTCCGCGCGTTCTATGATGACCGAGGCTTGCCACATCTTTTCCCCGCTCGGGCATCTGATGATGACCCCGGTCCCTTCATAGACCCCCCCGGCGCGGTGCGTAAGCCGCACGGCATTCTTTCCCATGTACATGCCGGGCATGGTGAGCTCGATGAGAAGAGCAGCGTCCGGGACGGGCTTGCCCCCCTCCTTCACCGTTACGGTAAAGGTCAGCTCGCGCATGGCTTTCAGCGGTTTGGGGGTGATGTCCAGAATGACCGAGAGGACGCCGGCGGTCCGGATGCAGGGACCGGCATCTAAGCGGCAATCCGGTTTCGCGGCCTGCGATGCAAAGAGGTGCGCCGCGCTGCCGAGCAGCAGGGCTGCAGACACAAGCGCAACCGGAACCACCTGTATCTTCTTGACCGGTTTTTCTGTTTTCGAAGGGGCCTTCACCATCGCACATCCTCGCAGGACATCATACTCCGGTCCAATAACCCTAAAAAAAGAATTTTGACACGGATAAAAGCTGATAATTCAAAAAAAGAAGCTTCATCCTTTTGGTGAGGCTTCAAGTTCGATCTTCATCTGCATTTATCCGAAGTTAATCCGATTTTTCAGTGTCAAATGCTCTTTTTAGGATAACTGATAGACGCCCTCCGGGCGTTCAGCTCAGGTCCCTGCGCGCTTTTAAAAACGCCAAAGAGGCCGGCATACAGCTTAAGTATAACATGTCGAATGCGGGGTGTATGGGACAATCGGTCATCATCTGAAGGGGCTGTTAAAAGTGCGTTTCGATCCCGGCCATGAAACTGCTCTTGAGGAGGGAATTGAACTCCGTGTCTCTGTTGCCGCCGAGGGCAATCGTATTGATGTTAAAAACCTCGATGCGGTTTGACAGTTGCCATCCTATGATCGACGATGCCTGGCCTGCATGCTCTTCTATCCCGTGCGTATATCGTATGATGACATCGAGCACATTCTTGATTTCCCTGACCTGAAATTGCCCCATGAGATAATATCTTCGCAGGAACGGCAACTCGTTGTTCAGGGTGTCATTGAGCGTCATCTGCGACAATCCGGACAGCGCCGGGCTGTCAAAAAAATGATCGTGCGCGTTCTGCCGGATCCTATAATATGCGTCTGCCTCGGCATTGTCGTAGCCCTGGCCGTTATAGAGGAACTCCAGGTTGAGGGTCGGCCCGGCCAGGAACGTGTAGGAACCACCGGCAGATACTGTCGTGAAAAATCTGTTTGAGTCGTCATACCGTTTTGCAAAGGCGCCGCCCAACGGGTTGCCCGGGTCAAGGACAGGATACAACGCGTCCGTCCCCTTCGAGACAATCCCGTCATAGTAGAGGAGCAGCGCATCCGAGGCCGTCCACTGCCCGTAGCTTCCCAGGCGGAACCGGTCGTCCTGCCGCTCATAGGCGATGATGCTGATCAGCGAATTGCCGGTCATATAGTCGGCCTTCAACGCCTGCGCCGGTTTGAGCGATTCCCCGCGGTCGTTGTTTTCCTTTTGCGTCTCGGAGATCAGATTGACCGTGACCGCATTGTTCGGCACATAGATCACTTTTGCGAGATACTTGCCTTCCACTTCGGTCTTCGGATTGATCTTTTCCGTATCTTTGAACAGGATGTTCGAGGGGCTTGCAAGAAAGGACGGACCCCAGAGCAATTTTTCCTTCCCGAAGGAAACAAAGAGCGTCGAGAACGGTTTTGCCTGAACGCGCCACTCATTCACGAACGCCCGGTCCGATGACCGGTTTGCGCCTCTTGGGGCCCCGTCCTGCCACCACTGGTAAGACGCTATAGCGCGCGGTTTGAACACGGCGCCGACCTCGGGCAATTCGAGAAAGAAATCGGGCCGCAGGTCGATTTCCGTGGAATACCGGTAGAGATTGAGGAAAGCATTGTCCGGGTTCTGCGTCGAGCGGGCGGGAACTTGCGTATCGCCGAAGGCGAGTGCTTTGAGATTATAGGAAAAGGCATCACTGCCCTTGCTTTCTTCGCCCGCCGCAACAACAAAAGGAAGGAAAGAAAAGAGAACCGATATTAAGGAAAACATCACTGATGATTTCAATAATTTCATCGTTTTTTTCAATCTGCAAACAAAATGAATAGTGCCTTTCTGTACGTCATCGGCCTCTAGACCAGAGCTCCGCAGGCCCCCGTTTACTCACGCACCTCGCGTGCTTTCTCCGTGTCTCCGTGGTTAACTGATTTAATCTTCTACCGTACCAGCACGTTCAGGTTGAACGTGGTGTCCGGGATCGGTTCAACCTTGATATTCGTATAAGTCATCGTGGTTACCCGGTCTTTCTGGATCGCGTCCCGGATGATCAGCTCCGAAACAAAGGGGATCTCCTCCTGATCGTCCATTTTGACGCGATTGCCGTACCTGAATTCAGCGGTTTTGAAGAGCTTGCCGGACAGGGTGTAAAATTCGGCCTTCACCCCGACGAGCCGCGCCTTCGATACCCAGTATTTGATCCGGTCGTAGGTCACGTTCCTGGTGGCCGCTTTCAGGTCCAGGACGTAACATGATTCTCCTCGAACGTTTTCTTCGCCCAGGAGTGCTGCGTTATAATCTCCTGCATAATTCGTAGATGCGATATCGCCGTTTGCCGCATCGCCGATGAGTTTCTGGCGGGGCGAGAGCGAGACCGGTTTTTGGAGCCCCGAGCGAATGAACCACATGTTGCGGTCGACCATCAGCACCATGCGGTCGTTCATGTTGGCCGGGCTCGTGAATTTAGCCAGCGTATTGTTCTTTTTCACCTTCACCTGCAGTCCCCGCGATTCGTTCGATCCGTCTTCGCTCGTGGTGATTTTAATGTTCCAGACGATCCCGCCGAGATTGCCCCGCGCGCGGTCTGCATGCTTCAGGATGTCCTTCACCGCCAGGTCTTCCGCATGCACGCTGACGATTGTTCCCCACAGGACCAGCAGCAGGCCAAGCATGATCAGTTTGTATTGTTTCATGGTTACACCCCTCCTTTATTTCCGTTCCCCCATCATTTCTATTTCTTTAAACAGCAGTTCCCTGGCTTCATCTGTCGGAGCCCCGGCGTGCAGATACCGTACAAAGCCGTTGCGATCGATCAGAATCACGTTGGGAACGCCTTTCGCAAGACCGTAGGCCGTAAAAATCTTTCTTTCCCAATCAAGGAGGATGCTTTTTTGGTCTTTTTTGAAATCGCTCCTGATTATTCCCTTCAGAAAGAAGGGCACGGTCCGGACATCGGCTACACCGAGAAGCTGCACGCCATTCCCGTATTTCTTCCGGATTGATTCTCCCCATCGGTGATTTTGCTCTTCTCCGTCTTTGTCGCTCGCGAGCAGCACCAGCGTCCCGCCCGCAAAAGACTGCAGGCTGTATTGCCGGTCATATTGATCGGAAAGGGTAAACTCAGGCGCCCTGGCATTGATGAGCAACTGTTCTCCTCCTGCGGCGCTGCCGATGAACAAGAGAAAAAGTCCAAGAAAGAGAATAAATTGTTTCATAATTTTCTCCAGACCATTTACAAATCACCCCGCCTAACCTTCCCTTGGCAAGGGGAGGAAGATTAAACTCCCCTCCTTGACAAGGAGGGGTTGGGGAGGTGGTTCTAACCTAACCGGGAAAACCCTACACATGCCCCAGCGCGTCCACGATGCTCATCTTTGCCGACCTCCGCGCAGGTACGAAGGCGGCGACCATTGAAAGCGCGAGCATGAAGACCATGTTCCTTGCCAGCGACGGCCACACGAGATCGACGCGCAAAGGCACCGGGTTCGACGATGCGGGCGGAACATAGGTCGGATGGGTCACCGTAATAATGAAATATACGCCGAAGAAGATAAGACTTCCGAGCAGGCTTCCCAAAAGGCCGAGCAGCGCCCCTTCGGTGGAGAACAGGAATTTTACCCCGTACTGTTTGAATCCCAGGGCCCGGAGCGTGCCGATCTCCCGCGTCCGCTCCATGACGGTCATGCTCATGGTATTGATGACGCTCATGACCACGATGACGAGGACGATGGAGAAGATAAAGAAAAAGATCATATCGAACATGTTCTTGACCTGGTTATAGAAGACCGACAGTTTAGCCCACGTCTCGATCTGCACGTCGTACCCGGCCTTGGACAACAGGGCGCTCATCTTTTCCGCAATGAGTGCGTCGGCCTTCTCGTCGCCGCCGTTTTTGAGAAGAACGACGAGGCGTTCTGCGCCCTGGTAATCCACGAGGTCCTGGGCATGCCGGAAGGTCATCAACATCATTTTATCGTTCGTTGCCGCTGTGCCGGTATTGTAGATGCCGACCACCTTGGCGTCAAGGGCGTTTGCCATCCCGGAATAGGAATTGCTCAGGATCACGGCGTAGTCTTTCAGCTTCAGGCTGAGCATTGCAGCGAGGTCGGAACCCATGACCACCCCTGCCGGCTCCTGGTCCGAAAGAAAGGTCCCCGAGAAACCCGGAAATTTCGAAAGATCGCCGCGAATGACGGCGTCGTCAACAGGGACCAGTCCTTCGCCGATGAAGATCGTGGAATTTTTTCCGTTCGATACGATACCCGCAACCGAAAGCCGCGGCGTGACCAGTTCTACATTAGGGTCTTGCCGCAAAATGCCGGAGATGGCCTCCACTTCTTGCTTGTTGAACTGATACTTTTCGGGATGGAGCTTTCCCTGCGTCTGGAACCCCTTCTTAAAGATGGTCAAGTGCCCCAGGCCCGACCCGTGGATCGCGGCGTTTGAGAGGCCCTGGTACGTGCTGTGCACATATCCCTGGAACAGATTGATCGCGCCGAACCCCAATGCGATCGCCAGGATGGTCATCAGGCTTCGCCTCCCGTTTTTGAGGATATTTCTGAGTGATATGGTAAACCACATGAACATGAGTGACCTCGCTTTCTTGCCGTCAAATCCTGCGAAACAAATAAATTCGACCGACCTGACCCGGACAAGCCGGAACTAAAAGACAAAATCTAAAGGCGTCTCGCGCAAAGCCGCAAAGAGCGCTAAGAGAATCTTTGAATCTTGGTTTTAAAACCCGAATGATTTGGCCTTTCTTTGCGAGCTTGGCGTCTTTGCGCGAGAAATGTTTTACTGTTTTGAGATGATTTTAAACTACTAAACTATTTTCCCGTCCTCCAGCCGCACCACCCGTTTTACTTCGTTGATGAGCCTCTGGTCGTGTGTTGAAAAAATGAAAGTGACCTTTTCCTTTTCATTCATGTCCTTCATGAGATCGATGATCGACTGGGCCGTCTCGTGGTCCAGGTTCGCCGTCGGTTCGTCTGCAAAAATGAGGAGCGGCTTTGTTATCAAAGCACGTGCTATCGCCACGCGCTGCCGCTGGCCCCCGGACAACTTGTCCGGCCGGTGATGCAGAAAATCGGCGAGCCCCACTTCGTCCAGACGCTGCGCCGCCTCCGCCCGTATAGCGGACAAACGGCCCCCCCGGATCTGGAGCGCAAGCATGACGTTCTCCAGGGCCGTAAGGACCGAGACAAGATTGAAGTTCTGGAACACATACCCGATGGTCCTGTTCCGCAGGTCCGCCTTCTGGTTGTCCGTAAGCCTGGAAATGTCCTGGCCGTTGATGCTGACCCGGCCGTCGGTCGGATCGTCTATGGCCCCGGCGAGATTGAGGAGCGTGGTCTTTCCGCTCCCTGACGCGCCGAGGATGGCGGCGAATTCGCCCTGCTCCACCGCCAGGTCCACGCCGCGCAAGGCATGGACCGTCGTTTCTCCGAGACGATAATCTTTTTTTACATTATGGAATTCGAGAATGTTCATAGTTCACCTCATCCGGCGCAGGTCAACCGGTTATTGTGACGCTCGTCCCAAATTCGTCATTCCGGGCTCGACCCGGAATCCAGCGTTTTTAAATCTTCTGGGTTCCTGCTTTCGCAGGAATGACGAACTGGTTGGTTTTAAAAAACATCAAACTTGATTCCTGCGCTCGCTGAATATCTGCTGATTGTCGACGTGTCATAGATCGTTTCAACGCGCAGGGCAACGAATCCCTGCATAGTATTCCCCAGCCCGGGTTCCCATCCGAATTCGGTATTCAGACCGAAGGGGTTATTCTTGTTGTTGCCCAGGCCGATGTACCCGAGCGTACCGATCGTGATCACAAAATCTTTCGGCAGCGTCTGCTCCAGCATGATGCCGACGGCAAGATACTTCAAGTGCCTCAGCTCCGGTTTGCTCTCGAAAGGAGAGACCTCGGTGATGGATATACCCGCGCGTTTCCGGGGCGTCGGGGTCGAGAGACTTCTGACGTCCGACAGGATCCACACGCCGCATGATATCCCATGCCTTCTTTGTGGTCTTTCGAAACAGCGTACCCGTAGCCGATATCGGGCCTGATTTCCACGTTGTCGGTATAGCTGTTCGTGTCGGCCGCGCTTGCGGTCACGCATAAGGCGACGACGCACACACAGATGATAAAAGCATATCTCAGGAATCCCATATTGTCCTCCACGGTGACAAAAAAGCGGTTATCCTAAAAACGGCAGTTGGAACCACGGATGAACACGGTTAAAACCAAAAAAACAAAAACTTATAGAGAAGTAGAAACTCACCCGGAAGTGATATCGGTTTTCTCTTCAAGATTTTGAAATATCCGTGTTTATCTGTGTTCATCCGTGGTTAAATGCTCTTTTTAGGGTGATTAGTCTTTCCGATTATATGATATGCAAGCTTGTGAATATTGACAATGAAAATGCGATAGAAGGGATTAAGGGGAGACAAAGGGCAGGAAGGAAGGATGAACGGTATCTTACATCTGTTTAAAAAGATGGGAATAGGCCCGGCTGACCGAAAGGTCGTCCTGGATGTCCCTGAACTGTATCGTGTACGTGCCTGCCAAAGAGTGGCTCACTCTCTGAATGGCCCTTGCGTTTACGATGGCCGCCCGGTGCACGCGCCAGAATTGCTCCGGGTCGAGCTCTTGCTCCAGTTCCTTGATGGTCTTCCGGATGAGGAATTCCCCGTCCTTCGTACGTACGGTCGTGTACCGGTCCGTGGACCGGAAATAATAGATATCTCCGACAGGGATGAGCCGCACGCCGTCCTTGTGCTGCGTTTTGATCCACTGGAGGTGGCCGGGGGACTTTTGAAGGAAAAGAGCGACCTTTTCGATAATTTCGGATACCTTCGGGGCAAGGGGCTGTGAGGAATTCAGGCGCTCTTTGAGACGGCCCACGGTTTTTTTCAACCGTTCATCCGTGACCGGTTTTACGAGATAATCGAGGGCCTCGTTTTCAAACGCCTCAACTGCATAATGGTTGAAGGCAGTGATGAATACGACAGCGCAGGTCCCGGCGATCCTTCTCGCCACTTCGATCCCTGAGAGGCCCGGCATTTGGATGTCGAGAAAGACAATGTCCGGTTTGGAGTCTTCGATCAGACGCAGCGCAGCAGCCCCGTCCGCGGCCTCCCCGACAATGACCAGCTCAGGCCAGGCAACTGCAAGTTTTTTCCCGAGGTAGCCGCGCAGGGCCTCCTCGTCATCTGCTATGATGGCTCGAATCAATTTCATAGGGTATCTCGATCACCACCTTGACGCCCGTGGGCTCGTTCTCTGCAAAGGTCACGCTGCCGCGCCCCTGGTACAGCAGTTCCAGCCGCTTTCTGATATTTTCAAGACTGATGCCGTTGCCGGGGCTCGATTCATTGATCCCCATCCCGGAGTCGGACACCGTAATTCTGACACGGTCCCCTTCCTTTCGGCCCTGGATCAAAAGCTCTCCCCCCCGCACTGAGGGCTCCAGACCGTGCTTTACGGCATTCTCCACCAAAGGCTGGATGAGCAGAGGCGGGACCCGGAAGTCGCGGAGGTCGTCGGGAACGTCGATCCTGTAGCGGAGGCGGTCTCCCATGCGCACGGCATAGATCTTCAGATAGTTCGTTACCACGTCCAGTTCCCGGGCAAGCGTTGTCGTTTCGCCGCGACCGCTCACGAGGGAGGTGCGCAGGAAGGCGGTAAAAGACTCGAGCATCTGCTTGGCTTTTTCCCGGTCCGTATCGATCAAGCTGAGGATCGTGGAGAGCGTATTGAACAGGAAGTGCGGTTCCATCTGCGATTGGAGGAGTTTGATCTCCGTCACGACAGCGTTCTTTTCCACTTCCAGCCTTTTAATTCTTTCGTCCGATAATCTCTGGAGGGAAATGAACACATAGCTGATAATCGAGCCGAAAAGAAGAGCGTAGAGCAGGTCGGACAGCAAGGACTGGACTTTCATCTTCTGCGATAAGGCGGCGCCTACGTCTAAATGCAGAAGATAGATCGCAGTCGCGCCGAGCGTGACGCCGATGATCGCTCCCACGATCACGGTCGCAATGACCAGGGCGACCTGCGGGCCAATCCGTTGGATCTTGATAAAATTTGTAACAGCGATTACACAACTGGCCATGGTGATTCCAATGCATTGAGAATAGATAAAACTGACGATAAATTTGCTTTCCGGCTGGATGGCAACGATAAACAGGGCGATTAGGGTGTTCGCAACAAGGATGGAAAAGATTTTGCCGAAGGTGGGTTTAAAGTATATCCGCGAAGGCACTGGAGGCATGGTTTGTCGCCCTGTCATTAGATTTCCTGCCTGTCGGTCAAGAGAAAAGGTCAGTGGCTGTCATCATTTACGATGCTAGTTTATCACAGATCAGGAGGAAAGTGTAGAGGGGACCACGTTGGGCTTTACCAAGAGCGTTCAGCCAACTTCGGTACTGGTTGAAAGATTTTGTCGGGAGAGATATCTTGACAAAATGCAGCTCCACGTATAATATCCAAGCATCCATAAAGAAGGAGATTGCATCCATGGAGATTACCGAGAATAAATTAAAAGAAATTCTTACTGAACAGCGAACTGAATTTCAACATGTCGTCGGTATCTTCAAGGAAGACATCGAATCAAAGATCAATCTTATTGCCGAGCAATATCAGGATATCAAATCAGCACAAAAAAGCCATACCGAGATGATCGGTTCATTGATGGAAGACGTACAAATCATCAAATCCGATGTCCAATTTCTAAAAGTCGAACTGAAAAGAAAAGTCGATTACGATGAGTTCGATGCCCTCACAAAACGGGTCGCCCTGCTCGAATCAAAGATCAGAAAATAAACAATCTCTCCAGTCGCGTAGGTTGGGCAAAAGGCCCGCCTTGCCCAACAGATTTTCGGTCAAAACGTTGGGATTTACAAAGAGCGCTCAGCCTAACCTACGGAATATCGGGTTTCACGGAAAGCGCTCGGCCTGGCATCCGCATGCAGACGACGAGCAGCCCTCTTAGGGACAATTGCCGATCCTCTTCCCCTTCACCTTCATTGTCATAGACTCGCCCTTGCGCGCATCGGACCGCATTTTCATGACAGACTTGTAGGAGTCTCCTGAAAACACGGTTTCGCCGCTGAACATGCCGGCATGCTTGCCGGTGCATTTCATTTTCCAGCTCACCTTGTTGCCGGACATCTTTAAATCGGTCACACTGCAGCTCTTGTCCCTGCTGATCATATGTTTCTTGTCTTTGACGTCTTCCTTTGTGTAGCAGTGTTTGATGGTAGTCGGGGGCATCTCCATTGGCATGCCCGGCATCTCCATTTTGGATGTAATCTCCCACATTCCCGCCCGGATGCCCTCGGCAGCCGGAACCGTCGCAGGCAGAGAGACCAAAACAAGAACGGCAAAAACATATTTCATTTTCATAATTACTCCTTTCTTTTGTTTGTGACCGGTTTTGATAGCGGTAGGATGGCCTGAACGCTTCGCGTGAAGCCCAACATCTTTACTCTCGTCCAATAATTTTATCAAACCGAATTCAGCCGGTAGGTCGGGTAGAGCCCTGCGAAACCCGACATTTTCCCGTGCTATGCTGTGAATATTCCCGCAAAGAGGCGTCGGGTTTCACAAAAAACGTTCTGCCCGACCTACTAAGCTTGATCAAACTGAAGCCGGTCCTTTAATCCCCACTCCGGCGGCAGACACCCGTTTTAAAATATGAACCCTAACGACAAGCTGATCTTGCGATAGGTTGCATCAGCGGAAATAGAATAGCGTGAATTCTGGGGATCGTAATCATTGCCGGTCAACCTGCCTTGATCGACGGTATAGAGGACTTCCACCTGCGTCCTGCCGAATACATAACCGCCGCCCAGTCCGGCATACGTGCCGTTCGTCATCTCATAGTTGCCGGCGCCGGCGTACTTATGATCGGCGACGAAATAATTGTACCCGAATTGTGCGGTCGCATATGAATAGCTGTTAACGCGAGACGGCGTTGAGCGCACCCGCACGAGGCCGTAGATCGGGATAAAATTGAACTGTCCGCCCGAGACCGGTTCTTGTCTGGTTGCCTGGTAGGAAATGCCTCCGCCGAGCCCGATCGTCGGACGCACATAATAAATCTCTTCCGCTGCCAGCGATATGCCCGGGTCGATTGTGGAATCTCCCGGGTGAAGCGTATTGGTCCCCGAAACTTTGACATTCGAGAACGAATTCCTGCCCGCCACATCGGCTGCGAGCTTCAGCACGGTCTCCCATTTTTTTATTTCCGCGTCATTTTTGACGGATTCGATGTCACTTTTATCGATTCGCCGGGTTTCATGCGTTTCCAGTAAAATAGTTTTGTCATCTTCTTCGATGACCGTACCCTGAACGATCTTACCGTCTTTCAAATAAATAGATTCCCCATGAGCACTCGCTGCAAGCAATATCAAGGACGATAGTAAGAGCAATAATGTCTTCATCATGAACACCTTTCAAAGTCCGGGGATGTGCATCCGTTTTTCGTTGTGGCAAAGTCTGCAGCCTGTAGTCTGTAGGTCGGGTAGAGCGTAGCGAAACCCGACACTCTCGTCCTTTTACTCATTGCCAATATCATGACCAAATGCAATTTCATTGTCTGCCCCCCAATCGACATGATACATGCCTTGACGGGCATAGCGATGAAAGCTTGAATGCGGCCATAATTTGGGAGCCTTCGTTAACCCATGTTTTACGGGATTGTAATGAATGTATTCAACGTGCCTGATAAAATCGCCATCATCTCTGATTTGATGTTCCCAGTAACGATGCTGCCAGATTGCCTGCTCTCCTCTACTGAGATTGGCGGTTGTTTGCGGCCCCTTGAACTTGTCCCGACAGCGCCGGCTGAAATGACTTTTGATCTGCCGCCAGCGCATGGGGAAATTGCTGTCATTTTCCGGCAAGGTCCATATGCAATGCAGATGCTCTGGCAGCAATACAAAGGCGTCCATAATAAAAGGGTGTCTCCCCTTAATGGACCGAAAAGCTTCTCTCAGCAGAGAAACGTTTGATTGGTCACATAGGATTTTACGTCGTTCATGTGTCACAACCGTAAAAAAGAATGTCGCCCCTTTCGCTATTGATCTCTTGTATTGCATGATTCCTCTGCTGTTGTGCCATCATCGACATTGTGTCGGGTTTCGCATTGCTCTACCCGACCTACGAAACTAACTCCACGACATTCATTACTTTTTGTGAATATTCCGCATACAGGCGTCGGGTTTCACAAAAACGTTCTACCCGACCTACCCGGCTACGGAACTATATCTATACGCTTTCCCATTTTACTCGACTCGAATATATTCTCGTTTCACGGTTATGTCAATGCCTCTCCTCCGACGGGAACCGGGCGATTTCACGTCGCGGGATTGACAGAAAAAGGTTTGTCCTGTACACTGAGTGCTCCTTTTCCAGCAAAGGCAAATGAATCATGTGCCGCGCTCTGGTTCATCTTTATTCTTTCACGAGGTCTTGATGGATACTTTTTTTACAAAACGCAATACGATCATCGTGGTCGGTCTTTTGATCCTGTGGAAACTGTACCTCTCCGCGACTTTGCAGCTCCACCCCGACGAGGCTTACTACTGGCTGTGGTCACGGCATCTGGACTTCGGCTATTTCGATCACGCGCCCCTGCTCGCCTGGGCCATACGGTTCACCACCCTTTTTTCGCAGCAGGAGTTGTGGGTGCGGTTTACGGGCATAATAGGTGCGGTCGTTACGAGCGCTGCGGCGTGGGTCCTCACCATGCAGCTGTTCCATGACAGGAAAATCGCCTCAGTCAGTGTTATTACGTTGAACGTGATTCCTCTCACCCTTGCCGGTTCACTGTTGATAACGCCTGATGTGCCCTCCTTTCTCTTTTGGGGTCTGACGCTCTTTTTGTACTGGCAAATCGTTGCCACCAAAA
Organism: Nitrospirota bacterium; assembly: GCA_963769335.1. Classification (GTDB taxonomy): domain Bacteria; phylum Nitrospirota; class UBA9217; order UBA9217; family UBA9217; genus JAJYKN01. Next base: position 7,272 of record CAVYLT010000008.1, on the reverse strand, counting down.
AAACGATGTACTGGTATCTCATGGGCATCGCCTTCGGCCTGGGGCTCCTGTCGAAATATACCGGAGTGCTCATCGCTCCCTGCCTGTTCCTCTTCGTGCTTTTTACCGACGAACGACGTTGGCTGAAAACGATCCATCCTTATGCGGCATTTCTCCTGGGATGCGCTTTTTTCCTTCCGGTCCTTTATTGGAACAGCCAACATCACTGGATCTCCTTTGCCTACCAGCTGGGACACGGCCTCGGCGGGGCAAAGTACTCTCCGAGAAAAGTCTTCGAATATATCGGCGGGCAGATGCTCATTGCCAGCCCCTTTATCTGGCTTTTCGGGGCCTATGCCGCAGTCCTCTATCTGTTCCAGAAGAGCAAGGAAAAGCTGTTCCTAAGCCTCACCTCCCTTCCGGTAATACTCTTTTTCGCCTATTCCTCCTTAAAGCACGCGGCCGAGGCGAACTGGCCCGCCTGCGCCTATTTCTCCTTCAGCATACTCGTCAGCCATTATCTCTTCAGCGGTCCCCGGCTGAAAAAATATCTCTGGGTCTTCGGCGTTCTGTTCAGCCTCGTCCTCTGTTTTACCGTCATGCTGCATGCCAGGTTCAGCATCCTTCCCCTGGAGAAAATATCGAAGAACGCCGCAGAGGCCGATGCCACCCAGTTTTTCTACGGCTGGAGGGAACTCGGCCGGGAGCTTGAAAAGGACCCTTCAATAAAATTTGCCATGACCGAATCCCATCAGGTGGCCGCGGAGATCGCTTATTATACCAAGGAAAGAATTTTTGCTTATGTCGATTACGACAGAGCGAAAATGAGCCAGTTCAACATCTGGGAGTTCCCCGATGCATTAAAAGACAAAGAAGGGGTGGCTGTTTACGTGGAAGGAAACGACGTTCTTCCCTACACGAAATATTTCCGGTCCCTGGGAAACATCAGCTCCTTTTCGGTCAAAAGGGGGAATGCCGTCGTCCGCACGTATCATATTATCAGCGGCACGGGGTACATCTATCCTCCGCCGCCGAAGCTCTAGTGCGTCGTAAATTTATTTACCTATGCAATTCAACTGAAATCACCCCACCTGACCTCCCCTTAGCAAGGGAAGGGACTCTTTGTACTGCCCCTCCTTGCCAAGGAGGGGTTGGGGAGTGGTTCGAACCTAAGGCTCGCGAAGGACTACAGGCCCCGGACGCACGACACTAGCTGCGGGACATAAAAAGTGATTTGACTTTCCATGATGACAATGCTATAAAACCCCGGCACCACATACCAGTTCGTTCAAGCCAAGGGAATCCCGTGAAAACCGGGAGCGGACCCGCCGCTGTAATCCCGGCCCGGATAAAGGGCCGAACCGTTTACCAGAGCATTTGCCACTGACCGTCACAAAGGTTGGGAAGGCAGGTAAAGGGGGGAGAGCCAGAAGACCTGCTTGGACTTCATTATGTCACCGTCTTCGGAGTTAAGACCGCGTGTGGATTATCGTCCATCTGATCCCCGGTCCTGCAACAAGACCGGGGATTTTTATTTTTCGGGAATGAGAGAACGGAAAGGGGTGCAACTCCCCTGCTGTCGCGCAACTGTGATGGAAACGAAAGCCGATTATGCCACTGCCCAGTCCGGGTGGGAAGGCCGGCGAGTAGGTTGTCCTGAGCCAGGAGACGTCTCATTCCACTAACCGCGCCGAAGGAGCTGACCATGAAAAAAGAAATTCATCCGTTGTCCTAGAGGGCTGCTACAAGGCAGCTATTCGTTGCTGCTTTGCCCTCACCCCCCCCGGCGGGGGAGGAACAAGGCGAAGGGCGATTTTCCACCAACCCTGTGACCATAAGGAGTTACTCTATGACAACGCAAATTGAAAACGCCCGCAAAGGGCTTGTTACGCCCCAGATGGAAGCTGTCTCGAAAACCGAGGACCTGTCGGCAGAATATGTCAGGACAATGGTGGCAGAGGGAAAGATCGTCATCCCCTGGAATACCTGCCGAAGGCCGGACGCAGTCGGCATCGGCAAGGGGCTGCGAACGAAGGTGAACGCTTCGATCGGCACGTCCTCGGACATCGTCGATTATGGGGCCGAGGTCAGGAAGGCCAAAGCGGCAGTGGAAGCAGGCACAGACACGCTCATGGAACTCTCCGTGGGAGGAGACCTGGACCGCGTGCGAAGGGAAGTGATCGCGGCAGTCGATGTGCCCGTCGGGAACGTCCCGCTCTACCAGGCATTTTGTGAGGCCGGCAGGAAGTACGGTGACCCGAACAAGCTCGATGAAGAGATGCTTTTCGATTTGATCGAGCAGCAGTGCGTGGACGGCATCGCCTTCATGGCGATCCACTGCGGTATCAATCTCTATACCATCGAGCGGTTGCGGAAACAGGGGTATCGATACGGCGGACTCGTGAGCAAAGGCGGGGTCGGCATGGTGGCCTGGATGTTTGCCAATAATAGGGAAAACCCTCTCTACGAGAAGTTCGACCGCGTCGTTTCCATTCTGAAAAAATACGACGTCGTCCTCTCCCTGGGCAACGGGCTCCGTGCCGGGGCGATCCACGACTCGTCCGACCGTGCGCAGATCCAGGAACTGATCATCAATTGCGAGCTTGCCGAAGTGGGCAGGGAAATGGGATGCCAGATGCTCGTGGAAGGCCCGGGGCACGTGCCGCTCGATGAGATCGAGGGAAACATCCAGCTCCAGAAACGAATGAGCAACGGCGCGCCGTATTACATGCTCGGCCCGATATCGACCGACGTAGCGCCGGGCTTTGACCATATCACCGCAGCCATCGGCGCCGCTCAATCAAGCCGCTTTGGCGCGGACCTGATCTGCTATATCACCCCTGCCGAGCACCTGGCCTTGCCGAACGAGGCCGACGTTCGCCAGGGCGTGCAGGCAGCAAAAATCGCCGCCTATATCGGCGATATGAACAAGTATCCCGAGAAAGGAAGAGTTCGCGACAAGGAAATGAGCAAAGCGCGCCGCGACCTCGATTGGGAGAAGCAGTTCAAGCTCGCCCTCTATCCTGAAGAGGCGATGGCCATCCGCAGCAGCCGGATGCCGGAGCACGAAGATTCCTGCACCATGTGCGGGAGCTTTTGCGCGGCCAAGGGTGCTGCAAAGCTTTTTGCCGGCGACTTGCAGCAGAGCGTAAAATTATAAATCGTCCAGAGGACCTCCCCATGCTGCGAAGATGGGGAGGTCTTTTTTTCGCGCAGGCCTGATCTGCGTTAAAAACCGCGTGGCTATAATACAACTCTCGGCAGGCAGCAACAGCCCTTCGTCTGAAAGAATCTTATGACGATCGCCCTGGTCCGCGAAGGACACGATAGAGAGTTTCGCTTAGTTCTTGAAAGTGGAACGGTTTTTTCACGACGTCGACAAACCCGTAGCTCCTGAAGTCAGACATGATCGGGTCGTTGGAGTACCCGCTCGAAACAATCGCTTTCACCTGCGGATCGATTGCCGCAAGTTCCCTGACAGCGTCCCTGCCGCCCATGCCGCCGGGCACGGTCAGGTCCATAATGACTACATCGAAGCCGCTGTTGCCGGCCATTGCCTCGCGGTACAGTCTGACAGCTTCGCTGCCGTCTTTCGAGTAAGCGACCTCATACCCCAGTTCCGTGAGCATGGAACCTACCACTGATCGAACGATCTCTTCGTCGTCCATTATCAGTACCCTGCCCCTGCCGGTCACGACGGACCCTGCAGCTCTCGGGGGGGCCGCGACATCCTTTTCCGAAGCGGGCAGATACACGGTGAAGGTCGTGCCCGTTCCGAGCGTCGACGTCACCTCGATGTGACCACCATGGTTCTTTACCACAGAGTAGGCGACGGCGAGGCCGAGACCGCTCCCCTGCTGCTTGGTCGTGAAATAGGGGTCGAATATGTTCGGCAAATGCTCAGCCGGGATGCCGATGCCCTGGTCCCGAACCTGTACGCAAACGTAGTCTCCGGCCGGGAGCGGCGGGGCCTGGTCCGCCGCAATCGTGCAGTTCGACGCAATTACACTGACGGTCCCGCCGTTCGCCATGGCCTGGCAGGCGTTGATGACCAGGTTGCTGATAACCTGGCCGATCTGCCCTTCATCGACCTCCACGGGCCGCAGTTTTTCAGTAAAATTAATATCGACCTTTACATTCGCCCCCCGGGCGGCAAACGTCGAGGAGTTCCGTATGAGCGGTTCGAGGGGTACGACTTTCCTGACCGGCGAACCTCCTTTCGCGAACGTCAGGAGTTGTTGGGTCAGGTCCCGGGCATGAAAAGACGCTTTTTCAGTCTCATCGATCCACTTGTAGATCTGATCAGCCGGCGACAATCGCGTCTTGGCGAGAGAAAGGTTGCCGAATATGCCGGTCAGGATGTTGTTAAAGTCATGGGCGATGCCGCCTGCGAGGATGCCGATGGACTCGAGCTTTTCCATTTTCACCAGCTCGGCTTCGAAAAGCTTGCGGTCGGTAAGATCGATGAGGATTCCGCGCAGACCCACGGGCCGTCCATCCCGGACGATAGGGGTCGAATGGACCGTTGCCGGGAAGGTCGAGCCGTCCTTCCGGAGGGCCGTGTATTCCTGGTGTCCGGCCCGCTCTCCCCGCATTCTGTCCAGCATGTTCCGCCCTGCTCGCTCACGATCCTGCGGGGCAATAACATCGATGACCGTCACGCCCTTTGCAACCTCTTCCGGTGTATATCCAAACATAGTAAGGGCTGTACGATTGACGTAGGTGAGCCTCCCGTCGAGGTCGGTCTCGAAGACCGTCTGAGGAAGGGAATCAGCGAGTTCCCGGAACCGCTGCTCGCTTTTATGAAGCTGGTCTTCAGCTCGTTTGCGCTCGGTGATGTCATGGGCAAAACCATTCACGCTCAGCAGGCGCCCCGCTTCATCAAAGACAAAGTTGCATGCCCACAGCATATCGAATACTTCACCGGTAGATGAATTTACCTGACGATTCTCAATTGATGCCTGGACAATTCTTCTTCTGATACAATCATCAAACCATTCTTTTGTTCGGGCCTGATCGTCCGGATGGATAAACTGAAAGACCGGCAAACCGATTACTTCATCTTTCTTTTTACCGAAGATCCTTTCACCGATAGTATTAAGGTACGTAATATGTCCCTCTGCGTCCACATTAGTGACCAGGTTATGTGTCCACTCCACGAGCTCCCTGTAGCGTTTTTCGCTCTCTTGCAGTTTGGACAGGTAAGCGCCTTCGAGCAGCTCAATATCCCGTTCCCTCCTCTGATAAAAGAACAATCCTAAAATTGTCGAGAGCGCCAGTACCCCGAATGTCGCCGTCGCGCCTATGACCATGTGCCGCCACGTGGCCAGGACAGCGGACTGGTCGCGGGAGATGCTGATTATCAGATGCTTGTCGACAATAGACTTTTTGCTCGTTATGGTTCGAAAAGCGACCATGCGTTCTTCCTTGGTAAGGTACGTATGCCCGATGAAGAGATTCGCGGTCTGCTTGCTTTGCAGGTGGCGGGAAAAGAAAGTTCCGGACTTAGCCACATCACTGCCTTCAATATCCTTACGATCGGGCTCTGAAAGGAATATCGTGCCGTCATTGTGGTACAAAACAACCCTCATGTCCGAGGCATAAAGGACCGACAGAAGAAGAGTATTAAAATAATTTGGATCAAGAGCCGCAGTAACAATGCCGTCAAACTCGCCCGTGCGGCTGAATATCGCACGCGTTAAAGTCATGGTCCAAATTCCCATAACTGTTTTGAAGGGTGGAGAAATATAGAGCATTTCCGGGTCCGGGTGCCGCTGCGGGACCTTAAAATAGTCCCGCTCTGAAAAATTTTTACCGATTAATTCCGCCCGGTCCGAGGCCACGGCAATGCCGTCGGCATTCACTATCAATATAGTCCGCACCCCCGGCATGGCGTCATCCATGGCCCGGAGTCTTTTGTTGATCAGGGCCCGTTCTTCCTTCCTGGCTTTCCATAAGGGGACATCATTGCGAATCACCGCCAACGTCTCATTGGTCGAATTCAGCTGGTGTGCTAAGTTGACATCGATCACTTTGGCAAGGCTGTTCAGCCGATCCAGCTCCCGGGTTTCGATAACCTTGTGCTGCCAGGTCAGGGTATAGATAACGACGCCGGCGAGGGCCGTCAAAATTGCGCAGAGCTGTAGCCACTGTCTGAAGACCTTATGAGTTTTGAGCATCATGGTATACCTTATAAGAATCAAGAGCACTCGTCAGTTCCAAAGGATGAAAATTATATATGCCCAGGTTTGTACACTTGATTAAACGTACTGTGTCTCCCTTTTCTCAGAAAGCGGCCCTTCCGGCACAATTCAAAAAACACCGTATGCGTTAGTTTAACACAGTGCTTTAGGGGAAGTAAACTGTATTTGGGCGGTGGTGTATTTGCGCGGTGGGCTGTTATCTGAGCGTTTGCATTTTTTCCAGGTCCATGCAGTCGAAACCCGCGCATTGATGAAAAATCAACGCCTGGAGTTTTCTTACTCTATCTCAGGGGTAAGGGCCGATAGTTTTTCCGGCATCGTCCGAGTCCCGGCCACTCACTTGGATAGCGCCGGGGATGAGCTTCTCGAGCAGGTCGCCCTCCAGGTTGAGGTGCGCCCACGCCACGGCAGGCTTGCCGGTGTGGGCGATGAGCGAGGCGGCCATCTCGCACCGCTCCCGCAGGGTCCGGCGTCGCTCCTCGCGCTCCTCGGCGAGCCCCACGGCGGGCACGGAGAAGAGCATCCCTTCGCGCGGGCGCGAAGCCTTGACCGTGTGCTCGCGCTCGATGAGGTCGGGGAGCTGGAACCGGCCGTCGTCGAACCCGAAGTCCGATGGCTTGCGCAGCGACCGCGCCCACGAACACACCCAACGCCAGAATGGTCGCTCGGCGTGGCCACGAAAACGCCACTGGGGGGCGCTGTCCAAGTGGCCCATGCGGTTGGTGGCGCTGTTGTTGCGGTTGTTCTTGAAGAACCTCGACAACATATCCATGAACCCGAGGTAACCCAGCGCCTCGGAGTGCGTGCCCAACTCGATGAAGTCGTTGGGCGCGGCCGTGGCCGTGGCGAGCAGCCGGTAGGGCAACTTCCGCATGAACGTGGTCACGGCCTGGCGAGTCGAACCGTCGAATGACTTCAGGATGCTAGCTTCATCGCACACGCAACCAGTGAAGTCGGCGGGATCGAAGTGATGCAGACGCTCGTAGTTCGTGACGTGGATGCCGGGATGAATGGCGCCCGGGTCCGCCCGCTTCGCCTCGATGCCGAACTTTTGCGCCTCGCGGAGCATCTGAGAAGTGACAGCCAGGGG
>CAVYLT010000007.1:0-16905 GCA_963769335.1 Nitrospirota bacterium | reverse complement strand
TTCAATGCTTCGCGTTTCATGCTACGCGTTTCAATGCTTCGCGTTCCAAGTTGTTTCAATTTATTTCAATTTATTTCGGACGTTCAATGCTGCGCGTTTCATGCTACGCGTTTCAATGCTTTGCGTTCTAGGTTGTTTCAAGTTGTTTCAATTTATTTCGGACGTTCAATGCTGCGCGTTTCATGCTACGCGTTTCAATGCTTTGCGTTCTAGGTTGTTTCAAGTTGTTTCAATTTATTTCGGACGTTCAATGCTGCGCGTTTCATGCTGCGAGTTTCAATGCTTCGCGTTTCAATGCTGCACGTTTCATTCTACGCGTTTCATGCTGCGCGTTTCAGGTTGTTTCAAGTTGTTTCAATTTTTTTCGGACGTTCAATGCTGTGCGTTCAATGATCAATTCTTCATGTCTAAGGTTCAAGGTTGCCGGTTCAGGTATTCATTATTCACTATTCATTATTCACTATTCATTATTCACTATTCATTATTCATTATTCACTATTCACTATTCACTATTCATTATTCACTATTCATTATTCACTATCTACAAATGCACGCTGACCAGGCTCAAATGAGCAGAAACAAATGAAATGATTGCTGATGCCAGTTTTTTAATGTACGTCCGGTTGAAATCTGTGTTCATCTTTGTTTTCAGCGTTATTGGCGTTCCATTTGTTTTACCCGCCTTACAGAAGTGAACGTGTGGCGGGATAACGAACATGTAAATTATTATGAAGTAACCCTGTGTCGTGTTATCTGAAGTACTGAAACTTTTGCCGGGCTTACTGAACACAAAAAAGTAACCGTGTGTCGTATTATCTGAAGTACTGAAACTTTTGGCGGACTTACCGGATACAAAAAAGTAAACGCGTGTCGCCTTATCTGACGTACTGAAATTTTTGCCTGACTTACTGAATTCGAAAAAGTAACCGTGTGTCGTATTATCTGAAGTACTGAAACTTTTGCGGGACTTACCGAACACAAAAAAGCAAACGTATGCCGGGTTATGTATAGTGCTGAACCTGCTTGCAGCTAAGCGGATCGCGATAAGGGAAATGTTTGTTTTATTTAACAGCGCGTTAAACCTTTCACCAACGCTACTGTAATTGCTTAATAAACCTGGTGATCTCTTTGCAGGAATACCTGAGCACGAATTTGCCATATATGTTGACCGGTTTTTCATTTCGTTTTAGTTTATGATCCTGCCAGCGGGACAATTTTTGTTTTGTTATTTTTAAACTGTTACTGTGTATCTGTAACAAATCATTCAGGAGGACAAAACTGCATGCCCTTCTATAATAATAAGACTGCAATTCATGACAAAACCCTATTTGTGCATGTATTTATATATTATTTGTTGAATGGAAATTTTGCAATTCAGTGTATAAAGGGCATATTTTGTACCGTTCATTATTACAGTATTCTTCAGACTCATATGCGCTGGGGATGTACACTTCCCTGCGCACGGTGCAAGAATACATATAATTCCCTGTCAAATACAGGCATTGCATAATAGCTCCATCTATATTCTGTACACTCTGCTCCCCTCATGATGACCGGCAGTATCGTTGCATCGGGATCCAGCAAGGCTCCGCAGCGCGTTCGTTCCCACGAGCCTATGAGGAAACGATTTTCACCGGACAGAGAAAACACTCCCGGATGATTCGGCCTCAGATCATGGGGAACAATCGATGCAGACGTTTACGAATTTGCCCTCCGCGGGGCAAACATCTGCGCCGATCCCGATGGGCAAACATCATGGGCGTAAGGCAGCAGCCATGCCCCATCCATGGTCCACCTGCTCACACGAGGTGAGGGGCCATGAGTGAACTTGACAGTCAGGGCATGGCTGTCGCTTTATAAAGGGGTACGACAGTTGTTTACTGGACGATGCTTTCCATCGTGACGTTCAGATAGTCCGCCAGCTGTTTTACGGTACGCGGCTTCATTGTCACGCCTTTCAAGGTCCTTGACACCGTTACTTTGTGAATGCCGAGTTTATCCGCAATTTCCGTATAGCTCAAGCCTTTTTCCAACCGTTTTCTTTCGAGAACTTCAATCTTGTACATGGCACATTCCTCCTTAGGTATTTAATGTCTTTTTGACTCTTTGAATATCCAGTAAAAATCCCTATCCGTGACCATTCATGGTGTGAACGCTGTTTATTGGTACCGACTTGATTACCTGGTGCATTGTGTGTTCCAGGGTCCCGACCGTAAATGGCTTCGTGAGAACACTTTTAAATCCGCAGGTCTTAAAGTCGGTTAGCAACGAATCTGCAACAGCACCGCTCGTGGCGATGGCCTTTACGCCAGGGTCACATTCGATTAATCTTCTGATGGTTTCCTTTTCACTCTGATCCTCCGGGGCATGCAGAGCGACAATGACGGCGTCAAACGGGTAGCCGTATCTTTGCGCTTCCTTGTAGCACTCAATGACTTCATCGTTGTTTCCCACCAGACACGCCTTGTAACCCGCCTGCTCGAGCATGGAGCGCATCTTCGCTCTCGATACCTCGTCAGCATCCATTACAAGAATCCAATTTGTGCCGGCAACCTGATTCATTTTCTCCGGTTCATTTTGATGACAATTTTTCACTGCAACGCGTGCTGTCCCGTAAAACCAGATGGATTACTGTCGTCATTATTTAACAATATGCTTGAGTACATCGTTCGATGTGGCAAAGGTATCGCTCCCATGCACTCCGCTGTAGGCAAGGGGACATTTTTTATGCTTTGAAGTATTGCAATATTCCTCAAGCTCGAACAAGCTTGGTTTGTAAACTGCCTTATTTACAGCGCACGAGGAGACATCTGTTCCCGTCAAATGAGGGCATCGCATAAAGCACACCTTTCGTTACACATTTAAACAGGGGGGTGACAACCTGTGAGCTGTTCGTTGCAAATAGCTTATCGTAAAGTTACAAAAAAGGTAAGATGAAAAAGGCTGATATTTGCGTAGGAATATTCTACTTTTTTTGTAGGAATTATTCCTACACTGTGAAGGGAGCGTTTCCGCTTCTGGGAAGAGATGGCCTGTCCGTCAAAAATTAACTTTGGAGTAAGTCATAGCTTGATCGTTTATTCGTCGTATAGGAAGAGAGTTGGCAAATCAATTTATACGAGTTTATTCTCAATTGTATATCGTGTAATTTCCGCATTGCTTTTCATGTTCATTTTAACGAGCAATCGGGCCCGATAGGTGCTGATGGTCTTTACACTCAACGCAAGCTCGTCAGCTATCTCGGTGAGCGATTTCCCGCTGGCAAGCATGATCATAATCTGGTATTCACGGTCGGAAAGTTGTTCGTGGAGCGGCAGGTCTGAATAATTTCCGAGTTTGTGGGCAAGTTTCTCGGCAAGCGAAGAACTGATGTATTTGCCGCCCGCCGACACCTTTCTGATTGCGGCTATCAGCTCATCGGGAGCGCTTTCCTTCGTCAGATACCCTGACGCGCCGGAACGCAACGCACGGATCGCGTACTGCTCCTCGGGGTACATGCTCAGCATAAGCACGGCAAGTTTCGGCCGCTGCTTTTTCAGTTCCTTCAGGACTTCGAGGCCGTCTCTTCCCGGCATGGCGATGTCCAGCAATACCAGATCGTAAACATTCTTGGCCGCTTTGTCCATCACTTCCTGTCCGTTGCGTGCTTCAGCAGACACGACGATATCGTCCGTTTCAGCGATGATCTGTTCGATGCCTTTTCGAACGATGGCGTGGTCGTCCGCAACCAGCAATTTTATCAAGACCTCTCCCTCCCGCTGTTAAGGGGGAGTTGCACGGTTACCGTGGTGCCTTTTTTGGCGATTCCTCTGATCGTCAAGCCCCCCCCCCAGTAGTGGACACGCTCTCGGATGCCGATCAGTCCCAACGACTTCGGATCGGACATATGTTGTTCACTGATCCCTTTGCCGTTATCCTTGACTTGAAGCACCAGCTTGTCTGCATATTCTCTCAGGATTACGGAGACCTCAGTTGCTTCCGCATGACGGGCTATGTTGGTAAGCGTTTCCTGAAAGATGCGGAACACCGTTGTCGTACGATCCCTGTCAAGGGAGATTTCTTCGGGCTCGAACACGGCGGTACAGGGTATGCCTGTCCTTTTTTCGAATTCTTCAGCCTGCCACTCAATTGCCGCGGTGAGACCGAGATGGTCCAGGATGCCCGGCCGCAAATCAGTTGAAATCTTTTTTACGCTTTGGATCGTCGTCTCTATAAGCTGGGCCATGGACTCCGCTTTTTCCATGACGGGTTTCTGGTCTGGAGACAGTCTTTTGGTCAGAAGAGAAAGATCTATCTTAAGCGCTGTCAGCGACTGTCCCAGTTCGTCATGGACCTCGCGGGCAATCATCGTCCGCTCATCTTCTCTTGCATTCTGCAAATACACGGAAAGGCTGCGGAGTTGTTCGTTAGCCATCGACAACTCAGCGGTCCGCTCCTCTACGAGGATTTCCAACTTGTCGTAGGCCTTCCGCAGCCGCTCCTCTGCCAGCTTCCTCTCTGTAATATTCCATACTGCCTCCATGATCTGTTTCAGCTGCTGCACATCCCCCTCGGTATATTCTTTCTCTTTGTTCGCAACGCCGGCGACGGCAACCAGACGATCATAGTTAAAGACGGGAATAGTCATAAACCGGCAAAGCGGTGAATGTCCTTCGGGCCACCCCTGCTTCAGGGGACTGTGTTCACTAAGATTATTTATGATGAGAGGTATGCGTTGACGGACGGCCTCACCCCATATGCCGGCTTCCGCCGAATGGCAGTCTGCAGGAGCTTCGGCGATTGAACATGAGTTCATCACGTCCCTTGACCAAGCCCGATGGACGATTTCTTTGTTTTCATCATTATACATACAGAGATAACCCAATTTGCTGTTTGACAAAGCGACGACTTCGTCGAGGGCGATATTCAGCAGTTCCTGCAGTGTCGCCGTTCGCGCTTGGGATATTTTCACCAGGCTTCTCAGCCGTTTCTCATCAGTTCGGGCTTCTTCTTCCGCGAGCCTGCGATCCGAGATGTCCCTGATAATTCCCGCAGCATGCCACTTTCCTTTTATCGAGATCGCGGAAAAAGACAGTTCTCCGGGAACTTCTGTTCCGTCCTTTCTGCGAGTTTCTATTTCATACGTTTTACCAATGAGAGGACCGACCCTGTCGGTTTTGAATGCAGCCAATCCCCGCTGATACGCATCAATATATTTGTGAGGCACAATCAGCGAATGCAGCTTCATGCCGATTGCCTCTTGACGCGGATAACCGAACATTTTTTCTGCCGCGGGATTCCAGAAAGAGACCCGATCATCATCATCCATCATGATGATGGCATCCTTTAGCGTATCGGTTATCGTGCGGAACGTATCCTCGCTCCGCCGCAACGCTATTTCCGCTTGCTGGTATATTTGAAAGAGAAAATAAACGACGATGAGGTACGCTGCGAGCTGCTGGAAATGCCAGAACCACCAGCTGACATACCAAAGCGAAGCGAAAGGGATTTCAAAATCTACGAGACCGAAGAGAAGGAAGGTGCAGGCGAACAGATACGATTCAAACCTGCCGTGCCGGTGGAAGTCGAGTGCGAAATATCCCGTTGCGGCAATATATAACACTCCTGAAAATATATTCATGGCAAGGGCCGTCGTGGTAATCTGGTCGTCGTGCATCATTCTGGGGACCAGTTCCTGAAACCCGATGATCCATACGCCGATCATCACGCAGCAGGCCGCAACTGCCCAGGGGAGCCATTTCTTTTTGCTCGTGTAGTCGTCGACATGCGGAAACCAGGAAAGCGCAAAACACAGGCTGCCGATGATACCGGCAAGACTGTGAAGCAGGAAGAATCCCTGGCCCAGACTCGAAACAGCGTGGAAACCCTCAAAAATGCCCATGCCGAGAAAACCCGTGGCAAGCAGGTTTTTTTTCTGGGTCTGGTAATGCTGATTCTTGCTCAAAAGGATCAGCGACACACCCAAGGCAATCATTGACCCAAACGCTTCCAGGGTGATATGCAATTGTTCGTTGACGAAAAAAATGTTGCCCCAGAAAGCGTGCACGGCATAGGTCATCATTACTGAACCCATGAGCACTGCAATGACGACCCCGTAAAATGATGAATAGTTTTTTTTCATCAACAGGTGTTCTCCTTCAAACTACTTTTCCTCGACCGAGGAAGCCGCCGCCCTTGTTCCGACGTTTTTGGACACGGGAAAGGACAGTCGGCGCAACTATTCTTCTTTCAATATTCGCCACAGACTCGTTCGCGAAATGCCGAGGACATCGGCGGCCTTTGATTTGTTGCCGCCGAGCATATCGATTACCTTCTCGGCATAATCCTTGTTCAACTCTTCGATGGTTTTTATCTTGTCCGGTTCGATGGTCTCAATCTGAAACATTTTTATGGTCTGCGGAAGGCTTTCCGGCGTAATGAGACTGTTTTTTTCCAGGATGATGGCGCGCTCGACGATGTTCTCCAGTTCGCGCACGTTGCCGGGATAGCTGTAGTGCATCAGCACGGTCATTGCTTCTTTCGTGAACCCCGTGATCTTCTTGCGTGAACTCGGCAGGTGCTTCTCCAGAAAATAGCTGCAGAGCGCCGGGATATCATCCCGGCGGTCGCGAAGCGGGGGAATGAAAATTTCCATGATGTTCAGGCGGTAATACAAGTCCTCGCGGAACCTTCCCTCGGATATCACGGTGCGGACGTTCTGGTTCGTGGCGGCGATGAACCGCACGTCGACCTTGATCGGTCTGGTGCCACCCACGCGGTAGAACTCGCCTTCTTCGATCACTTTGAGCAGCTTTGCCTGGAGGCTCGGTGCCATCTCCGCGATCTCGTCCAGAAACAACGTACCCGTATCGGCGATTTCCACGAGCCCCTGCTTTGTTTTAATCGCGCCGGTGAAGGCGCCCTTTTCATGGCCGAAGAGCTCGCTCGCCAGAAGTTCCTCGGTCAAGGTCGCGCAGTTGATCGATAGGAACGGCATGTCCTGCCGCCTGCTCGTATAGTGGATGATTTTGGCCAGCAGGCTCTTGCCCACGCCGGTCTCACCCGTCAACAGTACGTTGCAGTCCGACTCCTTCATCCCTTCGATGATACCGAGGATATGATGCATGCTCGCGCTCTTCGCGATGATTGATACTTTTTTGTCGGCGCCGGCAAAGGCTTTAAGGGCAATGTTCTCCTTTTTCAGGGTACGCTGTTCCCGGATTTTCCTGACCTTCATCAGAAGCTCGTCGAGGTTGAACGGCTTCGTGACGTAGTCATAGGCCCCTTTTTTCATTGCCTCGATCACGGATCCGATGCTGCCGAAGCCGGTGATGATGATAACCTCTACTTCGGCCTGCCGCTCCTTGATCTTATCGAGAAGCTCCATACCGCTCATGCCGGGCATCTTGATATCGGTGATCAGCAGGTCGAAGTGATCGCCCTCGATCTGCTGAAGTGCCTCCCGGCCGTTCTGGGTCCCGACTGTCACATAGCCCTCCTTTTGGAGGGCGTTGGTCAGGTGTTTGAGGGTAATTTCCTCGTCTTCCGCTATCAGTACCTTGAATGCCATATGTTTTTCGTTCCCACCGAGGCACACCGCAACGCGCGAAACCGCGGGTCTGACCGCACCGGAGTCACGGATGAACCGGTCGGAGCTTATTTGCCTCTCCGCAAGGCAGACCCGTGGTTCTGCTTCGCCCGCGTTGGTACCTTTTCCCTTACCTGTTTTCGGTTCCCGAGGGCAGCGTAATGGTAAACGTCGTGCCCCTGTCCGCTTCGCTTTCGACCTTGATGTTGCCGTTGTGTTTCTTGATGATATTATACACGATTGCAAGACCAAGACCGGTACCCTTGTCTTTGGTCGTGAAGAAGGGCTCGAAGATCTTGTCCTGCGACTCCCGGGGAATCCCCCTGCCCGTATCCGCAACCGTAATGACGGTTGCACTGGCTTCCTGTCGCGCGTGGACCATCAAGTCACCCTTCAGGTGCATGGCATCCACCGCGTTTGCAAACAGGTTCGCGAACACCTGTTCCAGCTGACCTTGATCAGCAAACAGAACGATCGACGGTGGATCGCAGGTATTGGCAAACCGGATGTTCTCGGTATTCCTGAAACTGCCGAGGTGGCGATAGGCATCTGAAATCAGCTCGTACAAATCGACCCTCCCGAACTCCGGTTCCTTCCCGCGTGCAAATTCCAGGAGTTCGCTTACGATTCGTTTCACCCGCTCCGTTTGGCCCAGGATGTCGTTCACGGCCTCCTTTGCTTCGGCCGGGCACGTGCTGTAGGTCTCCCGGACCAGCACTTGAGCTGAAAGGTAAATGTTATTCAGTGGATTGTTCAGCTCATGGGCAACACCTGAGGCAAGTGTGCCGATGGCGGCGAGTTTTTTTGTCTGCATCAATTCTTTGTTTTTACGTTCGATCTCCTCTTCGTGAAGGGCAAGCTGGTCCTCCATGTCGTTAAACTTGTCGATCAGGAGGCCCACCTCATCATCATCAGCATTTTTGTGCCGGACGGCAACGGCAAGGTGAGGATAGGAACCCCTGCCGGTCTTTTCCACAACCGTGATCAGGAGCATCAGCCTTTTGACCACGTTCGTCGCGATAAAGAACAGCATACCGATGCCCACAACAAAAAAGAGCGGGAAGAAAACGAGGATGGCGATCTGCGAAACGCGTATCACGGTCTCGGTCTTCTCCCGGGCGACTTTATCGAGGTCCTTCGACAGCACCAGAATATCCTCACCGGTCTTTCTCAGCAGCACGATGTCCGCATCGAGGGCGTGCAATCCGGTGATAAGCGGATGGAGCCTCGGCAGGTGGAACGCTTTTGCAAGGAAGTCCGCCGATTGGACCGGCCGCTCAACGAACGTGGATTCGACAAGCGAGAGGGCGTTCTCATTGGTCGGACTTTTCGACCTGACTTTCTGAAATGCCGCAGACATTTTCTTTGCCTCCGCTTCAATCAGGGTGAACCGGAGTTCATACTCGTTGATGCGCTCGCGCAGGGAAAGTTGCTCTACCCGGTCGATGCGCGGATTTTGCGCCAGCATGCCTTTCAATTCGTAGATATATGCGTGCACCGCGGCGGATTCCTCGTCTGCCTTTTGAGGGCTGTACAGAAAGTAATTCTTCTCGTGCCGCCGGAGCTGCAGCGATTTACGGCTGAGCGTATCGGTGATCTCGAGATAACGGATCTCTTTTTTGATCTCGATAAAGTTCACATACTCGAACGCCGCCAGAATCGCGATGATGAAGGCGCTGATGAAGAAGCTCAGGGCTATTTTTTTCTTAAGTGACATATATTGAGCACTGTTCCGGGCTTGGAGTCCGGAGGAGAAGCAATCTCACAGAGCGATGCGCCCGGCTTTGTGCCACTCCGAGCTTCCAAACTCCCGGCTCTGGACTTGCCTACCGCTCCTTCGGGATTCCCCATTTTTTCCGTTTTTCCCAAAGCGACTTGCGCGTGATCCCGAGCATGTCCGCAAGTTGTTGTTCGTTATATTCCATCTGGTAGCGAAGAATAAAAGCCTTGGTATAGTCCTCAATCGAGAGCTTCTGGTCGAACGCCTGATGATGGAACGATGCCTTGTCTTTTATACCGCCGGGCAGGTGTTCCGGCTTTATCAGATCGCCGTCGGAGATGAGGATGGCCCGCTCCATCACATTCTGGAGTTCACGCACGTTCCCGGCCCATTCGTAGTTCATCAGAACGCCCATGGCTTCGGGAGATATTTCTTTCGTCTGCTTGCCCAGATCGTGGGCATAGCGTCCGAGATAATACCGTACCAGTGCGTCGATGTCTTCCTTCCGCTCCCGCAGCGGCGGGATCTGGAGGGCGATTACGTTGATGCGGTAATAGAGGTCTTCACGAAATGTCCCGGCACGGACCGCGGCATTCAGGTCCTTGTTGGTAGCCGAAATCATCCGGATGTCCACTTTCGTTCCCTTCGTACTGCCCACCGGCCGAATGACCTGGTCTTCAATGACCCGAAGCAACTTCGCCTGGAGCGCCATGCTCATGTCGCCGATCTCATCAAGGAACACCGTACCGCCTTCAGCTTCCTCAAGTATGCCCTTCTTCGTGGCCACGGCCCCCGTGAAAGCACCGCGTACATGGCCGAAAAGCTCGGTTTCAAGCAGGGTTTCGGGGATGGCGGAACAGTTGATCGGCACAAAGGGCATATCGCGGCGCGCGCTGTTGTGGTGGATAACTCGGGCAAAAAGCTCTTTCCCCGTGCCCGTCTCACCAAGAAGCAGCACGGTGCTCTTCGTGTCCGTGATCTTTTTCACTTCGTCGAGGATCACCTTCAGCGCGGGCGTCTCGCCGATGATACTGCTGAAGTCATAGTCCTTCCCGATCTCGCGTTTGAGCAGCACGTTCTCGGACTGCAGGCTTTTCTGCCGCAGTGCGTTCCGCACAATCTGCTTGATTTCCTCGTGTATGATCGGCTTCATGATGTAATCGTAGGCTCCGGCACGGAGCGCTTTAACCGACGTGTCGAGTGATGCGTACGCAGTGACGACGATAAAGATCTGGTCAGGGATCTGCTCGCGCACCCGGGCGAGCATTTCGATGCCGTCCATCCCGGGAAGAATGATGTCCGAGATGATTACATCGTAAACGCTCGTTTCAAGGAGTAAAAGGGCCTTTTCAGCGGACTCCGCGCCATCGACGACATACCCTTCTTTTGCAAATATCCGCTTGATGGACTCCCGCAAGGTCTCTTCATCTTCGACGATCAATATGCTTTTGGACATGAAAACCTCGTTTCTGTTCTGCGGCTATCGCCGCTCAGCAGTAGGGTAAGCCAAAAAATTGGAAATGGGGAAAACATGCCCGCACCAGAACGGCACATTTGCGACAGCTTTCTGCAACTCAATATTTTCCGTGGCTCATTACGTTTCAACAGGAATCTTGATCGTAAACCGCGTCCCCTTGTCCTCCTCTGAATCGATCTCGATCGTACCACCGTGGTCCTTGATAATGCTGTAGCAGATGCTGAGGCCCAATCCCGTACCTTTTGCAGGCCCCTTGGTGCTGAAGAAGGGGTCGAACACCTTGTCTCTGACCTCGGGGTCGATGCCGCATCCGGTATCGGCGAACAGCATCAGAACGTTGCCGTCAACATGTTTCACGGCAATGTCGAGGCTGCCGCCGTTCGGCATGGCGTCCCGTGCGTTCAGTATCAGATTCAGGAAAACCTGCTGGATCTGATCCGGATCAATTTTGAGCTGCGGCGTCGTGTGCACGTCGGTGCGAATCTCGATCTTCCGGAAGTTTTTGTCGTACCGGACGAGGTTGAGCGTGTTTTCCAAAATGTCCCCCAGGCTGGTCGCGACCTTCTGACGGGGATAGAGCCGCGCAAAGTCACCGAGACTTCGGACAATACGCGCGATGCGGTGCACATGCTGGTTGATGGTGGCAAGCGAATCCCTCGTAAACGATGAAACCTCCTCGGATTGAAGTTCCTGTACCAGAGATGAGATGGAGGCAAGCGGGTTCCCGATTTCATGCGCTACGCCCGCCGCGAGCCTGCCGACGCTTGCATGCTTCGTGGCGCGAAACAGTTCCTCCTCGATCTTTTTCTTCTCCGTGATGTCTTCGAGGACGAGCACATATCCCTTCTGTGCGCCGGTAAGGCGGCTCACGTAGCCCTTCAGGATGATCTGGGGATCGAAATTTCTCCTACACGTAATCTCTCCCTCCCGGACCTCGGGGGTGAAGAGCCTGGGCTCAAGGCAGGTAAGCAGTTGCGATGCGTCGCATTCCAGGGAGTCGGACTTTTCCACGCCGGTGATCATCTCCATACCGCTGTTCCAGTACTTTACGCGCAGCGCTTCGTCGAGCGTGGCCACGCCAAGCGGCAGACTCTCGATGATGTTCTCGCTGAACTCCTTGAGCATGGCAAGCTGCCGGTTCGCCTCGGCCAGTTCCTGGCGCGACAGGCGGAGACTGCGGGAGATGTGCTGGATAGAGTTCGAGACGCGCAGCGTCTCGTCGTGGGTAAGGACCATACGGTCCTGGAACACCAGCGTACTGATGGACGGTCCTATCGCCCCGGAAAGGACCCGCTCAGCCTCCTGCCGGAGCTTTATGA
Source organism: Nitrospirota bacterium (assembly GCA_963769335.1). Classification (GTDB taxonomy): domain Bacteria; phylum Nitrospirota; class UBA9217; order UBA9217; family UBA9217; genus JAJYKN01. Next base: position 4,822 of record CAVYLT010000007.1, on the reverse strand, counting down.
GCCATTCTCCCGAGATCGACGTCCGGGTCAGTCCGCTCTTCCTGAGAAAACCGTCTACGACCTCGCGCGCCTCGTCAGGACCGAGATACTGTCCCAGGATATCCTCGACCTCCGCAGTCCCCGAAGGCCGGTAGACCGGCCCAAGGTGGAGCGGGGAAAAGGAATCCACGAACACGATGGCCTGGTGCGTCTCTTCATCGGACTGCCGGGTCAGGAGCGAAACCACGACGTAAAAGCTGACGTTCAGAAACAGGCCCCAAAACAGGGAGTGAGTCCAGCGGTCCAGGCCTTTGAGTCCGAAGAGCGCCTGGGGGTTCAGGAGTGTTGAGTTGAAGACCGCCTCCATGACATTGCCCTTTTCGATGATTCCCGCCCGCATGAGCGCGGGGATGAGCAGTGTGTAGATCCAGACGCTGAACCCGGCAAGGATCCCGGCAGAGGCGCCTTTTTTGTTCCCGCCTTTCCAGTAGAGACCCAGCAGGATGGACGGTGCAAAGATGGTGACGGCTTCGAACGATTTAAGGCCGATATCCACGAGGCTGTCGAACCGACCGATGTAAATGGCAAAGGTATAGCCGAGGAACACGCAGCCCAGGATCACCAGGCGTTTGATATTCAGGACTACGGCGTGAAAATTCCTGATCGCGGAAAGGTCCCAGAGGGTGGGCACGACGAAGCTGTTCATCACCATTGTGCTGAGAGCGATGGACTCGACGATAATCATGGCTGTGGCCGCGGAAAAACCGCCGATGAATACGATGATCGCCAGAAGCGGGTGGCCGAGATGCATCGGAATGCTGAGTACGAAATAGTCCGCCGCGGACGACGGGTTGCCGAGGAGCAGCCCGCCGCAGGCGATTGGCAGCACGAAGATGTTGATCAGGAAGAGATAAAGCGGGAAGAGCCACATGGCCTTCTTGATGTGGTCCACGGAATAGTTCTCCACGACGGAGACGTGGAACTGGCGGGGAAGAAACATGATGGCCATCATAGACAGGAACGTCAGGGAAATCCATTCAGAGAAACTGACCGGAGACCCCTCCCCGATTTTCAGGAGGGACGCATGGGGCCCCTGCTGTATTCTGCCCAGAATGTCCCCGAAACCGTGAAAGAGGCCGTAGGTCACGAAGAAACCGACAAGGAGGAACGCCACTAATTTGATGGCAGACTCAAAGGCCACTGCAAAGATCAGTCCGCCGTGACGTTCCGAGGCATCGAGCCTCCGGGCTCCGAAAATTATGGCAAACACGCCGAGGAGAAGCGAAATGAAGGCACCGGTAAAATGGCCGCCTTCGGGCTTGCCCGACATCAGGGCGAAGGACGTCATCACGGCCTTCAATTGGAGCCCGAGATACGGGGTGATGCCGACGACGGCCACGGTCGTAACAAGGACCGAGAGGCCGATGGATTTCCCATAGCGGGACGAAATGAAGTCGGAGATCGTCGTAATCCGGTTCTCCCGCGAGAGATAGACGATTTTCCGGAGCACGATCCACCAGAGCACTGCCATCAGCGTGGGACCGATATAGATCGTGAGAAAGCTGAGGCCGGAAGTGGCGGCCTTTCCAACGCTGCCGTAGAATGTCCAGGAGGTGCAGTAGACAGCGAGGGAAAGAGAGTAGATATAGGGGTTTGAAACGAGACTTTTCCCCTGCAGTTCCTTCCGCTCCGCAAAATAGGCCACGGAAAAAAGGAGCAGAAGGTAGCCGAGAATAATCGTGAGCAGCAGCCACGGCGAAAACACTTAATTTCCTCCGTCATCCCGTTCCGAAAAGGTCGAGGCAAGAAAAATGAGCCCGATGAAGACGATCCAGATGACAAACAGGTAATAGGTAAGACTATTGTGAAAGATATTCAGGAACGGCCCGCAGAACAGCACAAGGCCGAGGCAAAACAAAAAACCCCAGATATCCCGTTTCATGAGTTAGGCACCTCTGCTTGTGTAACCTTTCTGCACAATATGCAGCCCGGGATCTGCCACTTGATGTCAGGAGCTAAAAAAACAACACTTTAGGTTACATATATTAACACAACTTGTAACAAAAATCCACAAAACCTGTATGAGGGGAGTGCAACCATCTAAAAAAAGTCGTATATTTTGCTTGTTTTTCTTGTCCTTCTATATTAAGGTAATCTCCTGAGTAAAGGATCAGGTATGCACACTGATGAATTTGAAATATCACTGTTGCGGGAACTAAAGGTTTGCGGGAATACGATTCACCGCATAAAAAAAACTCTCGCACTGATGGAGCAGAAGCATCATAAGACCACTGATGCATTCATCGATGAATTTCGCAGCGGCAAGCTGAGTAATGATCCGGGCAATAAAGACGATTACGCTGTCTGGGAGAGCAGCTATGAATCACTCAAGCGATGGCAGGACCTGGAGAGCCAGGATCAGGAGCAGCTCAGCATCATGAGCATCTCGGCAAAGAAGAACCCGGCAAGCGATCAGGGGGTATAAAGGCGCCGCAATGAGCGTAAAGTCTCCGGGCCTTCATTGCGCTGTGAGCTGGCTAGGACAACCGAGAGAGCGGCCTCTTCTCCAGAAATTCCCTGTTTGTCCCTGCTTGTTTATGTGTTATACTTCCATTCATGCCTCAATCCGGCCCCTACAACCCAATCTCCAGCAAAGACAACAGCACGGTAAAGTTCCTTCGTTCCCTCGCAGACCCGAAACACAGAAAGAAGGAACAGGCCTTTCTTATTGAAGGCGTCAAGATGGTCGAGGAGGCGCTCCGCGAGAACCTCGGGGTCAAATCGGTTGTCGCCTCCCCGTCGCTTACCCGCCATCAGGGCAAAGGCGTGCTCAACCTGTCGGAGAGCAGAGGCGTCAACGTCGTCTGGATAACGGAGCGGCTGATGGACGTGCTTGCCGAAAGCAAGACGCCGCAACCGGTCATGGCCGTGGTTCAAATGAAACACTCTTCGGAAGAAACGCTCCTGAATCATAGTGCCCGCTTGATCGTCGTCGCCCACCAGCTTCAGGACCCGGGGAACCTCGGCACCATTATCAGAACCGCCGAAGCGGTCGGAGTATCCGGTATCGCTGTCACATCCCACACGGTAGACCCGTTCAATGCAAAAGCGGTCCGCGCCTCCATGAACAGCATTTTGCGTGTGCCTGTCGTGCCGGTTGGGGACAGCGCAACTTTCAGCCAAAGGTGCAGGCAGGCGGGCTTTCAAACCCTTGCAACGGTCCTGAAAGGCGACAGAACGCATTTTACGGTTGATCTGACCAAACCCACTGTGGTTATGGTAGGCCGGGAGGGTGCCGGCCTCTCCCCGGATATCATGGAAGACATCGATCTTCGTGTGCGGATCCCCATGGCGGAAACGATCGACTCACTCAATGTGGCGACAGCCACCGCAGTCATCCTCTACGAAGCAATGCGACAGCGGCTCTACAAATAACAGTGCACGACGCCGGCACGAACACACTACTCCTGTCTTCAATACTGATGCATCCGTAAATACAGTTTTTTCTTCCTCTTATTGAAGCCCGCATTGACGACGTACTGGCCCGGCTCAGCGAACTCCCTTGTTGGCGCATCGGGAGATCACCGGACCTCGCCACCCGCATGCATCGCGGTGAGAGTGAACACAAAAGACCCAACCTTCAGCGTACTCTTCATGAGTACCGGGATTTTCCGGTCGTCGTCCGTGAGCCACAGGAAAACCTCTCCCTTGTTCATAAAAACCCCTTGATATCTGGGATAGGTCCTGACCCTGATCGTGGAGAACTCTCCGGCTGGCGTTTTCACGATTTCCCTGCCCAGCGTGTAAACCGCGACGGACCAAATCTTTCCACCATCATAAACATCAAAGATGATGGGTCTATCCCGACCGAAACCCTCCTGCGTCCTGAGATAATAGAACGACGATAAAACATCCTGTACGGGTTCGGAAATAGCGAGGGTTTCCGGCGGATCGTTGTTCAGCCTGCTCACTACCGTTTTTTGTACATGGTCGAAAACGAGGGTACGATGCCTTTTTTTTCTGCCGTGGTTTTCTTCAAGGTTATACGTGAGGCTTTGCATGATTTTCGGATCGAAGACGCTTTGGACGTAGTCATTGACTTTGAAAAACTTTTCTACTATGCCTGAAGAACGGCCGGTCACGAGAAACTTGAGGACCTCCTTCCCGTCCGGCGTCGAATCGCTCTTTACTTCCATGACCGCTGTCCCGGCCGAAATGATGTTTGACCAGCTGATATCGTAAGTCAATGTCTCTCCCGGTTGAAACGCGTGGATGCGGGGCTGGGGAGACGTACTTGCCCGATCTTCTGCGCTGACCGTCCCGGACTCACCGAGTGGAACGAGGACGATAAGGCAGAGGACAACTGATACGCAATGCGTCCACGGAGCACTGCTTAACCAGCGCAAAATTCGATAAAGCGTTAAACAAAAGGTCGTCATAGTTCAATATCGAGAATAGAGACGGGACTTGATCGTATTTCGATATACTTCTCCTGCGGATATTGTAATTTTTTATCACGCCTTTTTCAATAACTCTTCACACAGGGCATGATATTTTTTTACCTGTGCGGACTTTGTGGTGCAAGGAAAAAGTCTCCGGCAGGTACCGTATTCACGACACTTCACGTCGGAGTGACCCTCGTAATTCTTTCCTTTTCCTATTTTCTTATAAATGGTATAATAAAAAAAATACCGGTAATCTTCGAAAGAATCTACCCGAATGGGTAAGAGAGGCGCACCATTACCCCGAAACCTCGTGGAGGGGAACCATGGATGAGAGGCTGCTCATAGTCGAAGATGAAGATACCCTCTGTGCATCTTTGCAAAGGGTATTATCCCGCGAA
>CAVYLT010000006.1:0-12597 GCA_963769335.1 Nitrospirota bacterium | reverse complement strand
AGCCTCGGTTTTCGCCCAGTGGGGGCAATGCGCTGCTATGAACGTGGCGCCGATGGCCGCTGGCACGACAACCTGCTAATGGAACTGCTGAGCGAAGAGTTGCGGAGTGACGATCCGCCCGTTGACCGAGGAGGACCGTGATGAGAAAGCTGATCTACTCGATGACAGTGTCACTGGACGGCTTCATCGCTGGGCGCGATGGAGAAATCGACTGGTCGGCGCCGGACGAGGCGCTGCATCGGTTCCACAACCGGCAGACCGGGAGTTGGGCGCGCACCTCTGTGGACGGCGGCTTTACGAGACGAGCTCTACTGGGAGACCGCTGAAGAGAACCCGTCGGCCGCGGAGCACTGCTCGAGTTCGCGCGCATCTGGAAGGCGCTGCCGAAGATCGGGTCTACTGCATGAACCGTGGGTTATGCGCCCTCGGCTGGTAGGGGTGGGCAGAGCCCGCCGAGTGAGAGCATCGCCAGTGCGATGACGGACCAGGGTGAGTGGATCCCGGATGAAACAGGGGACTTTTTCGTGAAGAAGCTCCAAGACCCTCGTGAGCGGCACCGCCCCGGCATTCCTCATCACCGGCGGGTGGGGGGCAACGGTGGTGGGTGCCGGTATCGCGCCGGGTACGGTCACTGCCGTCTTCGCCTCAACCGGCTTGGCAGCCGTCGACGCAACCCGCCACTGCTCCGAAGGATCATGCGCCGGCGGTGAAAGTGCCGGCGGATCTTCCACAGCAATTGGCCGCTATTCGCCGGCAGCTTGCCAGTTCCGATTTTGCCGGAGCGCGAGGCGGGCCAGAAGGTGCTCGACGAACTTTCGCCCACGCTGCTGGAGTCGGGTTACGAAGTTGACATCGCCGACAGCGCGGAATCGGCATTCAAACTTCTCGAACACAAATCCTACGACCTCATTATCACCGATATCATCCTCCCTGGCATCAGCGGCATCGAGCTTTTGGCGAAATACCGCAAGATCAACCCCGCTCAAAAAGTAATTGTCATAACTGCCTTTGCCTCCCTGACCACGGCAGTGGAATCCATCAAGGTGGGGGCCTGCGACTTCATCGTGAAGCCTCTCATGCACGACGAGATGAAGAGGGCCGTCAGAAAAGCCCTGGAAATTTCCGGTTGACGGGATCCACAACCCGGAGCAAACCCGGCTACACGCCATGATAAATAACGACGCACTCTCTTTTTTTAAGCAGACGCCGCCCTTCAGCTTCGTTAAGGACACCGTCCTCGCCGGCATTATGAAGGACCTGTCATTGGCATTTCATCCCCGGGGACAGGTTATCCTCCGGCAGAATGGACCTGCGGCGGAACACCTGGCGGTCATCCGGAGCGGCTCGGTCAAGGTATTCATCAAAATGAAGGAAGGTGAGGAGGTGCTGGTCGACACCCGGACCGAGGGTGAATTTTTCGGCATGCGTTCCTTCCTCTTTGGAGATATCTCGCTGGATACGATCGTTGCCACACAGGACACCTCGGCCTACCTGGTACGGAGGCAAACGGTCCTGGAGTTGTTGAAAACGAACGCGCAATTTTCCGAATTCTGTCTCAGGTCCCTGCTCCAGCGGCTCATCCACATGGCCTATAAGGAGATGAATGATCGTACGCTGCTTTACGGCGGCGGGGACAAGCTCCTGTTCACGAACCTTTTGGGTGATCTGGCAACCAGGAACGTAGTCACTGCATCGGAGGATGTGTCCATCCGGCAGGCAGCGGAAATTATGGCGGACCACAGCATCAGTTCTCTTATCCTGCTCGATGACCACGGTCAGCCGTCGGGGGTGCTCACGGACAAAGACCTCAGAAACAAGGTCGTTTCCCGGGGCCGGGACGCGAACGGACGGGTGGGAGACATTATGAGCGTTACCCTCATCAAAGCTGAGGTGAAGGACTACTGCTATGAGGCACTTTTGAAGATGATGCGGTACAATATCCACCATCTTCTGATCGTCGGCAACGGCGAGTTGCGGGGGATACTCACCAGTCACGACCTCATGATGCTGCAGGGCATGTCTCCGCTGTCCCTTGCACGGGAAATCGAGAGCCAGGACACGATTGACGGGTTGGCGCTTGCAGCGGCAAAAATCAACCGGATCATCACCCTGCTGATAAAGGAAGGGGCCAAGGCAAGCAACATTACCAGGATCATCACCGAAATCAATGATCGGCTGTTGAAAAGGGTCCTGGAGATCATCGAATCCCGAATGGGGACGCCACCCGTAAGCTACTGTTGGATTATCTTCGGCAGCGAGGGGAGAAAAGAACAGACCTTCAAAACGGACCAGGACAACGCTCTTATCTATGAAGACCGGGAGAGCAGAGACGACGATGCGGTGCGGTATTTCGCAGAGTTCGCGGCCCAAATAGAGCATGCACTGGCACGGTGCGGATTCCCTCCCTGCAGCGCCGGCTATATGGCGAGCAACCCTATGTGGTGCCAGCCGCTCAGCGTCTGGAAGAAGTATTTCTCGAAATGGATCAACATCCCCACGACCGAGGCGATTCTCCGGTCCCTCATCTTCTTTGATTTCCGGTCGGTGCACGGGGATATCCTGCTTGCCGAACAGCTCAGGGCTTTCCTGGGACGTGAGATCAAGGACAAGATATCTTTCTTTGCTCACATGGCCGGTGCCCTCGTGGACAAAAGACCCCCACTGGATATCTTCGGAAACTTTGATTGCGAACGAAAAGGCGCCTACAAGGGGAAGTTCAATATCAAGATCACGGGACTGAGCCCGATCATCGACGCTGCACGCTTCTCCGCTTTGGAGTTAAAGGCATATCATACTTCCACGCTGGAGCGGCTCGCTGAAAGTAAGGACCGCCCGTGTATAGCGGGCAAGTTTTCCGTTGAGCTCGAGCAGGCCTTTGAGTTCCTGATGTCCCTCAGGCTCAAGCACCAGTACAAACAACTCACGGAGGGGTCGTCGCCCGATAATTTTATTGATCCCCATTGCCTCGGCAAAATGGAGAGAACGATGCTGAAAGAATCCTTTAAGCTGATCGGGACGGTCCAGGAAACAGTCAGGAAACAATACGGCTCTTTACTGGTGTAGCCGGCTCAATCGAGACAGGGAAAAGAAAGAGGAATTCCGTCCCGAAAGGTGTCGGCACGGGGTGGCAAGAACCACCAATAGAGTTTTACCGCAGTAGTTTTAATCGAATAGGAGATGCTGTCATGTTCTCAGTTTTCTTGTCCCCAGGTCTCGCACCAGGGGGAAATTCAGCGGGAAGAGAAGACAGTGTCACTCAGCCTATCTACCGAACTTTTTCTTCAGCTTCTCGACGACGACTTCCGGCACAAGACTTGAGACATCCCCGCCATAACTTGCGGCCTCTTTTACGATTGTCGATGTGATGAACGAATACTCCTCATTCGGCATCAGGAATACGGTCTCGATGGTATTGTCGAGCCTCCGGTTCATGAGCGCCATCTGCATCTCATATTCAAAATCCGATACCGCGCGCAGGCCGCGGATGATTCCCACGGCCTTCTTCTGTCTTACATAGTCGACCAGAAGTCCGTCGAACCCTTCTATTTCAACACGATGAAATTGCGCGGTCACTTTTTTGAACATGTCGATCCGCTCAGCGAGGGAGAAGAGCGGTTGTTTCTTTGGATTTGCCGCAATAGCGATGACCAGCTCGTCAAAAATACTGAGGCTCCGCTCGACAAGATCGATATGCCCTTTCGTAACAGGGTCAAAGGTGCCGGGATAGACAGCGGCATGTTTCATGGAACCTCCTTGTCACCACAATCATAATGTGACAACCTTTTCACCACCAGCCATTTTCACTTAGACTCTCTAATGCATGCTTTATCTTTATTCAAGTATTTGAATTGAGTTCCGGCGGAACGGATGGAAGTCGAAACCCGTTTTTTCATGCCTTTCCGGCACGAGCTTATTCCAATTTATAAAACGCCAGCACCGTGTCTCCGTAGCGCGCTTCACGGTACCGTACCAATGCTCCCGCCTTTTCCGGAGAAGGCTGTTTCCTAAAATGCTCGGCAACGACAATGCCGTCGGCTTTCACGACCCCGGATCCGGCAATCAGTTCGAGCAGCGGCTGCAGATCCTGTGCGTAGGGAGGATCGAGAAAAATAATGTCAAAATTCTCCAATGGTCTTTTCAGGTAACTCTCTGCTTTGGCAAAGACGATGTGCGCCCGTTCCCCCAAACCGGTCTGCTCGATATTATTCCTTACGGCGGTGAGCGATTCCCGCGATGAATCGACGAACACCACGTTGCCCGCTCCGCGGCTGAGGGCCTCGATGCCGATGCCTCCCGCCCCCGCGCAGAGATCGAGAAACGAAGCATCGACGAGCGCATTGCCGAGGATGTTGAACAAGGCCTGTTTTACCTTATTAGACGTGGGTCTGACGCGGGATCCTGGGGGGACCTTTAACCGCTGCCCTCTGCCTGTGCCTCCGGTCACTCTCATGTCATTCTCGATAGTGCCGATGCTACAGAAAAATCCGTTCCGAGTCAAGCACTTCTTGACAGCCTTCGGCAATGCGGATATACTTTTGGCATCATGAAGAAGAGTGATATGAAAAAGAATGCGAGACGGCTTATTCTGATTCTCCCGTTCCTGCTCCTCTTGTCCGGATTTGCAATGGGTTCCTTGGCCGTTGAGAAAGATAAGAGCGCTAAACCCGTCTCTCCCGCAGTTGCCACGCAGCAAAAACGAATATTTCTCATCACGATCGATGCTCCGATCACTCCTGTTGTTGCCGAATACATCGTTAAATCAATCGACAAAGCAGCGGAAGCCAAAGCTGAAGCGATCATCATCCAGCTGAATACGCCCGGCGGTCTCGTTGACTCCATGCAGCAGATCGTGATGAAGATGATGGCCTCCGATACGGCGACCGTGGTTTATGTTGCTCCAAGCGGCGCGCGGGCGGCGTCAGCCGGAGTATTCATAACCCTTGCAGCCAATATCGCCGCCATGGCGCCGACGACGCACATCGGAGCCGCCCATCCCGTTACGATGCAGGGGAAGATGGACAAAACCATGGAAAAAAAGGTCGTAAACGATCTTGCCGCGATGGCGCGCGGCATTGCTGAAAAACGGGGGAAAAACGCAAAGTGGGCCGAGGACGCGGTCAGAAACAGCGTATCCATAACCGAGACCGAAGCGCTCAAGGAACACGTGATCGATTTCATCGCGCCCGACGTACCGGCCCTGGTCAAGGATCTGAACGGGAAAACGGTTGACCTCGTTATCGGCAGGAAAACGCTCTTTACGGAAAACGCTGAAGTTGAGGAAATCACCATGGGTTTCCGCTACCGCCTACTCGAGATCATCAGCAATCCCAACATAGCCTACATCCTGATGATCCTTGGTTTCTATGGTCTCTATTTCGAGCTCTCGACTCCCGGCGCTATCTTCCCCGGTGTCGCTGGTGCAATCTGCCTCGTCCTCGCATTCTACGCGCTCCATACACTGCCGATCAATTATGCCGGACTTCTGCTCATTGTCTTAGGCGTCAGTCTCTTCATAGCGGAGGCCTTCATCACGAGTCACGGAATACTGGGCATCGGAGGAACTATCTCGATGCTTCTCGGTTCCGTCATGCTCATCGATTCTGCCTCTCCCTATTTGCGCATTTCGTGGGCGGTGATCGTGCCTGTTGTCGCGTTCTCAACTCTTTTGTTCATCATCACCATCGCCTTAGCTGTACGGGTGAAACGCGAAAAGATATCTACCGGCAGGGAAGGCATGATCGGGCTTGAAGGTCAGGCAAAAACTGATATCCATGCAGAGGGGCAGGTATTCGTCCGGGGGGAATACTGGAACGCGTGGAGCACGGACCCGATCAAGATGGGCGAACGAATACAAGTGGAATCCATAACAGGGCTCAGGCTCAAGGTAACAAAGATCGCCTAAACAGCCGGCTCGCGACTTCATGATTTCCATCAAAAGCTGGTCACGTTGAACAGTTCTTCTCTGTTCGATGAAACTAAACAAGGAGGCTCCAATATGCAGGCAATCGGTCTTGGTTTACTCGTTGCAGTAGTCATCGTCGTGTGGTTTCTTTTCAACACCGTCAAGATTCTTAAACAGTACGAACGCGGAGTCATTTTTACACTCGGCAGAGTGAGTCTTGAGCGCGGGGTGAAAGGCCCCGGCCTCATCCTCTTGATTCCGGCCATCCAGAAAATGGTCCGAGTCAGCCTTCGCACCGTGACCATGGACGTGCCGTCGCAGGACGTAATTACAAAGGACAACGTGACGGTAAAGGTCAATGCCGTGGTCTACTTCCGGGTCATCGACCCGTCCAAGGCTATCGTCGAAGTGGAAGATTTTTATTACGCGACATCGCAGATCGCCCAGACTACGCTCAGGAGTGTCCTTGGCCAAAACACGTTCGACGACCTGCTCTCAAACCGGGAAGCTATCAACGCCGAGCTCCAGAAGGTGATCGACCAGCAGACCGAACCCTGGGGCGTCAAGGTGACTACGGTGGAGGTGAAGAACGTGGATCTGCCGGCCGAGATGCAGCGGGCCATCGCCATCCAGGCCCAGGCCGAACGCGAACGCCGGGCAAAGATCATCCACGCCGAGGGCGAGCTCCAGGCGTCTACCAAGCTTGCCGAGGCGTCCGAAATCATCAGCAAAAACCCGACCTCCCTTCAGCTCCGTTATCTTCAGACCCTCACCGAGATCGCCTCGGAGAAGAACTCTACCATCGTCTTCCCGCTGCCGATGGACCTGATGTCGGCGTTCCAGAAGCTGGTGGGGAAAAAGGAGTAGCTGCGGGACCGCAATTTTGCGTGGGGGCGGCCCTCTGTTGACTCCCTTTTTTCAGTCTGTGCGAGGAATAAAAAAAATAAGGGGACCGGTCATTCACCGGTCCCCTTTTCATGAGTAAATCCAGATTAACGATGCTGCTTATATTTCGTTGACGGTTATTGCCTGCTGGGGACAGCTGTCCACGCAGGTCAGGCAGTTGATGCATTCGGACATGTTCACCGGGTCGGCCTTGCCGCCTTCCAGCTTGAATACTGCTTGCGGACAAGAATTCACACAGGTGCCGTCTCCGTCGCACTTCCCCTTGTCGATTGTTACCATGTACATGGTGCCTAGTTCCTCCTTCAATGTAATATGATTCCGAAAACGTTATATATTACCCGCCGGAGATCATAAAATCAAGCAAGAAATGAAGATAAAAAAAGGACCCGCCCCGGATGGGGAGGGCCCTTGATCAGGCGTCAAACGTTGTTTTAATGTTCTATTTCTATCCCTGCGGTGCGTTCTCTGACGGAAATTGCGATCTTATACAACATGGAAAGAACCAGGAACCCGATTGCCCAGACGCCGAGGGTGATCAAAGACTCCGGCATGGTCGGCCAGTAGGGATGAACTTCCTCGAAGGGATTCGGTACGAAGCCGCCGATGATCAGACCGAATCCCTTGTCTATCCAGAGGGAGATAAACAGCGCCACGCAAGCCAAAGAAAGCGTTCCTTCGTTTTTGCGTGCAGCCGGAATCACCAGAAGCAGAAGTGCAACAACCGCAAGAACGGTCGACGTCCACATGAGCGGTACGAGCTCGGTATGGCCTTCCAGTCCCGCATAGAGATAAATGAAGGAACTCGCATGTCCGGGGATGCCGCTGTAGAAGGCCGTAAAAAATTCGAGGCCGAGGAGAAAAACGTTTGCAAACATGGCATAAGCCACGATTTGCCCGATGGCCTGTATGGCCTCCTTGCCGGGGTCGAACTTCGATATTTTCCTCACGATCAATGCAAGGATGATGAGCAAGGCTGGGCCTGCGGCAAAAGCCGATGCGAGGAACCGGGCCGCCATCACCGCGCTGAGCCAGAAATGGCGCGCCGGAAGTCCCGAGTACAAGAACGCGGTCACGGTGTGGATGCTCACTGCCCAGGGGATCGAGAGATAGATGAAAAACCTGATCCACTTCGGCGGCGGAACGCCCTTCCGGTCTGCACTCAAGGTCACCCAGCCCACGAGGGTGTTGATGGCAAGATAACCGGACAGGACCACGGAATCCCAGAACATGACCGAGTTCGGCGTCGGATGCAGAATGACGTTCATGATCCTCATCGGCTGGCCCATGTCCACAAAAATGAAGAGGATGCACATGGTCACCGCCGAGATCGCCAAGAACTCCCCGAGAATGACAATTTTGCCGAATTTCTTAAAATCGTGCAGGTAATAGGGAATAACAAGCATCACCGCCGAGGCTGCCACGCCGACGAGGAACGTAAACTGGCCGATGTACAGACCCCAGGACACATCCCGGTGCATACCCGTGAGGCCCAACCCAAACTGAAACTGCTGGATATAATAATAGACGCCTACTGCCGCAAGGGCGCCGAGAAAGATCAGCCACGCCCAGTACTTCTTCCCTCCCTCAAATGCTTTCTCAAGCATGGTCGCTCCCTCCTATGAGATAATAAACCGCCGGACCCGTGCCCAGTTCAGGCTTGCGTCTGATGGTAAGCTGCGATGTGACGATCTGTCTGACTTCGGAGTTCGGGTCTTCGACATCTCCGAAAAACATGGCACCCTTGGGAGCGGCTTCGACGCAGGCCGGGATCTTACCCACCTGGAGACGTTCGGTGCAGAACGTGCACTTCTCCACCACGCCCTTGGTCCTCGTCGGGTATTCCTTGTTTTCAAACTCGGCCTTGATCGCCTTGCGCGGGTCGGTCCAGTTAAAGCTCCGCGACCCGTAGGGGCAGGCGGCCATGCAGAACCGGCACCCGATGCATCGGTGCATGTCTTGCATCGTGATCCCATTGGGAAGTTTAAACGTGGCCTGCGTGGGGCAGACACGAACGCACGGCGGGTTGTCACAGTGGTTGCAAAGCACGATGAACGGCATATCCTTGATGCGCTCGCTCATAAACTTGTTCTCGGAACCAGGGAAGGTCCGCTCATAGGGCTCCTCCCATATCCATTTGATCTCGAATTTTTTGTCCACGGTCCCGTCCGGATTCCGGAAGTCCGGCACATTGTGCGTATGGTGGCAGGCGTCCGTAACCTTCTTGATGTCCTCCTCGGACTTGAACTTGCTCATGTCGACTACCATGGCCCACCGCTTTGCAACCAGGCCCTCTTTATTCGGCTCCACCTGCGGGGGCTCCAGGCCCTTCTGCCATATCGTATGCGTGGCCGATGCCACCGATGCGCCGAACCCCAGAATGGAGGAGATGCCGGCAATTTTCAGAAATTGTCTCCTGTCCATGCTCATGATTTATGCTCCTCCTTCTCCGTCGGCTGAATATGGCAATCAAAGCAGTAGGGCTTGACCGCCATATAATTGTGGCACTGGTCGCAGAACTGTTTCTTGTTCGAGTGACACTTCAGGCAACCGTTCTGCAGGCTCATGTTGAAGTGCTTGCCGCTTGTCATGCTCACGTATTGCCGATCCATGTTGCGCACAACCGCATCCCGCCAGTTGTTCAGCAACTGCATGTGCTCTGCCCGCATATACTCCTTGGACTCGATGCATTCCTTTTTCCCGTACTGCTTTTCCCACTCCTGGATCGCAGGCGTGTCCGTTTTTAATTCGGGCTTTGCATTCACCTTGCCGATATTGTAGTAAAAGGGGAACGTCGCTATCCCCACAAAAACGAGCAGCCCGATGAATATTTTTCCACCGTCGTAGAGTTTCATTAGGCTTTTTCCTCCTTCGCTTGGGCCGATGGGAGGGGCTCGCCGCGGAGATCAGTCGTCCGCTCCTTCTCCCCCTTCATGACCAGCGCGTTCGCCACGAGTTCGTGGAGTCCGCACACACCCACGCTGGGGACCCAGTAATCCATAAGGGGCTTGAGGGTGGCGCGGTCGATGGCGCAGACGTTGGCGAGCATGTTGACGCCGTAGTGCTCCTGTACGAACTTGACTGCGTTCGCGCGCGGGAACCCGCCCTTCATGCGCAAGTCCATGTCTTCCGAGGCGTTCAGGCCCGTGCCGCTTCCGCAGCAGAAGGTCTTTTCGCGAATGGTGTCTTCCGGCATTTCATAGAAGTTATTGACCACGTTCTTCAGCACATAGCGGGGCTCTTCAAGCATGCCCATACCGCGCGAAACGTTACAGGAATCATGCCAGGTAACTTTGAGGTGGTCGTTCCGCTTCGGGTCGAGCTTGAGTTTATTGTTCTTGATCAGGTCTGCCGTAAATTCCGCGACGTGGATCATCTTCAGGGATTTCGCCTGGTCAAAGACCGTGCCCGTGATCGGCGATTTCGGAACTTCCAGGAAATCTGCCGGTCCATTCCAGGTGTCCATGTATTGTGCGAGCACGCGCCACATATGACCGCATTCTCCCCCAAGGATCCACTTCACGCCGAGACGCTTGGCTTCCGCATAGATCTTGGAATTGAGCCGCTTGGCCATCTCGTTCGTGGTGAAGAAGCCGAAGTTGCCGCCTTCCGATGCGTAGGTGCTCCAGGTATAATCAAGCCCGAGTTCCTCGAAGAGCATGAGGTATCCCATGCAGGTATAGGTGCCCGGATCGGCGAAGAGGTCGCCCGACGGCGTCACGAACAGGATCTCGGCGCCCTTCCGGTTGAAGCTGGGCTTGATGCGTTTGCCGGTGATGGTCTCGATGTCGTCGAGCATGTACTCCATATTTCCCACGATCGTGTGCGGTTCGAGGCCCAAATGGTTGCCCTTCATGTAGCAGTTGGACACGGGGCCGGCGATCCACTCGATATTGAGGCCGAGCTCGTTCAGGAGCTCGCGACCGATCATCGTGATCTCCGCCTGGTCGATGCCGTAGGGACAGAAGACCGAACAGCGGCGGCACTCGGTGCACTGGTAGAAGTAGTACCACCACTCCTTCAGCACGTCGAGCGTGAGTTCCCGGGCGCCGGCCATCTTGCCGAGGATCTTGCCGGCAAGCGTAAACTCTTTCCGGTAGACCGAGCGGATGAGCTCGGCCCGAAGGACCGGCATGTTCTTCGGGTCACCGGTGCCGATGAAGAAGTGGCACTTGTCCGCGCAGGCGCCGCAGCGCACGCAGATGTCCATGAACAGCCGGAAGGACCGGTATTTCTTCAGCCGGTCCGCGATGCCCTTGATCAGGATCTCTTTCCAGTTTTCAGGCAGTTTCCAGTCCGCGTCCGCAGGCCGCCACTCCCGGGGATTCGGGAACCCGACGAGCTCGAGGCTCTTCGGCTTCGATCCGTGGCAGAACATGCCCTCTTTGTACACGACGGGCGTATCCATCCAGCCCGTTTTCGGCAGCGTGTAATCAACTTTTGCTAATTCTTCTGGCTTCGGAAGTTTCGCCATGATTACTCCTTTTCTACCGGCAGGCCGGCATCTTTCATCTTAGCCCGGAAATCATTTTCGTACTCTTCATAGGTGTGGACATGGACAGGATAATTCCAGGGGTTGATATGCCGCTTTACACGGCTGTTGTTCGCGAGCACACGGGTGGGGCTCAGGAAGACGCCTCCCATGTGGACCAGTTTGCTGAAGGGGAAATAGGCGAACAACGTACACAGGAGGAACAAGTGGATGTAGAAAATGACGCCGATCCCCTGCGGGACGGAGGGACTAAAACTGACCAGGCTCATCGCGAGCATCTTGACGCTGACGATGTCGGTTTTAAAGAAGTACCGCATGAGCACTCCGGTCAAACCGATGCCGAAAATAAGAAAAAGTGGAAAATAATCGTTGATGAGGGATATATAGCGCACTTGAGGAAGACTGACCCTCCTCAGGAAGAGATACGTCACCGCAGCCAGGAGAACGGCATCAGTCATATACAGGAGCGGTACGCCGATCTGCAGGAAGCTGTCGAGCAATTCGACCAGCTGCACCACTGCCGGGACCTGCTGGGTAAAGAATCTTAAATGTCTGATCAGGATAATGAGAAAGGACCAATGAAACGCCAGACCTGCCGCCCAAAGCCACTTCGCCTCGCCGTAGGTCAGTTGAGAATCGTCCCGCAACTGCGTTTTCAGATTTCGAAACAGGGAGCGGAAGAGGAACACTTCCAGGGCCATCCTGCCCCATACGCCGAGCATGCCGGAGGGATTTTCCAGCCTGCTGTGCTTGATCCAGGGGAAGGACTTCTGCTGCCCGCAGGTCGTGGGAATACGGAAGGGATTCGGCGAACTGCCCCACTTCAGGAGGCGGACGATCATGAAGATGATGAAGGTCGCAACCGCCAGGTACGGGATAACGACACCGAAAAGATATCGGGCGTTCAGCACATCGACCCCTACATAAGCTATCGCTGCGAGGGCAAGCACTGCAATGAAAGATATTATGGCTTTCATTTCGTTACCTCTTTTCAATTTAGGTTAGCGGCCCGTCTCGCACTGTTCGCTTAATCCTGGTTGTCGACGATGAGACGCGCCTGCTGCAAAAGCCTGAAGGTCATATTTTTCGCTTCATTTGCCTTGAGCTCATAAATCTTCTCTCGGCATTTAACGTAAAGATCGAACGCATAGAGAGCTAAATCGTCGACGGAGGACTCAAAGGTCGCTAGTTCTTCTGCAATTCCTTGTTGTTGTAGAATCTCGTTTCCCAGTTCCTGCCGGACCACCCTCTTGAGCTGGAAAATGAAGGTTACGGCCTCGGAAGGCGAAAAATCCTGGTT
>CAVYLT010000005.1:0-17490 GCA_963769335.1 Nitrospirota bacterium | reverse complement strand
ACAAGACCATTATTTGATGCACGTTTGTTCGAATTAATAAATATGAAATCATTCACAAACAATATACGCGGAATCAGCACCCTGCCGCTCCTTCTGGCGATCGTCGTGATCGTGCTTCTCTTCCTGGTCCCGAAATTCGTGACGAGCACCTACGCGCTCCACATAACGATACTCATCTTCATCAGCGTCATCACGGGATCTGCCTGGAACATCCTGGGAGGATATACGGGCCAGTACTCCGTGGGCCATTCCGCCTATTTCGGCGTGGGCGCCTACACCACGATGATCCTGCTGCAATACCGCCACCTGGCTCCCTGGTACGGGATCTGGGCAGGTGTCGTTGTTGCCGTGGCAACAGCCCTGGTCATCGGTTCCATCTGTTTTCGTCTGCGCGGTCCCTACTTCGTCCTCGCGTCCATTGCCGTGGCCGAGATTTTCCGCGTCTCGGCCCTGAACCTGACAAACCTGACGAACGGCGCCGAAGGCATCCTGATCGCCGAGGTCCCCCCGCTCACGATCGGAGGCACGGTCGTCACCGACTTTCTTTCCAAGGTGCCCTTTTACTACACCGGACTCGTGATGGCGCTCGCCGTCATTGCTGTAACCTGGCTCGTGCAGCACTCGAAGCTTGGCTACTACTTTCAGGCAATCCGGGAAGACCAGGACGCAGCACATTCGCTCGGCATCAACCTGACTCTATATAAGAACGTAGCCCTGTCCCTTTCGGCGATCTTTACCTCCCTTGCCGGCAGCCTCTACGGACTCTACGTCGGATTTATCGATCCCGGAACGGTCCTGGACCTAAGCCTGTCCGTCCAGATTGTGATGACCTGCATCATCGGAGGAATCGGGACCATCCTTGGCCCTGCGATCGGAGCCTTGGTGCTGGTGCCGTTCTCCGAGGCCCTGCGCAGCAACGCCATCGCCCAGGCCCTGATCGACTCCGGATTGGTCAAGGAAAATTCAGCGCTCGGTGCCTTTCTAAAAGACCAACTATCCCATGCCCATGTGCTGATCTACGGCATCCTTCTGGTCGTCGTCATCCTGTTCATGCCCGACGGCGTGCTGGGCTTCATCAAAAAGCTCTCGGCAAAAAAACGGAAGGAGGCTGCCTGATGGCGATTCTCGAAATCAAACGCGTCAGCAAGTTCTTCGGCGGTTTGGCGGCCAACTCCGACGTCTCCTTCGAGGTGAACCAGGGGATGATCATGGGCCTCATCGGCCCGAACGGCGCGGGCAAAACGACCCTCTTTAACTGCATCACCGGCTATTATCCCCCTTCCCGCGGGGAGATCATCTTCGACGGACGGCGCATGAACGGGCTCCATCCCGACGCCGTATGCAAGTTCGGCATGGCGCGCACGTGGCAGAAGGTGCGGCCCCTTGCCAAAATGACCGTCGTGGACAACGTCATGGTCGGCGCCCTGTGCCGCACGAACTCCCTCAAAACCGCCCGCGAAATAGCCATGGAAGAGGTCCGGGTCGTCCATATGGAGCACCGCGCAAACGTCCGCGCCGGCAGCCTGCCCATCGGCGAAAGAAAGAAACTCGAGGTAGCGCGCGTTCTCGCGACCCGGCCTAAGCTGCTGCTTTTGGACGAGGTCATGGGAGGACTCAACCCTGCGGAAAGCGAGGAGATCATCGAGTTGATCCTCGACATCAGGAAACTCGGCATCACCCAGATGGTCATTGAACACAACATGAAAACGATCATGCGCATCTCCGACAGGATCGTGGTCCTGAACTCCGGCGAGAAACTCGCCGAAGGCACTCCCCGGGAAATCATCTCGAATCCCGCCGTCGTTCAGGCCTATCTCGGAGAGAACCATGCTTAAGATCGAAAAACTGAATTTCAGTTACGGCGACCTCAAAGTGCTCTGGGACGTGAGCCTCGAAGTGCGGGAAGGCGAGATCGTCACCGTCGTGGGCGCAAACGGCGCCGGCAAGTCGACGCTTCTCAAGAACGTCTCGCGTCTCGTGAAGCCCGGGTTGGGCGCGATCTCCTTCAATGATGTCAGTCTGACAAAATGCGAGGCTTATGAGGTCGTGGAACTCGGCGTGGTACAGGTCCCCGAGGGCCGGAAGATCTTCCCCCAGATGTCAGTCGTCGAGAACCTGCGGATGGGCTCGTTCGTTAAAAGTGCGCGGAAAAAGCGCGACGCGAACGTGGAACGGGTCTTTACGATGTTCCCGCGGCTTCGGGAGCGGACGAACCAGCTCGGCGGCACGCTGTCCGGCGGCGAGCAGCAGATGCTCGCCATCGCCCGCGGTCTTATGGCAGAGCCGAAACTGCTCCTCCTGGACGAACCCTCCCTGGGACTGTCGCCGCTCCTCGTGAAGAACATTTTCGAGATCATCGCCGAGATCAGCCGCCAGGGCGTGACCATCCTGCTCGTCGAACAGAACGTCAACCAGTCGCTCCGCATCGCCCACCGTGCCTATGTCCTTGAAACCGGGAGAGTCGTGCTCACCGGAAAAGGCGATGAACTGCTGAACAATGAACATGTGAAAAAAGCCTTCCTCGGAATGTGAACACAGACCCGGATCGCAGCGCGTGCTTTCCCTGAACAAAGCCTTTGCCCTTGCTTCCGGTCCCCTTACTACGAGCCCGCTAGCGTTGATCAAACGACCGGTCTTCATGATGCCTCCTCAAATACATACTCTTGATGCTGATGATACGTAATTATAGCAAGCAAGGCAGCCTGGAACGTACGGCTGCGAATTTGGTATACTATTCATAACGGAGCAAGATTGTGTTTATTACAGAGAGGGTCCTACGATGATCAAGATGAACGGAATTTCTATTTATGAGAATCTCGCGGAAATTGTCGATCCCGAGCATTCCTGTCTCGTGGTCTGGGACGTTCAACTGGGTTTAGTAGACAGGATATTCAACAGGGAAGAGTTTCTCAACAACCTGAAGACCATCATTGAGAACCTGCGAACAAAGGTGCCCGTTGTCTACACGCTGATAACCCCTCCACCCCGGGCCTTTCAGTCATCGTGGTCCCTCTATAACATGATGAGGCGCTATAATGTCAAGGAGATCGAAAAGCTTCCCGTTTTCATGGCCCCGGGCTCAAAAGAGCGGGAGGTCCCTGATATTGTTAAACCCGCGGCGAGCGATATCGTTCTGGAAAAACCCGCGGCAAGCATATTTATCGGAACGAATTTCGAGTATCTGATGCGAAGCAGGGGAATTACCACACTGCTATTCACCGGCATAGCGACGGAGTTGGGGATCGAATCTTCCGCGCGGGACGCATCAAACCGCGGGTTCTATCCGGTCGTGGTTTCCGATTGCGTTTCTTCCATGGATAAGGATGGCCACGAACGCTCACTGAAAAATCTTGAGAAGGTCGCTATTGTGAAAAACTCCGTAGAAATTATTAACACATACTGACTCTTTGTTCGGTCCGGTCATCTTTTCTTTCATCGCGGCTCTATTTCCTGTGACTCGATTCCCAGGGCTTGTAATCATAGGTTGCACAAAACTCGGTTTTGTAGGCCCCCAGCATTTACTTCATTGGACAGTTTGACTGCGCGCAATTTGTCCGGCGGAACACGGAGCGCCACGACCTGGCCGATGCCCATCATGACGTAGCACGACACGACCTCAGTGCCCTAAAGCGGAACGTTCTTCCAAATCCCCTTTCTCCAGATGTTCGTTGATTTCCATCAGCGTTTTCGACTGATCATGTTTTAGAAAAATGGTCAGGAGAATAGCATCCTGTCTACTCGCAATCAACGCGACTGCCCTTCGATTTGGCTTTTTCTATTGACTTGATCGGCGCTAAACCGATATTATGCATCCTCTTTCTTTTGCAAGGGGAAAATTATGTGCACATTATTAGGTAAAGCGTAGTGAGGCATCCATGAACACCGCGGGACCGATCGCTTCTTACCGCCGCTACTGGCTCCCCGAACTGATCGCGTTCGCCACGCTGGCCTTGCTGGCACTTATCGTCTTTGCGGTCACCCGTCTGGACATTACGGCAACGCGATTGTTCTTTCATCCGGAAAACGCAGATGTCTGGCCAGTTTCGAGCGAGCGGCTGTGGTCCCTCTTTTACCGGGCCACGCCCTGGATAACCGGATCTTTCGCAATCGCAGGCGTGGTCATGGTAGTCATCGGTCTGGTCCGCGAGAACGCGAAACGGTTCCGGTTGTACGGGTTGTTCATCCTGTTGTGCGTGGTCCTCGGCCCGGGCCTCGTCATCAATGTGGTCTTGAAAGACCACTGGGGCCGGCCGCGGCCGCGCCAGATCGTCGAGTTCGGCGGCAAATTTGATTACGTGCGACCTTTCATTCCTGCGCGCACCAACGGCAAGTCATTTCCTTGCGGCGACGCCTCGGTGGGATTTCTCTTTTTCACGGGCTGGTGGCTGTGGCGAAGGAGCCGGCCCAAACGCGCGGCACTGTCACTCATGGCAGGTTTAACGCTCGGTACACTACTCGGTATCGGCCGCATGGCGGCCGGCGCGCACTTTCTGTCTGATGTTGTCTGGTCGGCCTTGATCGTTTATGGCGTCGGTCATCTGCTTTATTACTATGTTCTCCGGGTCCCCGGCCGTGAAGATTCCCGTGAAGTGATGTACCCGATGATAGAAAGTAATCCGCGGCTGAAGGCGGCCACGATCGCGGCATCGTGCCTGCTTGGCGTGGGGATCGTCGGGGGAGGCATTCTGGCAAATCCTTCAGCCAAGGACCTCACGGCAAATATTCAACTTACCGACTATGCTCCGCGTCCGGAAAAGATCGAAGTGATCGTTGACAGGCTGGATGTGGATATCCAATTGGTCGGCGAAGCGGGCAGGGAGATCGAGTGCAGAGGCAGTATTCACGGCTTCGGCCTGCCGACAAATGATATTAAATCAACGTGGGAGTTTGAGGCGCAGCCGGTGCCGACGCTTCGTTATCGCGTTATTGAAAAAGGCTGGTTCACCGATATCGACGGAGTAGCGCACCTGCGAATTCCCGTCCAGAACGTACGGACCATTGTCGTGCGCGCCAAACGTGGAGACATCAGCGTTAAGAATGTAAGTGCCGGCCCGGCACCGGCGTTGGACCTCGTCACCATGAACGGCAAAGTGCAGCGCTTATAGTCTGAGCGAGCGGCGCCTGCCCGGCGTTATGTTCGCGGCCGCGTGGCCTTGGATTGCGTATACGCCCGGGATCACCGCCTGTAGCCCCTTTCTCTCCGCTCTCCTCGCCCTCTTTCATTCCTATCCCAATGCCGCTCGCGCTCCCAGGCCCGCCAGTTTTTCCTGACCGTACCGTAAGGCACGCGCTCATAACCCGGGGGGACCCGGCGATAGGTGGGCGGCAATCCGCGCAGGACATGGGGCACCCGTCTGACAGCGATACCGCGCCAGGGTCCGTTGTACTCCCCGGAGATAAACCAGCCCCCCCGGTAGGGCCGGTACCAATACCCGTGATAAAAAAAGATGTCCACACCCACGTCAGGCGGATAATACACATACGTGCCGGGTATCACGATCAGAGCAGGCGGTGCAGGAATCACCAACCCGGGCAAACCTATGCCGACCTCGACGTTCACTTCGGCTGAGCCGTTCAGGGGAACGGCAACGCCGAATAGCAGCAACGCGCTGCATATACACAAAACGCCAATCGAATGCTTGTTCATAGCTCGTCCTCCTTGAACCTGTTGCCAGTGTCTTCAGTTCATTTGACACCGGCGAAGCCGCTTCGTTTAGTCGGTCTTTCTTTCGATTTTTTGCTTCTGGCGCCATACGCCCTATTTCACTGATATCACTCTGCTGATGGCAGCACCGGCACCGTGAGAGCGGCATCAGGGATCTTTCCGGTGAGCGACGAGAAGAACGCAACGATATCCGCGGCCTGTTCTTTCGTGAGGTCTTTCGCCAGCTGGATCTTTGCCATGATCATGACTGCGTCCGCCAGATTGTCCACGGATCCGTCATGAAAGTAGGGCGGGGTTTGCGCCACATTCCTGAGCACCGGGACTTTGAACACAAATTTATCGGAAGGATTTTTAGTAACTGCAAACCTGCCCTCATCCGGGGACGGGCTTTTTGTGTATTTCGCGTAGGGTTCGAACACGCCGAATTTCTGGTACATCTGGCCGCCCAGGTACGGGCTGAAGTGGCACGTAATACAACCTGCGTCCATGAATGTTGCCAAGCCGCGCTTTTGCGGTACGGTCAAGGCAGAGGCATTCCCCTGCATGAAGTCATCGAAGGGTGCGGGCGTCACGAGCGTCCGTTCAAAGGCGCCGACTGCTTTAGCAAAGTTGTCGACGGTCACCGGATCCTTGTCGTTCGGGAAGGCCTCCTTGAACATCGCCGTATATCCCTTCATCCCCTTGAGGACTTTCTCCACGGATTCGTAATTCGGCATGCCGAAGGAAGGCGGGCCGACCAGGGCCTGCTTTGCCTGGTCCTCGACACTCGTACCGCCGGAAACTCATTGGCGCTATTGCGGGTGCCCAGGATGTTCATTTCGCGCTTGGTAAACTCATGCCCGTAAAGGTCACCTTATCTGTGGTAAGCCCAGCAATAACTATTGTACCACCTGCTGCAACAAGGTCTTCGGTGCTTTCCATTACTTTTGTTACACCAGTCGCTTCAATAACAATACCAGCTCCTTCGTTGTTTGTTAATTTCATTACTTCTCGCGCAAGGTCCTGTTTTGCAGGAGCAATACGCTGAACGGGTGCCGACAAAGTAAATATATACAACATGGCAGTTGCGTCGTTGACGGACATGAGGGTTTGGTGCGCTTCAATCGAGGCGCGGATGAGGTCCGACTTTTGCTGGGGCTGCGGACTCAAGGGCACTGGCTGGAATTGATCGGTGGGCCAATCGACGTGCTCAACGATGGGAAAACGGTCGGCAACACACAAGTTGTCCAGCAGGGTTTGGAGCGGCCACTGCGATGGCTGGTAAAGCTCAATGACCGCCGGACCGCCCTCGGCGATCATCACGGCGACTTTGCTTTGAAGATCGGTTAACGTTCCCAGAAAAGGCGCTGTCCATGGTCAGGCACTGGGCCAGGTCCAGCACAAACCGGCGGTGACCTAAGGACACGGAGTTCAAGATCAGGCGCCGAAACTCGCCGCTGACCGAGAAAGTGGCACGGCCGACCAGGCGGAGCAAGGCAGACCACCTGCGGAGTAACGCACCACGTCATGGAAGCTGACGATTCTTTCATAGAAGTATCAGATCAACAAGGTTCTTTTGGGACCAAGACCGCTCAGGTGCGCACGGGTTGTCCGGCGATTTCCATCAAGGCCTGCTGCAACACGGTGGTTCTGGTCCGCGCCGGAGGTGACGAGCTTGATGTTGCAGCGAAGCAATGTCTCCATGGCGCGCACGAGTTCGTCGATGGCGTAATTCTCCGCCTGCTGGGCCGCGCGGAACAGCACGTAAGGGTTCATGCCCAAAGGACTGAACTTCTTGTCCTCGGCAAACCGATTGGCGGGCAGGCGCTCCAGTTGTGCCTTGAAACCATTGTAATCCCGGCTGGGCCGCAGCAAACCCTCGCGCATGGCTTCCTTCATGAAGAGCATGGCGCACTTTCCCGATCAGCCCGTACAGCATGCCCACCTCGCTCTTCTCCTTGCTGAACTGCATGGACCACAGCTCCTCGTCAAGGCGTGCGCAAAAGCGGGCAGGTTACGATCGCCGAACGCATCGGCCAGGGCGAACGCGCGCGCCTGCTTGTTGCGACAGACCCGGCCGCCACGTCCTCGCTCGATGTTCGCGTGGTTGCCGATGTAGAGCGAAAGTTTCTCGACTTCGGTGGTGAGCGCCGCAGATTGGGACCGACCTGCGGCACCAGTTCGGAGAGGGACTCGGAGGAGATTTGCTTGCCGCGGGCTGGAGCGCCTTCAGGGCGTGCGATTCTGCGCTGATCCGCCCAACCTTGTTGTCAAGGCGCCAGCCGAGCGATTGAATGGCGCCGCCCGCTTGTCGACCGTTTTAAAGACGTCTTGCGCTTGTCCACCTTCGCGGCGCTGATGAGCAGCCGCACGTTGTCCCAGTGGAAGGTCTTGAGCTCCTCGGCGAGGCTGGAGAGCGATTCGCCCACGGTGGTGGAGAGCGCTACCCGTCGGTGCCGAGAAAATTGCAGTCGCGTAAGCCAGACCGCCTTGCCACCGCCGAAGAAGGGCAGGGTGTTGAGGGCCTCGCGCAGCCGAGCGCAGCAGCAGGGTATCGTCGGCGTTGCTGGCGCCGCTCGACGATCTCGTGGTCCATGCCGCCGAGTTCGTCGCACCACTGATCGTACAGGGCGCGGGCGCGCTGCCGGACGCTGTAGTCGTCGTCCCCGCAAATCATGAACAAAGGAGAGCCGGATTTTGCCGGGGTAGGAGGCATGGCGAATCGGATTGGGGTTTAGAATTATTATTCGGACTCGGCCTCGCTGCTGGAATCGCTGGCAGTATCATTTAGCTTTTGCAGCACCTCGCTCATGTCCTCGACCGGTTCGAACAGCGTGGTAGTAACGAAGACCGGCCGTTTCTGGACGGTGGCAAGGGCGAGACAATCGGAGGGCCGCGCATCCAACTACTAGATCTGCGAGCGAGCTCGTTCTGCTGTTGAGGATCAACGAGCGAAGTACGTCCCGTAATTCAAGTCAGTGATGACGACGCGCTCGACGGTAATACCGAATCCCCTAAAGATGTTTTGATGAGGTCGTGGGTAAGGGGACGCTCCTTGGGAGTGTCGCGCAAGAACATGCCGATGACAGCGCCCATGTTGAATTCCACCTGATCCACAAAACTTTTTGTTCATTGCCGACAATCGCGCACCCGCTGTTGGAGGGTATGATCCCGCGAATCTCCACCGGTATGACATCTTTACTCATGCGAGTGAATTTAGGCCCCGAAAAGCAAAAAACTCAAGATAAAGGAAATTGCCGGGGTTTAAGGATGAGCAATACGTAGTCTAACCAAAAAAAAAACCAATTGCTTCTCTGCGCGGGTACAGTACCGTCGACCTGGTCGTTGACCAGTTGCAGGGTGTCGCGGGCCACCGGTGCAGATCAGGACGCGCAGACCGGCCGCGGAGGCCTGGCGGGCAAGGGTGGCGATGAGGTCGTCGGCCTCGAATCCGTCCATCTCGAGGTGGCTGATGTTGAGGGCGTCGAGCACTTCCTTGATCAGGTCCACCTGGCCTTTGAACTCCGCCGCGAGGCCGAGCGAGTGGCCTTGTACTGCTCGTACTGGGCGCTGCGGAAGGTCTGCCGCGAGACGTCGAACGCGACGGCCAGGTGGGTGGGCTGTTCGTCGCGCAACACGTTGATCAGCATCGAGGTGAACCCGTAGACCGCGTTGGTGTGCTGTCCGGTGGTGGTCGAGAAGTTGTCGACAGGAAGCGCGAAGAAGGCCCGATAGGCCACCGAATGACCGTCGATCAGCAGGAGGGTGCCGGGCCCGTCGGCGGCAGCGTTGGCTGGGTTCGTCACAATCGGGAACTCTATCTCCCGGCTTCGGACGACGCCGGTGTGCCAAGGTTGGGCCCATGAACATCCCCGATTGGTTCGACGGGCTGGTCAGTCCTCTGGACGACAAGCTGGGCCTTGAGCTCCTCGAGGTCACCCCCACCCGAGCTGTGGGCCGCTGCCCGGTGGAAGGCAACACCCAGCCGTTCGGGCTGTGGCACGGGGGGGCGTCGTGTGTGGTCGCCGAAGGGCTGGCGTCACTGGCGGCGGCGGCCGAGGTGGGTCCGAACGGGGCCGTCACCGGCGTGGACATCAACGCCACCCACCTGCGTCCGGCCCGCGCGGGTTGGGTCACCGGGATCGCCACCGCCGTCCGGATCGGGGGGACGTTGGCGACCTACGACATCTCGCTGACCGACGAGGCGGGGACGCAGATCTGCGCGGCCCGGATCACGGTCTTCCTGAAGCGCGCCAAAGCCTAGACCTCTCTCGGCGGGACCTTCTCCTCGTCGCTGGCTCAGCGCCCCAGCGGCGCGTCGCTGGCTCAGCGCCCCAGCGGCGCTACTTCTTCAGCGGCTTGGGCTTTCGCCGGCCTTGGAAATGGTCGATCACACCCTCGGCCACCTCGCGCATCGACTTGCGCAGGTCCATCGCGGTCTTCTGGATCCAACGGAAGGCCTCCGGCTCGGTGAGGCCGAGCCCTTCCTGTAGCAGGCCCTTGGCCTGGTCGACGGCCTTGCGGGACGCGAACCCTCTTCGAGATCGGCGACCTCGGCCTCGACGGCCCGGATTTCGGCGAACCGCGCCATCGCGATCTCGATCGCCGGCACCACGTCGGAGGCTCCGAAGGGCTTCACCACGTAGGCCATCGCGCCCGCGTCGCGCGCACGCTCGACGAGTTCGCGCTGGCTGAAGGCGGCGAACATGACGACGGGCGCGATCCGCTCCTCTGCGATCATCGCCGCCGCGGAGATCCCGTCCATCTTGGGCATCTTGACGTCCATCACGACAAGGTCGGGCTCGAGCTTGCGGGCGAGGGCGAGCGCCTCTTCCCCGTCGCCGGCCTCGGCGATGACGGTGTAGCCCTTTTCGGTGAGCAGTTCGACCAGGTCGAGGCGGATCAGGGCTTCGTCGGCGACCAGCACTCGCAGCTGGTCACCGGCCGGGCGGTCGTCTTCGGAAGTCATTACGTTGTCGCTTCCTGGTGGGTCGGTACTCCCGGGGTGAGGGGTTCGACTCCCCTTCCCGGTACCGAATTCCCGCACGTGGTGGTGGGGGCGCGGCGGTGGTCCTGCGACGCCGTCGCGAGGTCTTTTTGTCGCGATCTGCGATCTCGGTCGCCGCGGAGGCCCCGACTTGAGGCGTCGTGGCTATCCCGGGTGCGAGATTGCGACATCGATCAGTTCGAGGCCCGCCTGAATCGCGGGACCGGGAAGCCCGCGGCCGGAATCAGTCGTTGAGTGCCATCTCCACCACGGCGCGGCCCGAGACGTGCCCCGCGTGCAGGCGGCGGTAGGTCTCCTCGGCCTGATCCAGCGGCACGCGGAGCGAAACCACGCTGCGGTAGTCGAGGACGCCGCGGGCGGCCAGGTCGACCACGATCGGAAGGTCGGTGCGGGTCCTGGCCCCGTAGGAGCCACAGATCTGCTGGCCGCGGCGAACGATGCGGTTGATCTCCACCGCCGCGGTCTGCGACCCGGCGGCGAGACCCACCGGGACCATTCGGCCACCGTCGGCGAGCAGGGTCAACGCCTGCTCGAAAGTGGCGGGGAAGCCGAGGGCCTCGATCGCCACGTCCACTCCCCGGCCGTCGGTGATCTCGAAAACCCGCTCCCGTGCGTCCACCGTGCGCGAGTTGATCACGTCGGTCGCGCCGTAGCGCTTCGCTGCGGCAAGCTTCTCGTCGTCGACGTCGATCGCGATGATCTGCCGTGCACCGAGTTCGGCGGCGACCTGGACGATGCTGGAGCCGACACCACCGATGCCGATCACGGCCACCGTCTCGCCGTACCGCAGGTCGGCGCCCCGACGCACCGCGCCGTAGGCGGTCATCGCGGCGCAGCCGAGAATCGCGGCCGCCACCGGGTCCATGCCCTCCGCATCGGGGTCACCGCCGTCACCGGGAATCACGCAGTACTCGGCCAGGCCACCCATCGAGTACTGGGCGATCACGGTGCCGTCGAGGTCGGCGAGCCGACTGGTGCCGTCGAACAGTTGCCCTTGAGGCGGTTGAACTCGAAGAACGGCGCGCACAGGTCGTCGCGTCCGCGGGCGCACTCCGGGCACTGCCCGCAGGGCATCAGGAAGGCCCCGCAGACCGCGTCACCCACCGTGAGGCCGCTGTGACGGGTGTTCGGGCCCAGCTCGACGATCGTCCCGGACATTTCATGGCCGAGCACGGCCGGCGTCGGGAACGGAATCTGGCCGGCCATCACGTGCAGATCGGAGTGACACAGCCCGAGGCGATCACCTTGACCAGAACTTCTCCGGAACGAGGTCGGGGCATCTTTAGGATTCGGAACCTGACCCGGCAAGTTGAGGCTTACAACCAGAACTTACCATTCAACTTCGCTCAGAATTTCGTATCCTCGCAATGCCCGAGGCTCCCAACATTTCTGCTGGACGGCAGTGCAGCCACCCAATCACTTGCGAGTTCTTCGCACAGTGCAATGCCCCTGCTCCTAGCGATAGCATCTTGCGGCTCCCCAGAATTCATGCCAGCACGGTCGCAAAGCTTGTCGCTCTCGGTGTCGAATCATTTCACGAAATCCCGGAGAACTACCCGCTCCCGGAACGGCTCCGTCGTGCGTGTACCAGCGTGCAAATGGAAAAGCCTTGGTACAGCCCGGAACTTAAAGACGAGTTATGTAAGCTGAAGTATCCGCTTTACTTCGCAGACTTCGAAACCGTGAATCCTGCGCTGCCACGATTTTCTGGGATGCGTCCCTACGACCAACTTCCATTTCAATTCAGTGTGCATGTCCAGCGGCAGCCGGGTTCAGTGCCCGAGCATTTCGAATTCTTAGCGACCGACAAGAGCGATCCTCGCCGGGCGTTCATCTCGGCGCTGTGCGATGCCCTCGGTGATCGTGGAAGCATTGTCGTGTATCACCAGCAATTCGAATCGCAGCGGTTGTCAGACCTTGCCTTGTGGCTGCCGGAATTCTCGTCGCGAATCACGAAGATTCAGCGGAGACTCTGGGACCTGCTACCGATCATCCGCAATCACGTCTACCATCCGGCATTTGGTGGCTCATATTCGCTCAAATCGGTGCTCCCTGCGCTGGTGCCTGAGATGACTTACGACGGCATGGAAGTGGCGGACGGGCAGGCCGCCGGACTGGCTTGGGAGTCGCTTGTGCGCGGCGGATTGGATCGAGAGGAGCGCGACAGAATTCGGAAGGCGCTGCTGGACTACTGTGGGCAGGACACACTGGGAATGGTCAGGTTGCTAGAAGTGCTGAGAAATAGGCGGTCGTAGTTAACGATCACCTATCACTTCGCGGCTAAATTCCCGTCTCGGCTACCCCCGTGCGTTGGCCGCGCTTGAAAAAGCTGGCAAACACCGTGATTGTTAGAGCGAGTTGTTTGAGGTAGCTTTACGTCCTGAAGTTGAGCATGCTCTACGGGTCGCTAAGAACCGAAAATCTAGTGATCTCAGGGTATTAGGTGGGGCACATTATGTTGAGGCAACCTAGTCACGAACACGCGTGCATGATTTGCCGGGGCGTGTTCCCGTGTTGGGAGAATTTGTGCGACAGCGCTGAAGAGTTCATATGCAATGATTGCACCGAAGATCTAACGGCCGAGCCAACAGGCCGGAAAGTCTCGATGGAGAACAATAAGGCTCCGCTCCTCTTGCTATTTGACTTGGACGATACTTTGATTGTCACGTCGGCTCTAAAGATACTGCGTGATTCGCGCAAATGGGCCGAGGTATATAGGTCATTCCCTATGACGACGCTGCCGCCTGGGACATTGGAATTCATATCAAAATGGACCAATGATGCGACCCTCGGGGTCGTCACGAATTCACCTCGGACGTATGCCGAGCGTCTCCTCAAATATCACGGGGTAGATTATCCCCGTTTTGTCCGCTTACCACGATACTCAGAACACAAACCACACCCTGCGCCCATTCTGCGAGCTATTGAGAAGACAGGCATGACGATCACCGATAGCATCTATATTGGTGATCTCGCTGAGGATGCTCGCAGGCCGGAATGGCGGCGGGTCTCGCGACTGTCATCATATCGTGGGTTGGTCCCGCCGCCGTCTCTGCGCCCGGTCCAGCGGTCTGTAGGTCCTGGACTGAGGTGTCTCGCGCAGTCGGGAAAGTCGTTTCGCAACGAAGCGAAAGGAGAGACGATTTGAGTTCTTCGTACAATTTGGATTTGATCAAGCAAGCTCTTCTGGAACGTTGGGAAGACGCCGAGAATTTCTATTTGCTTGGTCTCTTTATCCAAGAAGTCCGGGAAGGGCCTGAACAATCCGGTCACTGATTTTGTTTTGGCGTTTAAGGAAGGGGTTGCCGACGCCAGGGCGATTGCCGCTGAAATCATGGCGACGAGCCTTGATAAGATTGAAGCTAAACTCAGAGACGGCCTTGGTTGCCGATACGTAGTTTGCGCTCCGGGTCATTCTAAAGGATTCGCCAATCCTGCGGCCGAGGCGCTCTGGAAATCGGTGTCCCTGAGTCGAAGTTGGTTAACACATCTGCCAAAGGCTCTCGAAAGAACGGAGTTTGTGAAAAAAGCAGCATTTGCGAGAGCACGCAGAGAGCCTGCCCCCGACTACAGCGATCACCTTCGAACTATAAAGTACAATGAGAGTCCCCTCAGGCAGACCAATGGGAATTTCATCCTGTTTGACGACGTGCTGACGACGTCTGGCACGTCTCTGGCCTGCCGGGACATTATAAGAAAGGCGACAAAATGCAAGCGAGTAATAGGCCTGTTCTTGGCGCGAACCGAGCGGTAGCGCCAGCCGAGAACGCAACTTATCTCTTGGCCCTCATCCAGGCGCCGATTCGGCCCGCTAGTTGTCCGCAAAATAGTTTCGCTATGCGGAACGTGCGAGAGTTTTTTGGAAACACCAACCGATCAGCTCCGCCAAATCCTCGGGGACAAACTTTCTGGAGAGGTTGTAACGCTACGCGCCTCCTGGGACCGTGCCGAAAATGACGCCCGAGCTAGGATTAGTCAACACGAAAGAGCGGGTATAGCGGTCCTTGCCATGAACGACCCCGAGTACCCACCTTTGCTAAAGCTAATTAAGGATCCGCCCGGTTCTTTTTGTTAAAGGGAATGTGTCACTATTGGCAGACTCCAAAACTCTTGCCGTTGTTGGAACCCGCGATGTCACTCCGCTCGGAAGCAAAGTGGTTCATCAAATCACGCGGGACTTTGCGAAAGACGGATTTGTGATTGTCAGTGGCCTAGCAAGAGAAGGGAATCGATGCGGAGAGGCGCACGAAGGTGCGCTGGTTACTCGTGGAAAGACAATCGCTGTGTTAGCCAATTCGCTTGACCACGTGTACCCCAAAGATAATAGGCCACTAGCAGATCGGATTCTAGAATCTGGGGGCGCACTAATCTCTGAAACGCCTCTAGGTATCCGGACGTTCCGAAGCGGATTTGTCCAACGCGATCGAATTCAGAGTGGGATGTCGTTGGGAGTCGTAGCTGTCCAGAGTGATATCGACGGCGGCACTATGCACACGGTACGGTTCAAGGAGACCCTGCAGGCTTGTTTTTGTCCCCGGCCTCTGCCTGAGAAAACGGGATGAAGCAGTATGCGGGAATCAAACTTTTAATCGAGACTCGTCGGCGGAACCCTTTGGGAAGGATGAGTACAGTCGAGTCGAGGCAAGCCTCCTAAAAAAGAGGCAGCAACTGACAGATGTCGTGGAAGAGGTACGTTCAGTCGAAACGAAGATTGCGGTGGAGTCTTCAGTGCCTCAAGCGGACGATTCTGAAGCGGAGTCGCAGCTTGCCGACGAGGTCGTGCTTCTTCTGAACAAGGCGGGAGTTCGCGAGAAACAGCATTTTCAGAAGATCATAGCTCAAGTCAGAAGAAAGCTTTTCCCACAGAAACAAGGCGGGCACAAACCAAAAAAGCTAAAGGAACAAAATCTTTCTTCGACACTCCGTGAAGTCCCGTTGGGCGCAAATTTAATTGTTTCGGCGCTGGCAAATCCGGCAAGCTTAACTATCGGAAATGACGGTTTCTCATCCAAGTCTATCTTGACACGCGGACGCCCAAGCCGCTTTCCATTCGCCCGCGCATTCCGAATCCCGGCACTCACCCGCTCCCGGATCAAATCACGCTCAAGCTGCGCCACTGACCCGAGATTGTGAAGAGTGCCTGCCCCAACGCGCTGCTGGTGTCGATGTTCTCCTGATAGCTGATGAACTGGATGCCGAGCGACCGAAATTCTTCCAGCGCCGAGAGCAGGTGTTTGGTGGAGCGAGCGAACCGATCAAAGCGCCACACCACAATTGCGTCGAACTGCCGCTTGCGGGCGTCGTCCATCAGTTTATTAAGCTCCGGGCGTGAGTCTTTCGCGCCCGACTGGCCCACATCAACATATTCGCGGACCAGATCAAATCCTCGCGCCGCGCAGTAGGCCCGCAGATCGCGGACTTGTAGCTCGCAGCTTTGGTCCTTCGTGCTGACACGTGCATAGATTCCGATTCTCATGGCTATGTTCTACGGGGCGGCGAGCGGAAACGGCTAGTTTGCGCTCACGCGTCAGCCGTGATCTTGCATTTAGCGAATTGCACCAGGAACCGGAGTTGATTCTCTGGAAAGCAAGGCCCAATGGGGGGTATCTGTATGAGTTAAACCCGCTCCAGAAAGTAAATTGCCCATGCCCAGTCAGGGTCCTACATTTTCGGAAGCGCAATTCCCATTGGGCCAGAGCGTAACGCTACCCGGACATTTTCTGGAGCCTGTCACACTAAAGGCGATTCGATTCATTGGCTCGGATACGAGTGCCGCGTCCGGCTGCCCGACGGATCGCCAGACGAAGCGATCCTCTCGTTGGAGGAGGCCGCCGCGCTCGTCGGGCCAGGTCGTCAGCGCGAAGGCAACAATTCACCCCACCGACGCCGAAAAACTGCGCCTCCTCGTCGAATCGGCGCGCATCCGCTTCGCCTACGCACACGACCGCCAGTTTGCCGTCAGCCTTTCCGGCATCCGCACCCTGCCGCACCAGATCGAGGCGGTCTACATGAAGATGCTGCCGCAGCCGCGCCTCCGCTTCCTGCTCGCCGACGATCCCGGCGCCGGCAAGACCATCATGGCCGGTCTCCTGCTCAAGGAGATGAAGCTGCGCGAAGCCATCGAGCGTATCCTCATCCTCTGCCCGCTCCCGCTCACCATTCAGTGGCAGGACGAAATGCTCCGCTGGTTCGGCGAATCGTTCGAGATCATTTTCTCCGCCGTTGACCAGCAGCAACTCGTCAATCCGTGGCAGCGGGCGACGCAGGTCATCGCCTCCATCGACTATGCCAAGCAGGACGATGTCCGCGAGCGCGTCTGGCAGCAGCGTTGGGACCTCGTCATCATTGACGAGGCGCACAAGTGCAGCGCCTACACCAAGAAGTCTTCCGCTCGCGGCGACGAGGTCGAGAAGACCAACCGCTACCAACTGGCCGAGCGCCTGACCGCCCACGCCGACCACGTCCTGCTGCTCACCGCCACGCCGCACCACGGCGACGACGACCGCTTCGGCCATTTCATCCGGCTGCTCGATCCGGACCTGTTTCCCGAGCCTACTCGGGTGGGTGAACGCGCCGGCGAAATCCGGCGCGAAATTCTGAGCCTCGGCGAGACTGCCCCTGGGCACTGCGTCGGTTGAAGGAAGATCTCCGTGACATCGACGGTCAGCGCCTCTTCCCTGACCGCCACGCACACACCATCACCTTCCGACTAAATCATGAAGAATTCGACCTCTACAAGGCGGTCACGGCCTACATAAACGAGTTCTTGCCCCAGGCCAGCGGGCGCAAGAAGCAAAGCGTGGCGCTGACTCGCACCGTTCTCCAGCGACGACTTGCC
>CAVYLT010000004.1:0-12906 GCA_963769335.1 Nitrospirota bacterium | reverse complement strand
CGCCCGTTTTGCCAGGAAATTTTTATCTCCTGTAAATCTGTAGTAATCATAGAAATAGCTGGTCAGCCATCCGGCTCCGGGTGTCCAGAAATTCCATGTCCAGCTGCGTTCATAATGAAAGAGCAGCCCGGTATTGGGGGATGCAACTATCTGCCCCTGTATTCCCCTGGCCCCGAACAGTTTCCGGGCATTGATCCTCCAATCAGGAAGAAATGATTCAATAAGCCGGAAGTACCCTTCCATTCCCTCCATCATATTTGCGCTTAAAGCTGCATCCATTGCATTCTGCACATTGGCATCAAATGTATAGGAACCATTCCATGGTGCTGTGAATTCGCCGTTCCAGATTCCCTGAAGGTTCGGAGGAAAATCACCGGCACTGCAGATGAAATAGAAGCGGCTGGCATCATACATCTTCTCAAGAAGGGCAGCGGGAATTGGTTTATAACCTGTTCCTTTAGCTTTTTCTAGAAGCTCTTCTGAAGTGAGACGAATATCAGCTCCCCCACCCAGATCTAATGTCACCCTGTTGAAAATATCAGCATGCTCAGCATACATGGGGCTTCAGAAGTGTGAGATAATCCTGTGGCAGCACAGACAGGCTGTCTTTCAATGCCTTGAACAGACCCTTCACTTATCTTTTCATACCACTTGATACCGGTCAGCAGAAGTACTTCGTCGGCACCGGAGATGACGATCTTTTTCCCATCACACTCCGTCTTTCCTCCTTTAGTTACAATGCGGACCGCATTATCGTAACCACCCTGACTGTTTTTGTAAGCATTATGATATGAGATCCATTCTTTACCGACGCTGAGTTCTGACTTGATAAATTCATGTTCAATCACTGAAGGCATAATCGACAGGTTCATTTTTTTCCTGCCCGGACCTTTGATGGACAAGCACTGCCACGTTTTGGGGACGGGATACAAACAAGTCTGCGCCGATATGCTCCGTCATCGTCCTGCCAGTATACCGACACCTCCCCGGTTTCAAAGTCGGTAGTACGGAGGTAGTTCTTCACAGGACCATTAGCTGGCATGTTAAGTTTGAGTTCAAAGGCGATAGTGAAAGGGGTCGCTGTGATAATTGAAATGCCCTTGTTTGCTGGCTTGCTCCATGGCGAAATCCTGTGCAGCATCATAACCTTTCTCTTTGATGATGCGACGAACATCCGGCATAAACTGTCCCAGATCAACAAGAGGAGGACGCGGCTGGGGCAGATACAACCGTCCATGATTGAAAATTATCGTCTCTTCGACAGGCTGTCCAAATACGACTGCACCTATCCGTCCGTTGCCGGTAAGAAAACCATAATCCCAGCGGGTTGCCGGAACTGAACTGCTGACTCCACGTTTGGGCATGAGGCTTTGCGTGCTAATTCCAGGTGTTTGTCCTGTTAAAAATGCTCCAAATCCAAGTATTGAAAAAAGTAAAGAAATTTTTCTCATAACCCGAAAGTTTTAGATAATTAATTAGTCCGGATTAGTCCAGAAATGAAATTTTCAGTCCTGGATTAACCTATAATTAGTTACACTTAAAATTATTGCACTGAAATATATCCTCTTTACAATACTAATTACAAAAATTGAGATTACCGCAAAAATGGTTAATCTTTTAAAGGGTAGAAATAAAAATATTTACCAATGTTTTATCCGCATTTTTAATTTGTGCCGCTTACAAAATCCTTTTGTAACTCACTTTTATAAAACCGCTTTTTTATTCCAATATTTTATTGATATATTTACAATATAACAAGCCCTGAAAATATTATTTCAACAGTATGTCTATGTATTTCAATAAATTACATATATTAAATGAAAATATAATCTAATGAATTCAAAGGAACGGGTATTAACAACATTCAACCACCAGGAACCAGACCGTGTGCCAATGTGGTGTGGCGCTTCAGACGAATTCTGGTTAAAAGCCAAAAATCATCTTAACCTCGATGACCAGGAGCTCCGGATCAGATTTCACGATGATTTCCGCAGAGTATCAGCTGTCTTTAAAGGTCCCTCTAAACTGTCCCGACAGGATGCCACATATGTAACCCCATTTGGTATTGAGCGGCATGGACTGGGATACGGACAGCCATATTCCCATCCCCTTGCCACGGCAAGTCTCGATGAAATACATAGTTACCCCTGGCCAGTTGCAGAAATGGAATGATGTATCCGGCATCCGTACAGAAGCCGAAAAATATTACCGGAATATGCAATTCTCGGCGGAGACTGGTCTCCATTCTGGCACGATGCAATCGATCTGCTTGGAATGGAAAATCTATACATTAAGATGTTCACCGAACCGGAAATTGTTGATGCCGTTCTTAAACATATCATGGAATATCTATCTCGAATCGAGCAATAAGATCTTCACCGCAGCTGCCGATAAGATTGATATCTTTTTCTTTGGGAACGATTTCGGAAGCCAGACCGGTCCCCTGCTGGATGATGTTCTGTTCAGAAGATATATGCTTCCCCATATAAAAAGTATTGTAAACCTTGGTCATGATTTCAACCTGAAGGTCATGATGCATTGCTGCGGCGGGTTCAAGGGATCTTATTCCCGCAATGATCGGAACAGGCTTGACGCTCTGCATGCGGTTCAGCCAAGCTGCTATGGCATGGAGCTGGCCGATCTGAAGAAGGATTTTGGCAACCACATGGTATTCAACGGGTGCATAGATTCGCATCATGTTCTGATTGACGGAGATCCGGAAACTGTAAAAAAACAGACAAAGGCTGTTCTTGGATATTATGATGCCTGGCGGAGGTTTCATAGCCGGAGCAAGTCACGATACAATCCTTGAAGAGACACCTGTCGAAAATGTTCTGGCAATGTTTGATACGATTCTTGAATATGGAATTTATTACCATTGAAATGCTTATCCTTGATCATTAATAAACAGCTATTGCCGTTACAACATATTTCAATTTATTTCTATATGTTCCAATTTCAGTATGTTACAAAATACTTGCCGAACTGTATTAATATTATAACCTGTTTGTCATGAGAAGTACAAACCTGGCTTAAGCCTGTTAGCATTTATTATTTGTTTTGCAGAATTGTCATTACTCGCACAGCATTTGTCGACAGGCTATGAAGTAAGATACTTTTCAAAAGACCCGAAAGCCAATGGTGAAACAGACTTCAAAGGAGAAACTACGACCCTGGATAATGATAAACGTATTGACTTTTTAAGATTCTTTGCCAATGAGGTCTCATCCTATTACGGAGATAAAGATTTAAATACTGAAGTTGTCACCGACAAAGAGGCCAATGAGTTTTTAGGAGCCATCAGGCCTCAGCCCTCACCTGAGGTAAGGAAAGCGGATAAACCTTGATGAATGGAAATGGATAAGCTACAGGCCTGGTCAGCACGAAAGCAGTATATGGGAAATAGAAAAGTATACCGGAGCTAAAAATATTCTTATCAGAGACTGGAGCATTGTATTTCAAAGACGTTTCACAGTGGAAGTGGGATTTTCCTGTCCAGACCTGGAGATTTTCTCTGAGCTGGAACATAAAGTATAAAGAGAATAACTCCAATGCTGAGTTCTCGCTCCTCGACATCAGCACTGGAGGCATATTTGCCAAGGTACAGATCAATGACAATTCATGCTTCAGCTTTTCAGGAGGTGAAAAAACTGAAGTAGTAAAATGCAAACCAAATGAATGGTATCATATTAAGATCGAGGCAGATTTGGTGTTTCGAAAACCCCTGGAGCCGTTCCGCCGCCGCGTTCCAGCGGAAGATGGTGCCGTCGCTTTTGAGCATGAACAGGGCCGCGTCCTTCAGTCCCTCGGAGAACAGCCGGTTCCATTCCCTGAGTTCGAGCAGGTTCTGGGCCGCATTTCCGCGGCGCGTGAACTCCCGTCCGACGACGGCAACGGCAAGGAGGAGCAGGACAAACACCGCAAGATATCCCGCCAGGAGGAGGACCACGCCGTGCCGGAAGCTCTGTGCAAGGGCCTTGCCCTGGAAAACGTTCGCCCGGAACCCTTCCTGTTCAAGGCCGGAAAGCAGCGCGTCAATCTTTTCCGATGTCCGCCTGCCCGGGTCGGTGCGCACCAGGGCCGCTGCCGCCTTCTCTCCGCCTTTGTTGCGGGCGGCTATTATCTGCTCGGTGACGAGCAGGCGTTCGGCGAGAAGGGGGCCCAGGGAAGCGAGTGTGCTCTTGCGTTCTGTGTCGTTGGAGGAAGCCGCGCCCAGTTCGGCGGTAGAATAATGAATTGAGGACGAGGCATGGTTGTAGGCAGTGAGGTTGTTCGGGTCGCCGGACAGCGCGTATCTGAGCTCCGCGGTCTCGGCTTCTTTAAGACCCGCTCGCAGGCCGGCAACTGCTTTGAGAACGGCTTGGTCCGGTATGCCGGGGCTGCTGAGGGCCATACGGAGCGGGGCGTCTGAATAGAGCAGATAGCCGATGCACGCAAGAGAGAGCAGCCCCAATGCAAGAAGGACGAACAGTTTTTTCCTGATGCTCAGACTCATGAAGGTTTCACTCGCAGGAAACAAGCGTTGACCCGGACCCGCATGTTGCTCAGCGGTCGGCAGCAAGCATTCCCGAGGCCTGGTAAGCAATATTTTGGTCCAATTCTACATCATGAGCAAAAATTGTCAATTTGTTTATTTTGTTGTTTTTCCCGATCCTTTCGTAAAAAGGCGTGCTCTTACCGAAGGGTCGTCGGGCGCTTACATTCTTCGGCAAAAAATGGTATAACAACAAACGATGAAACGCGCATTATCTCATGACGAGATGAAGGTCCTGGCCGCCGACGTTGCCCGGCTGTCGAACCTGCTGACGCGGGAGCGCGAGAGTCTGCCTGCGGCCTATTTGATCGACCGGGGGTTGCGGGAGGCCTACGAAGCTTATTATCTGCCGTCGAACCTTCGGAAGATCCACACGCCGCTCGGGGAGCTTGCCCTTCATCCGGGGAAGGTGTTCGAAAAAGACACGCTCCGGGTCCTCGACCTCGGCTGCGGCCCGGGAACGGCAATGCTCGGGGTAATGGATTTTTTTGGAGCACGAACGAAGCGGCCCCGGCTTGAGTTTACGGCAGTCGACCACGTGGGAGAGAGCCTCCGGACCGCTGAAGAGCTCTTTACCGCGTCCAAAAGCACGAACAGGCTCGAAGCGTCCCTGAAGACGGTCCGGTCGTCCATCGAGCATGCGGTGCACCTCGCGAAGACGTGCTTCGATCTGATCATTCTTTCGAATGTTTTGAATGAAGTATTCGGCCCCGAAGAGGGCCGGATCGCAAAACGGACCGCGCTTGCGTCAGAGATCATAACGCGGCTGCTCGGTGATGAAGGGAGCTGCATCATCATTGAACCTGCCTTGCGCGAGACGTCCCGGGACTTGCTTGCGGTCAGGGACGGCCTGCTAGCCCGGGGCTTCCACCTCTATTCGCCCTGCCTCCGGCATGCCGATTGCCCGGCGCTGGCGAACCCCAAAGACTGGTGCCACGAGGACATTCCCTGGGACCCGCCCGCGCTCATCCGGGAACTGGACGAACTGACGGGATTGCGGAAGGATTCGCTCAAGTTTTCCTACCTGGTGCTGCGGAAGGACCGGCTGTCCCTCCTCGACGTCTTCGGGGAGAACGCGTTTCGCGTGGTGAGCGAGCCTTTGGTCTCGAAAGGGAAGATCGAGTTCCATATCTGCGGCGCGCCGGGAAGACGATTGGCCACGCTGCTCGATAAAGATGAAACTGCACAGAACGAGGACTTCAGAAGATTGCAGCGGGGAGCGGTCGTCAGGCTCGAAGGACTGATCGATGACAACAGGCGGTACAAGGCGGGCAAAGAGACCAGGGTGAGGCGGCTCGGGAGGGCGGCCGCTTTGCGGCGGCACAAAGCACTTGAAACTCCCGGAGGTTTTTGATACAGTCAGCACTCGTTGCCTGCGGTTTTTTGAGAGCAGTTCCAAAACAGGAGAAAGCACCATGCAGAACAATCAGCGGACCAGAGTCGGCTTCCTGCTGGGAGGCGGCGCGCTCATCGTGCTCTCCCTCGTACTTTTTTTGAGCGCACTGGCCATTCGCGACTTCGGACAGGCGGGACAGGGACTTTTCTTTTCCGGCAGATCGGGTATCCTCCTGGCGATCTCATTCGCCCTCCTCGGCGGGTTTGCGCTGGCCCTGCTCATTGTCGTTTTCCGGACCTCAAACCGGCACGCCGCTGAGCCTGTTTCAATCCGGACGCATTCGCGGGGAAAGGACGCCCGGACGAAAATGCCGGCTGCGGACGCACGGGAAGCCGTCGAAGGACCGGAAAACCCCGCACAGCGGGACGCCCCCGAAATCGGGCGGGATACGTCCGTCCAGCTCCTTTCGGCAACGGCCGGTGAATTGAGAACGTCCGTCGGCGCAATTCAGGAAGAACTCGAAGAGATGATGGACGATGAGGACCCCCTGGACCAGGAGCATATGCAGTCTCTCTTTGAAGAGACGGACAGGCTCAAAAAGATCATCGACGGGATGGAGCAGTTGTCGCAGGCCCAGGCGCTTGCGCGGTCGCTCGCGAAAGTAAGCGTCGAACTGGAGCCGCTGCTCAGAAAAGTTACGGAGAAGACCCGACTCGCGGCGAACGGCCCGGACGTGACGATTGCGCTGGAATGCGAGCCGGGCCTTACGATGATTGCCGATCCGGAATGCCTCAGGCGGATCATGGAAAACCTGATGGACAATGCAGCCAGGGCCGTTAAGAACGCCGGCGCCGTGACCCTGGCCGCGCTACGGGAGGGCGATCAAGTCCGTTTCTCGGTCAGCGATACGGGGACCGGAATCAGGTCAAAACATCTTTCGCACATTTACGAGCGGTTTTTCCGTGGAACGGGCATGGGCATCGGCATGGGGCTTACCATCGTGAAGGAACTGGTGGATGCCTGCGGAGGGAAAATAGAAGTGCAGACCGAGCTGGGCAAGGGTTCCGTCTTTATCGTCCGGCTCTCCGCCTCGTGAGCCGAAAAACTCCTGCTCCCTTCCCGTGCGAAAGCAGCGTGCCCGTCTCCTCTCTCCTTCCGTCTTGATTCCTTCGGCGCGATGCCGTATATTCTTTTTATGAGCAGATACCGTCCCCCCCAAAAAGCCGGATCCAAGTATATTACGCCCGAAGGCAAGAAGCGGCTCTCT
Source organism: Nitrospirota bacterium (assembly GCA_963769335.1). Lineage (GTDB taxonomy): Bacteria > Nitrospirota > UBA9217 > UBA9217 > UBA9217 > JAJYKN01. Next base: position 5,769 of record CAVYLT010000004.1, on the reverse strand, counting down.
GACGAGTTCCAGTACCTCTGGCACACAAAACGTCCCGAGGTGACGACGGCGCTCGCGGCTGCCGCGGCTGAAGGCGACCGTTCGGAGAACGCGGAGTACATCTACCGCAAAAAACAGCTCCGGGAAATCGACGCGAGGATTCATCACCTCAAGAACCGGCTCGAGAATATCGTCGTCGTCGACACTGTTCCCGCTGACCGGTCCCAGGTTTTCTTCGGCGCCTGGGTGCGGCTCGAGGACGAAGAAGGGGCGGTCAACGAGTACCGCATCGTGGGGCCCGATGAGTTCGACTCCGCCAGGGGCCTGATCAGCATGGATTCTCCCATGGCCCATGCGCTCATGAAGAAGTCCGAAGGCGATGAGGTCGTCGTCAAACGGCCCAAAGGAGATACGTTGTTCACGATCGTGCGGGTGCAGTATGCGCCGTTTAACGATGCGGAGAAGAATGAATAATTCCCGAAAGGGCAGCGGCAACCGCGGAAAAATACGGTTTGAAGCAAAAGAAGAATCACGGAAAAGACTTCTTGCAATGGGCAACCCTTTATCTCGATGTAGTCAGTTGCAAATCTAATTCTTTTCAAAAAGGGAAGAATATTTCGCGCAAAGTCGCCAAGCTCGCAAAGAAAGGCCAAATCATTTTTTTTCAAATCAGGACGTAAAGATTTTCCTGGCGTCCTTTGTTTATGGCCGTGCTTACGCAAGTGCAGGCTACGGCTTTGCATGAGACGCTTTTTACCTTCGCTTTTTCGGTTCGGCTTGTCCGGGTTATTAGGTAAAGAAGCCCATGACTGTTTCGCAACCTGAAATGCTGAAGCGCCCGGTCCCGCGCACCAATGAACTGGTACCTGCCGTGGGGCTGGGGACGTACAACGTATTCGACGTCGGCCAGTCGCAGACCGCCCGCAATGCGCTCAGGGAGGTGCTGCGGCTTTTTGACGAGGCCGGCGGCGGCATGGTCGATTCGTCTCCCATGTACGGGAGCGCCGAACGAGTAGTGGGCGATTTGACTGCGGAACTCGGCATGCGGGGTTCTCTTTTTCTCGCGACCAAAGTCTGGACCACGGGAAGGGAGGCAGGCATTCGGCAGATGGAGGCCTCGCTCAGGCTGCTGCGCACAACGGTGGTCGACATTATGCAGGTGCATAATCTTACGGACTGGGAAGCGCATTTCGATACGCTCCGCGCCTGGAGAGAACAGGGACGCATCCGGTATACGGGGATTACCCATTACGCCACGTCCGCGTTCGGGGCGATGGAGCGGGTGATGAAGGCCGCCCGTCCCGATTTCATCCAGATTTACTACTCCATCGCCACACGCCAGGCCGAAGAGCGCTTGCTGCCGCTCGCAGCGGACCTCGGCATCGGCGTGATCGTGAACCGGCCCTTCGAGACAGCGGACCTCTTCGGCAGGGTCCGGGGAAAACAGCTCCCTCCCTGGGCCGCGGAATTCGGCTGCGCGGGCTGGGCGCAGTTTTTCCTGAAGTTCATCCTGTCCCACCCGGCAGTGACCTGCGCAATCCCCGCCACGGGAAACTCCGCGCATCTTACGGACAATATGAAGGCGGGCTTCGGCCCCCTGCCCGATGCCCGCACGAGAGAAAAAATGGCGCAGTACCTCGACACTATCTGAGGAGATGTCAACTGAATCTTATCCTTCTTTCAGCGGAAGACTTCATCGACAACAGGGATCGCGTGCGTTTACAGGGGCTGCGCCTCAAGCACGTGCTTGAGGTCCACCGCGCGAAGGCGGGCGATGAACTCTCTGTCGGTCTCCTGGGCGGCCGCATCGGTATCGGAAGGGTCACGCAGCTGGATCCCTCGGTGCTCGAAATGGAGGTCAGGCTCGATCGAAGGCCGCCGGAAAAACTTCCGCTTACCCTTGTCCTGGCATTGCCGAGGCCCAAGGTCCTGAAGCGGGTACTCCGGGGCGCGAGCGCGATGGGAGTCCCGCGGATCATTCTGCTGAACGCGTTCCGGGTGGAGAGGAGCTTTTGGCAGAGCCCGGTGCTCTCGGACAAAGGCATGCAAGAGCAGCTGATCATCGGGCTTGAACAGGCCAAGGACACTATTCTCCCCGAAGTCATGCTCCGGCCGCTGTTCAAACCCTTTGTGGAAGATGAGCTTCCCGGCTTGACCCAGGGAGCGCTCTCCCTGGTCGCCCATCCGATTGCCGCTGCGCCCTGTCCCCGCAACATCAAGGGGCCCGCGGTCCTTGCGATCGGACCGGAAGGGGGATTCATCCCCTACGAGGTCGAGCAGTTTGTTTCCTGCGGGTTCACGCCGGTGTCGATCGGAGAACGGATCCTGAGCGTCGAGACGGCCGTGCCTGCGCTGATCTCGAAGCTGTTTTAACAAAAGCTCCTGTAACCACAGGCGCCTGAGGCGCACACGGTTAAAGACTGAATCGAAGAATCGCGCTTGCGAAGCAACGCTGTGTTATCTGTGTGTCACGGCCTTATCGTGACCCATGGTTGATAAAGCACTTGCAGCGTCTGGCGTAATCATACAAAGGAAAGCCATGATCAATATTACCCGCTCCATCTCTCTCGACGAGAACGAAATCCAGCTGCACTTTGTACGGGCCTCGGGCCCCGGGGGCCAGAACGTGAACAAGGTTTCCACCGCCGTGCAGCTCCGGTTCGACGTGGGCAACTCTCCTTCACTTCCCGGGGACGTGCGCACGCGCCTTATCCGTCTGGCCGGAAGACGGATCACCCAGGACGGCATCCTCATTATCGAAGCGCGGCAGTTCCGGACCCAGGAGCGGAACCGCGAAGACGCGATCCAGCGGCTTGTCGAACTGATCAGTCAGGCCGCGCAGAAGCCGAAACCGAGAAAAAAAACGCGACCCTCGAAAGCGGCGAAGGAGAGACGCATTGAGAGCAAGAAGCAGCGGGGAAACGTAAAGAAAATGAGAAGACCAACAGTGGACGCGGATTAAATGTTTTTTCCTGAATCTGTTGACGACTGCATTTTTCGGAAATTACACTTTTCATATAGCATATTGCAGTCGTTTGCTAATTTTTATTTACAAGATTGGACTTATGAACCATTACGGCGTTAACTACGATGCCGGCATCGACTACAGAATTCCACCGCTCCAACCGGTGGCCCAGCTCGACATTGAAGACATCGAAGTCCTTCTGAACTATTGGAGTTGTCAATTATAGAATCGGTAAACACTTCATGCAGAATTTGTTAACGCCGATCCTATAATGCCTGCCAATACCTGACGGGAAAAACCTTGACTAACGCGGCCATGAGGTATACACTTCATGGTGTATACTTGAAGTGTATGCGAGGGAGGCAGCATGAAGACTGTAACAGCAAAAGAACTCAGAAGCCGCGCAGCGGCGATCCTTGAACGCGTCAGGAAGGGCGATGAGGTGGCCATCACCATGCGCGGAAAATCTATCGCTGTCATGAAGCCTGTGAGGGACGCTGAAAGGCCGTTCAACTTCGTCGGGTTCGGGATGTGGAAGGACCGGAAGGAAATAAAAGACGTGAAAAAGTGGCTCAACGAACGAAGAAATGAGCGTTATCAGCGATGATCTTCGATACTGATGTGCTGATCTGGTATTTCCGGGGCAATCAAAAGGCGAGGGAGCTTATCTCCGGTGTCTCGTTTAGGGAACGGCAGGTAAGCTCCCTTTGTATAATGGAACTGGTTCAGGGTTGCAGAAACCGGCAGGAACTGCGGGCGGTCAAAGAATTCATCCGTGACAACATCGGGAGCGTTATTCATCCCGACGAACGCATTTCTGAAAAAGCGACCGCGTTACTTGAGGGGCATGCTTCAACAGATGGACTGAGGACGGTTGACGCATTAGTTGCGGCTACTGCTCTGCAAGAAGACGTCACACTCGTGAGTGCGAACCATAAACACTTCAAAAGAATTACAGGCCTTGATGTGCGCAAGTTTGAACCGTGAAACAGTTCTCGATTATAAAAAGACAAGTATTTTGACTGAGCTTATGGGCAGTACCTTCCCTGTTTGATCGTCTTCTATGTTTATCAAATATTTTACCTGAAAGTAAGAATTACACCTTCTTCCTGTAACTGTGGAGTTTCAAGCCCTCGTAACAATCAGCAGTTCACCCGGAAATTATTGCTCAATCACCTTCCCCATTCCATCTGATGAAACATTCGTCTTGACTTAGTGCATCCTATAGGATACAATTAAAGTGTGATCGAAATTCGTAAGACAGATGTCTTCGAACGATGGCTTACAGGGCTCCGTGATCAACGGGCTGTTGCCAGAATTAATACGCGGCTTCGGCGCATGATGCTGGGAAACCCTGGAGACGTGTCGCCCATAAGAGAGGGCGTTTCGGAGCTGCGAATCGATTACGGCCCTGGCTACAGGGTTTATTGCGTACAGCGCGGCCGGGAAGTGGTAATCCTGCTAGCGGGCGGCGATAAGCGCACACAAATGCGGGATATTGAAAAGGCACTCGAAATGGTACGGATGCTTTAGGAGAAAACATGAAAAAAGTAAAAATTAAAACGACAAAGTGGGACGCAGTAGATTATCTGAAGACCGACAAGGACATGGCAAATTATCTTGAGGCCGCCATAGAGGACGGAGATCCCACCCTCATTTCTGCGGCACTGGGTGACATTGCCAGAGCAAAGGGGATGTCGCAGATTGCGCGCAAGTCAGGACTCGGCCGCGAAAGCCTTTACAAAGCGCTTTCTCCCGACGGGAACCCCGAGTTTTCCACAATACTTAAGGTAGTACGCGCTCTCGGTTTGCGGTTGCATGCTACAACCTCCTAGCGTACTCATAACGTAGAAAATATTCAATCTGCCCAGCACTCATTGAGCATCATGTCCTTCCTGTAGCTGTGGAGTTTCCTGTCATCGCACAATAACAACTTCATTCCGGAACATTGGAGTTTCCTATCGTCGCAACAATAACATTTTCATTTTCTCCAAACAACGACCTATCTGTCCTCTAATACCCCATTAACATCGTTGACACGGGTTCAAATCAGGAATATATTCGTGCATGTGATGGGGCCTTTACCATATTCCTAAATGATTAATTCAAGATTGAGGCAATATCAAAAAAGCCAGAGGAGATTTCCAAATGTTTACAGCCTTAAACTTTGTACGATTTCAATTTGTCTTTCTTATAATAGGAGCACTTTTTCTTTGTTCATGCGCTGAATCTAGCGATGGTATCGGTGGCCCCTGTACTTACAATAGTTATCCTGGCACTGCTGTATTCACGGAATTGGCGCCAGTGGCCCTTTTTAACTTCACGCTCTCCAATCCAACTACCCAACCGACATATTTAAGAAACAATGGACAAGGTTTGCAACTTTATACGTGGGACGGTGGAAATCAGACAGCGGATTGGCTAGCCACCAATGATATTTCCGTGGGAGTTCAGGTGCCTGCCACCTATCAAGAGATAACCCACGGTTCATGCAGTCCCTGGTTGATTACGTTTCCGACCCTCACTGGCGCTTATGGTTATTAGCGCCCGCTATTTTATTTCATCTAGAATTAATCGACTGCGGATCATTTTATTATCCACTAAAAGGAGACTGATTATGGAAAGGTCTATCTGGCTGCTGGTTGTTGTTCTTATTTCAGCTTTCGTTCTGCTGAACTGCGGCGGTGGCGGCGCTAATAGTAGCGGAGCAACTCAACCTTACATCAGTTTCGGAATATGCCGCTTTCCAACAGGCTCGGCGGTGCCCCCGGGATTTCATACCGCATGGGTTGTCGTAAAGAATGGTTCAGCCGGAGCTGATATGC
>CAVYLT010000003.1:0-158774 GCA_963769335.1 Nitrospirota bacterium | reverse complement strand
GGTGTTTCTTAGAATATTCACCAAAGCAGCACGATACTAATTTATAGGGTTGAAGTGTGTACTATAGAAATCTGCATTGAGTGTCCGAGACTCATCGTAGGCGTTGTCCGAATCATTTTGTAACCGCCGTCCGAGAAAGATCGTTACGAGTGTTCGGATATTTTGTAATCAGTGTCCGAAGGTGACTGAAAGTCTACGGCAAATCGCGGACTGGTTGCGCAGGCCACATGGTGACGATTTTACTGGACGGCATCAAAATGTGACGAGCTGTTAATAACACGATTCTTTATCAAATGTTTGTTGTTAAACCCCTGGTGAGGTCTCTCATCGGGGGTTTTTGTTTTTTGAGCCTTACTATGAAATTTCAAGAAAAAAAAAGGCTGTGTCAAGAAACGTAACGTCGCAGAGGCTTGCGGCGCGTAACATCGTCAATCGCTAGACGTTTATTAACCATTAATGGGAGGTATTTAAGCGTGAAATTCAAAATCAAAAAGAGTGACATGCTCAAGGGGTTGCAGAAGGTACAGGGAGCAACCAGCTCCAGCAATACAGTGCCGATCCTTTCGAACGTTCTGGTCAACGCCGAAAGTGACGGAGTAACCATTACTGCAACGGATCTCGAAATGGGCATCCGCGTACGGCTTCAGGCTGTGGTGGAAACGCCCGGAGCGGTCGCGGTCCCCTCGAAGAAGCTGTTGGAACTGGTGCGTGAATTATCCGCCGAGGAAATCAGCATGGCGCTTCAGGCAGGGGAGAAGGTAAAGATTGTTTCCGGCGCGTCGACGTTCAAGCTGGCAGGTATTTCCAAAGACGAATATCCCGCTTTCCCGGAGGCCAACGAGGCCGAGATGTTCGAGATCGAGAAGGCCATTCTGGGCGACATGGTGAAAAAGGCGGTCTTCGCAGCCGCGGAAGCGGATAGCCGCTATGTGCTGAATGGCGTTCTGGTCGACATCATTAAAAGCGGGGCCGGTATGAAGGTGCGCATGGTAGCCACCGACAGCCATCGTTTGGCCCTTGTGGAGCGGTCTCTCGGGGTGACTGTAAAGGAGCAGAAAGCGATAATCCCCAAGAAAGCAATGTCCGAGCTTCGCCGGTTCCTGGACGACCCGGGCGAGCAGAAGACCGTCAAGGTCGGCTTCACCAAGAGCCACGTCGTATTCAACCAGGAAGGCGCCGTCATGGTTTCGAAACTGATCGACGGACTCTATCCGAACTACCAACAGGTGCTCCCTTCGAATAACAAGAAAATCGTGATTGTCGAGAAAGAAGCGTTTGGCGGAGCTCTTAAGAGGATGTCGATCCTGTCCAACCAGAAGACCAGCAGCATTGCTTTTGCCATCTCCAACGGGAAGGTAGGTCTTGAGGCTAAATCCGCCGATATAGGTGAATCAAGCGAGATCGTCCCCGCGGAATATGCAGGAGAAGAATTGACCATCGGTTTCAATGTCCGGTATGTCCAGGACGCGATTGCGGCCATGGGCAGCCAGAAACTGATATTGCACCTCGCCGACCCGCTGAGTCCCGGGCTGATCACTGAGGCCGGTATGGAAGACTATAAGTGCGTCGTGATGCCATTAAGGCTATGACAGTTCTGGGTTCAAGCCTGTCAGTCAAGAGGGTAACATATTCATCAGGAGGAGATAGTGGCAAATACCCGCAAAAATTCTACGAGAAAACCACGATCGAGGAAAGACATGATCGCATACCTTGAGGGGCATTTCAGGTATTCTACCGCGAGCAGCTGGAATGGGATGAGCAGCTATGCCAAAAGGGTGAAACTCTGGGACATCAAGTTCCCGAACAAAGCCGTGGAAGATCGGGCATGGAAGGCCGTCAGTCTGGAGTCCGCATATTGGGGTGTAAACGCGATCTTCAGCCAATTCGCCGAGCGCTATGGCCATGGATGGCAAATTGGATTCAATGGTCGGAGCAGCGGGTATTGCGTTCTGTATAGCGGCGGTACTAGAGACTCGGGGTATAGGAGCTACTGTCCGGAATGCGGTCAGAGAAATTATACCTATGCACCCGACCCGCCGGCAGAGGACCCGAAGGTGCGAATCAAGCAGATCGTACGGCAGAACGAGAAGACCGACGCTGATAAAATACGGCAAATGCCCGATGTACGGGATATGATCGGAAAGCTCGACCTCGTTGACCTTCTCGAGGGCAATATCATGGCCATCATTGAAGAAGAGTTGGAGAATATCAGGAGGGGAAAATCACATCCGACCAGCAACGATCCCCGATGCGGCCGCTGCAACCACGGGAGAAGGGTTAATTACGAAAAGCCTCTCATGACGATTTATACGGAATGCAAGGGGACCGACGAGGGCGAGGATTTTCCGAACTGGGAAACTGCCAGCCTGAAGGACCGGGTAGACCTGATATGGGACTTCGACAAGACAGTCGATCGTGCCATCAAGGAATTCATCCGGTTCTGCCGGGATGAAGAAAACTTCGAGGAAGAAGAGAGAGACGCGGTTACGGAAGAAAATGAAAAAGAGCTGATCGCTGCCTGATATCTGACAATTAAATAGTCGTTTTTTATCGAATTACCTCATTGAGGGTTTTTGCCGGCAATGATAGCATGGCCGGCGTGTTACGTTTTTAAGACTATTCTATTATTTCAGGAGGCTCATAATGTACAAGTTTTCTAACGGGTTGTTCGGGGGTACGGGATATGATTAAAAGAATTATCATTGTAGCAGCCATTGCTGGCAGTTGTAGTGTTGTCTGGTTGCGTAATGCAGGTCGTCCAGGCGGTTCAAACCGCAAACAACGCGCGGTCCGGATATCAGGGATACGAGGCCTTGTCGATGATGAAATCCATCAAAGACAAAACGCCGGTGTTCAAAGACTACCAGATCGCATTTGTTTCCGTGGAAGTAAAACCCCGGAAAGCCGATGCCAACGCCATGGACAAGGCAATGGCCGAGGCTTACAGCCGGTCCATCAGCGACATGGCAAAGGAACTGGGCTTGAACGTCGTATGCAAGCCGTATGTCCAGGCGGAAGTTGAGGCTACGCCCGATGCCTTGGTGATCCAGGTGGAGGAGGTTGCGACATCGACCCTGACGACCGTTATGTCCGGCGAAAACATCCATGCCACGGTCAAATACATCGACAAGAAGTCCGCAAAGCTTCTCGTCGAGGAAGAGTACAAGCCCCTTAAGGGATACGGCAACATGATTGGGATCATGACCGCCAGCGCGATGATTAAGATGATGGGGAATGGTCCTGCGGCGACGAACGGGGCCGCCGCCAGCGAAGCCGAGCAGAAAGCATGGGCGAACAAGGTCTCTAACTTCGCAAGTGAAAAGAGCAAAAAGTACCCGATCCTGACCGACGAAGAAAAAACGTTGTTTGCTCAGGGATAGTAAAAGGATCTTTTCCCAAATTGAACGGTTTTTGAAACCTCTTCATCCAAGTGATGGAGAGGTTTTGTTTTTTAGGTGCACGGCTTTCTTGTTGAAGCGTCGTGGTGCTATGATTTCTAATGTTGCCCCTCATCAATCTGATTGGTGAGGGGCGGTTTCATTTTAGGAGGACTTCCATGATAAAAGCCGTAAACGAAAACAGACTCCTTAAGAAGGTTGTGAATTTTTTCAAGAACCCGGCAGCGATACTCATTGAAATAGCGCAGAACGCCCAGCGCGCAGGCGCGAAAAAACTCGAAATTACGTTCAAGGACGGCATTCTGACGGCCAGGGACAACGGCCATGGCGCCGGCGATATCATGCCGATTTTGACACTCGCTGATTCCGACTGGGATGCCGTTGTAGAAAGGGACCATGACCCTGCGGGATGGGGGCTATTCGGTCTTATGGCGGCATCGCTTACTCTTACCGTGCAGAGTCGCTTCGGTTCGCTCACGTTTGACTGCCATAACTTCCTCAACGATGAAGCGTACCGCGAGAATATCGAGCGGATGCTGGATAAGGATAACGTGTGCGACGGTTTCTCCATTGCCGCAGTGCTCAAGGAGAGTTCCGCGAAAAACATCATGAACGCCTATGAACATAACCTCGGTTACTTCCCGTTGGACATTATTGTGAATGGGGCGAAAGTCGCGCGGGAAACTGCTGCAAAAGACTGCAAACAATATCCCCTTAAGACGGTCTATGAGGGTAATGCCGTATTTATCGACCCGCACAAAGCCGACCGTCTCTCGTCGTTTCCGGATTCCGTCAACGACCTTATCGGAGCGTACGCCGGACTTTCAGTGATATGGTATGGGATCAGGATCGGTAAAGGCGGTTCCTGCATCACGCTTGATGTAACAACCGGTTCCCCGGTGACGCCGAAGCTTCCTGACCGGGATTCTCTTGTCGTCGACGACAAGCTCCATAAGTTTTATGAGTTCGTCCGCAAGACGACCGTCGAGTATTGTATCGGCGAGATCAACGGCAGGAAGCTTAAAGATGCCGACCCCGGCCTTCGCTCTCTCCTGTACGTAATGAGCCAAATCGGCAACGGCGATGAACTGAACCGTCTCAGCCGCTACTTTGTCCACCGGGAAAACAAATACAATGATTCCGATCACGGTGGCTATAACTTCACTGTTGTCAGGCCCGACGACAAACTGGTGAACGAATCCGTTACTGTTCATGTGGACTTCGGCGACGGCAAGGGGCCCGTCGAGGCCAGTGAAGATGAACTGCACCTTGAATCGGGGATTATATCCGGCATTAACATCCCGAAGAAGTATCCTGCGTGGCTCAAGATCGAGGAAAAAGGATATCCCATTTACGTTTCGGCCGAGAATACGCTTCGGGGATGTTTCAACTGGTACAAATCCTCAGTCAAGTGCGAAGGAAAGGAAATCATTATTCTTGCCCTGGTGCGCGGGTATGATGATGGGGACGTGTTTTACAGCGCCAATCCCCGCGACTTTCACGCAATCTCCGGATCGGTTTTCAAGCGCGATATCCATTCCGAGGATATGGATTCGGACACCTGGGATACCCAGGAAGAACGGTTCAACACGGACATCGATAAAGATATCAGCTCTATTACGGGCACCTATTCGCTCTTGGATATTTTGAGCGGGCTCGCGCGCGCTCTTGATATCGATTATTCGGGCGTCACAGTCGGTTACGATCAACCGTAAAGCCAAGACCGTTACGGTGACGAGCCGGAAAAAGAGTGAAAACAAAGTCGTAAAGTTCTATTAGCAATATCACGGTGATGGCAGCGGTGGCGTCAGACCATTATGCTGTGTAGTTCATTGGTAGCGTCTTATGTTCAAGACGAGTTTATGCAACTGATCGAAAGAGGCAGTTGAGCATTCAGAAGAAGCGAATAGCTTCATAATCTAAATCTCAGGAGGATACTTATTATGTTGGTGGATTTCATGAAAATTGCCACGATGATCCCGGAAAAAGGTTCTATCGCCATGGTTTTCACGCGCGGAGCGAAAAAGGGCGAGATCACCGTCTCCTATGTGGTGAAACATGAGAAGGACGGCAAGGAGAAGGACAGCAATAAGGCGGCGGTCAACCCCATCACCTTCACGGATACGCCGGAAAACTTCAATGCCGACTTCGAGGCGACGGTTGTGGAATTGACGACCATGGGTAAGGAACTGGTCAGTATCCCCGAACCCAAGACCGTGAAGACTGTCGCGGCCACCAAGAAAGTCGAGCTGCAGAAAGCGATCGATAAAAAGAAGGGACCCCAGACATTGGCGGAGACCAAGGACGCCAAGGACGTCAAGAAGGACGATTCACAGCCCAATACGTTGTCGCTGTTCGATACTCCGCCCGCGGGGGCCCAGGCAGCGCCGAAGCCGGGCGAAGCGAATGCCACGGCGGAGCAGGAGGGCGCTGGTACGGGAGAGCCGGAAGAAGGAGCAGCCGAAGAAGATGTGGAGACGGAAGAGGCGGCCGCGGGAGTTGCAGAACAGGCCGCTGCCTGATCGAATCTCACCACTTATTAAAAAGCTGAATTGAGGGCTGACCAGGGTATCCTGGCCAGCCCTTGTTTTTTCTAATTTCCGGCAATCCATACTTTTTTCAGGAGGAATACTGATATGGCTCTCAAAGTAGCGATAAGAAAGTTCAAATACGGCTCACTTGAGCTTGCAGACCCGAACCCGAATTTCACCGCGGAGCAGGTAAAGGAATACTGGGCCGGCGTATACCCCGAACTTACCCAGGCTGCCATCGAAGGACCGGAACAGACTGAAGAGGGGGTCATTTTCGAATTCGAGAAGGCGGTCGGCACAAAAGGCGTTACGGTAATCCGGATCGCAGCAGGGGATTTCGGGGAGAAGGCTTCCAAGCCCTTGCTGGCCACGGAGGATCTTCTTGTGATGGGGAAAATCTACGTCGCCTTAACCGCAGGGCTTCACAGTGACGGAGGGGGCAGGCTTTTGCCTCCCTCCGAAGCGCAGGGGATGATCTAGATATCATCGAAAGGGGTCATTTGTCATGTACGTGCCCTTGATGTCGGATAGCGTACCCAAAACAATCAAAGAGACCCAGCTCCTTCGGGAGCTGGGGTCTCTCCATAAAAAGACGCAGGATACCGCGAAGCTTTATCTTGCTCTTGGCGGGGATAAGTCTCTCAACTGGCCCGACGATAAGCCCATGGGCTCGATCATTGATGAGCTTAAGGCAAAGTCAAAGGCTTTGGTCGACAAAGAGCTGGAGGAGATCGCCAAAAGGGATCAAAAAGACAAGCGGGTCTCCCTCGATATCAATGCCTATTTCAGTGAAGATTACAACTCGGTGAAAATGGTTTTGACGGCCGTCGTCGGAGGTTATTACGCCCTTTGTCTCGGCGACCTCGACAGGTCGAAAAAGTGTGCGAAAAAATCCGCCGTGTACAATTTCGTCAAACGCGTCTTGATCGCTCTCCATCGCACGGCCCCGACATATTCAGTCCGGGATTTTTATGACTGGCGGGAAGATATGTTCGAAGAGATGCAGGGTGAAGAGGAGCCCGAGTCAATAGAAGCGATGCAAAAGGAGCTTCAGTCATACCTTGATTTTGTGGAACAGGGAGCATATTCCGGTAAAAAACCTATGAAGGGAATACGCGCTGCCTACAAAAAGGCCAGGAGGCATCTCGGCACGGAGGAGCGCGCATGGTCCGAAACGGCTTTGGAGATGATCGAGTACTTCTCGAACTACTCCGATAAATTCCTCAGGACTAAAAAACTGCCGTTCATGAATTCGGATGAAAGTCAGGAAGATGAACCCGTGCTTGCGATGCACATGTTTTTCTGCCTGTTGTGGGAGGAAGGCGGAATACTATCCGACTGGATGATCGAGGACTTAAACAACGAAGCAGGCGAGTACGGGCCTCCGATGGTTAAATTTCACATTCAATCGAAGCAAGACGTGGAAGCGGTAAAGAGATTTTTGCGCGGCATTACGCTGCTTGAAATAGTGATGTTTGACGCGTCAAGGTTATTCAATATTTAGGGAAGGAGGTGTGAAACATATGCAGAATGGACCAACAGAGTCTTTGTATGAAGCACAGGCCGCACTCCTGCTCTATAAATTGAGGGAAATCGGCAATAGCGGTCCTCCGGGCTTTGACAGGCCGGAAGGAACGCGCTTTACAGGCAGGAAAGCCGAACAATACATCAGCCTGCACCCTATCGTTGATGGGAAGATTTCAAGCGGGCAGCCGCTTACACGGCAGGCCGCGCTTGAGATAGCCAAGGCGCTTCTTCCTCAAGCTGTGGAGCTGAATGCGCTTCCCGATAACATGGTGGCTTTTGCACCAGGCACTGAGATGTACTGGTGGCTGCCGGAAGGGGGGAAACATCTCTTTTTCAAGAAGGACACGGGCATAGAGAGCGGTGTAATGCCGGTCCCTGCGCTCCTCTTCGGCGTCAACGGGGACAATCTGAGGGTCTGGGCGCTCAAGGGTAATGAACGACCGACCATGGATACCCGGTTATACTGCGCTCCCTTCTTTAATGTTTCCGGGAGCAGCGTATGCACGGGGAACAGCAACACGCCCGATAGGGTCAGGATCGAGGACATCAAGAAGTGGGAGAAGGTATTTTTCCGAAGCGCTTTCACGTATGAGGGGACCACCAGGGTCAAAGGCATAACCATGAAGAAGTTGTGGCGACAGCTCAGTAAAGGGGAACACAGGAAGTTTCCGGTGAAGCATCTCGTTTATTGCGGCAAGTTCAAAGATGTTCTGAGGAGGCGTGAAGCATGAATGAACTCGATCTTTTGCGTCAGACGGAATTCCCGACGATCATGGTGCCGGCGTTCGACGCCCTCGAGGAATGTTGCATGGGGAAAACAAGACTTTTGATGGCCCGGGATGGCCTCTACATCGAGACGGCGCAGCCATGGGGACATCTGATAAAAAACGTTTGGGTATCTCCCCGGCCGCTCCCTTATGGGGATGTTGTCGAGGTGGATACCTTTAAAGACGTTTTCGAGAAACACCTTCAGCCGATTATTCAGGGCGAGATGCTTGCCGACGCCGTTGAATATGCCCGGGGGAACAAGGAATGGGTAGGCTGGATCATATATCAAGATGGTGAGTTCAAGTATTTCCCTATTGATTTTGACGCCACCCGGGTTTCCGCGGATTGGAGAGGGAAAAGGCCGAAGGGTTCGAATCTCGTTCTCGATCTTCACAGTCACGGCAGAATTGAGCCGTTCTTTTCAGATGACGACGATAGGGACGATGCCGGCGGCGTCAAAATATCGATGGTCCTGGGGAGCTACAGGCGTAGCCGCGGACGCTCTGATTTCGAATCTGCAATGCGATATGTCGTGGAAGGGTTCTTTATCAATCATGAGTATGAGGTAGCCGAATGAAGCATTATTTCCTCAATAGCGATCTGGTTAACCGCCCGGTGACCGTGGTGCTTGCAGGCTGCGGGGGGACAGGGAGCCAGATACTCTCGGGTCTTGCCCGTATGGATGTGGCTTTGAGAGCGCTGGGGCACCCGGGCCTCGATGTGGTAGCTTTTGACGGCGACAGCGTGTCAGAAGCAAATGTCGGGCGGCAGCTTTTTTCGCCATCGGATATCGGCAGGAACAAAGCGGACGTGCTTTGTACCCGGGTAAACACTTTCTTCGGGCTCGGATTTATATCGATGCCGTACTATCTCTCTTCGCAGAACCTGCCCGCAATCCGTGCGGCGTCCGATTCTTCCCTTTGGCGTTCATTATTTGACTATCGCGGCCCCGATCTGACCATATCCGCGGTAGACAGCGCCAAGGCGAGAATCGAGATCAACAGGTTTAAGTCGGTCTATTCATTAGACTGCGGGAATATGAAATCGAGCGGGCAGGTTATTCTCGGGACTCAACGTAAAGTCGGTCAACCGACGGAGAAGTCAGACAAAAAAGGCCGGAGAAAACAGATGGAGGGGACCATCGAGTTTTTGCCGACAGTCCTTGATCTTTACCCTGACATTGAGAAGCAGGATAAGAAATCTTACCAGGGCCCGTCATGCTCGGTGGAGGCCGCTCTCAGGAAGCAGGACCTTTTGGTGAACCAATGGGTAGCGACGGCCGCTTTGCAAATTCTCTGGAAAGCGCTGCGGCAGGGGTATGTTGAGGAGCACGGCGCGTTTCTGAACCTCGAAACCATGTCGATGCGACCGCTGCCGGTGGATCCGGAGACGTGGGTCAGGATCGGCGGGAAGCATCTGGCGAAGAAAAAGCAGTATGCTAAATACCTTTCAGCACGGAGGGGGAGGTAATTGAAAGCTTGGGTCATGATGAAGTACTACTTCTGGTTTGCCGCGGCCTGGGTATTGATGGGCTGCGCAATACTGGGGGTAATTGATATGTTCGTTGATTTTAACATGATCAGCGCTGCAGTGCTCATATGGTTCCTTATGCTTATGTATAAATCCGCAGGGATGAGCGACCTTGCGGTCGCAAGGTGCTGCATCGATAAAGAACTTAAGCAAAGAGGTTTATGCGGCAAATAAATAATCATTATTTAAAAGGGGGTAACAATATGGCCATAGACATCGATAAGAATAAACTGCGGAAGCACATCGAAAAGACCATCATGGAATGCGCAGGCGAACTGAAGGCCGCTGCCAAAAGTTTGGCAGAGGTCAAGGGCCGGAACAAATATTCCGGCACGTTCGCAAATATCGGGAAGATTCTCTGGGAGGATTCGGACGCCGCAGATTTGGTTTCAGTATCCAAATATATGGGCGAACTGCGCGCCCTGTTCGACCTCGCCGACGCATTCCCTATACATCTTACGAAGAAGGTAAACAAGTTCAGAAACTGGTGCGACGTCTTGAATCCTTGTGATTAGGACCGCGCGGGCTTTTTTAATTTTTAGAGGAGTGTTGATGGCACAACGAGAAAACAAGGGGATCTCATCCTTCTCACGAGTTACGCACAATATAACCAAGATGGGCTACTATCCCACGAAAAAGAAAGACGCCGAGTGCATCGGCTCTTATCTCTCGGGATACGGTTTTATCATGCTGGACCCCTGCTGCGGCACCGGCGAAGCGTTTTCGGTCATTTTAGAAAACATTCAGGGGAATGGTCGGGGTCTCGGCGTGGAAATCGAAGAAGGCAGGGCAAAAGAGGCGCGGGCCCGGCAGGTCGGTATTATCATCGATGAAGACTTCCTCAGCGTTAATATCGAGGCCGGGTCGTTCGGAGCTGTCTTTCTCAACCCACCCTATGAAACGACGGAGCGGCTGCATCAGACGTTTATCGAGCAGGCCACGCAGGTACTCACGGAAAGCGGCGTGCTTATCCTGATGATCCCGGGCTACGAGCTCTCCGGGAAGACGGCGGTCTATCTTGATTCCTATTATGAGGACTTCCAGGTTTTCAGGTCCACGGACGATACCTTCAAGCAGATCATCCTCTTCGGGGTGAAGCGTGAGCATATGGTCCGCTCTGATGGGGCCTGTTTCGGGAAACTCCTGAAGGACGCAGAGGTCATCGAGCCTTATTCTTCTTATCAAGTCCCGTGGCTGAGGAGTACGGCAAGGCGATTTTCGGGCCGGGTTGCCAGGGAGTACAAGAGGTACGATATCCTCAGGACAACGGAAATTGAGAAGGTCGAGATCACCTTTAAAGGGCTGGATGCGGCAACGCTCAAGCCTGTTCTGGACGATTACCGGGTGGACTGGAACAGGCTTGCCGGGATGATACCCGAGGCCTCGGTGGTCAAACAGCCGATTATGCCGCTCCGACGGGGACACTTGGCTCAGATCCTTGCGTCCGGTTTGATGGATGGTCTCGTACACGACCCGAAAACAAAGGCCCCGTATCTCATCAAAGGGACGGTCAACAAAGTGACCGAAGTCGTTGAGGATGACGAAGAAGAGGGCAAGAAAAAGGAAGTTACGAGGGATGTCGTTACCATCCTTATGATGAACAAGAAGGGCGTGATTGAAAACATTCAATGAGGAGGGGTAATGCAGGAAGCCTCTATGTATCTTGGAGATTCCTATGCCAATGCTTTTGTTCATGAGCTGGCATGGGAAGGGAGAACTCTGGCCTATGCCCGTCTCGCGGGCAGGCCGGCTTTTGTCAGGGCAATGGCGGCCGGGCTTATGAACGGCAAAGCGATGAGCATCGCGGATGGCAAATCCCGCCGCGTGTTGTCCGGGGTTTCGGAAGCACGGTCGCTGTTCAACAGGATCGGCAAGGATGTCGGAGTGGCCACGTTCTTTTCGGTCAATCTCTTTTCCAGCGATAAAAACTTCTCGTATATCATCGGGAAAGACAAGGAGTTCCTGAACAGGACGTTCATGGCGCTGCTCCGGCGCCGTCCCATCGTCTGTCACGAGTCGTGGAACATGGTCAAGGTGTTCAACGATCTTAATTACCTCGAGAAAATCGACGGGATGGGAGTCATGGGGTATAAGATCACCTGGAACGACCAGCTCGTGAACGAATACCTGAGCGAACAGGTGCGAATGAAAAAACTGAAATTCTGGTGACCAGGAGGTGTCGGTAGGGAGGCCCCCGAGGCGATTGTCGCATGCCCGGGGGCTTTTTTATTTTCCGAACGGGAAGGAGTATTTCTTTATGCAAATGTCGGATTTTTTGACGACGTTCGCGTCGCAGCTTGAGAAAAGGGTCGACGACATCCTGCGACCGCTCTACAAAATGCAGGATGAGGAGGACAATTTCGGATCTCTGGTCAAACCCTTTGCAGTGCAGCGCGAGCTTGTAAAAGGCATTTCGAAGGCCTTTACCTCGGGCATCCGGGCGGTATTTGCGGTCGGGGAAATGGGCGTCGGCAAGAGCCTGATCGGCATATGGGCAGCTCAAGCCTTAAAGGCGAAGCGTACCCTTATTATCTCGCCTCCGCACCTTGTGAACAAATGGAAAAAAGAGGTTCTCAAGGCGTATCCGACCAAGAGGATCGCGGTCATTCCCGACCAGTCTCTGAGGAAGCTCGGGGTGTCGAATTTCGCGGTGCTGCAGGAGATCAAGAGACGCCGCAATTATGATTTTGTCGTCATCTCGCGCGAGGCGATAAAGACGGATTTCCCGACGAAAAGGAGCACGATTTATCGGGAGAAAAGGGGCGGTTACTGTTGTCCGCAGTGTTTCGGCGAGATCGACCTCGAAACCTTGCTCAAGGCTGATAAGATAAAGGCCTTTTGTGAAAAATGCGGTTCAGCGCTGTTTTCGTACACGCGTGACGGCAATCGAGGGCGGCCGTCCCTTGCCAAGTTTATCCAGAAAAAAATGAAGTCGTACTTCGATTTCATCATCGTGGATGAGGTCCATGAGTACAAGGGAGAGGGCACCGCTCAGGGCGCCGTGCTCGGCAAGCTCGCGGGCAAGGCGCGAACGCTGGCCCTGACGGGTACCCTCATGGGCGGCCTGAGCTCGAATTTGTTCACCTTGGTCTGGCGCATGGCGCCGAATCAGATGAAGAAGGAAGGTTTCAACCACAACAGCACGTCGGACTTCATAAGGAAGTACGGGGTGCTTGAGCGTACGGTCGAGTCGGACGAAGCGGACAATAAATACTCGATCGGGCGCAAAAGGAGGAAAGAGAGCGAACGGGAACGGCCGGGGCTTTCACCCCTGTTTGTCGGGTCCCTGCTGCTCGACAAAGCGGTATTTTTGCGTCTTTCGGATTTTGCCGAGCAGCTGCCCCTGTTCAATGAACACCCCGTGGCTTGCGCGATGCACCCGAAGGTCGAGGACGGTTATAACGAGCTCCTGAAATACCAGGACGCATTCAGGTCGGCGCATAACCCCATGAAGGTCGTGTCATCGGCGATCCGGGCGCTTTTGGCTTATCCGGACACGCATACGGCCGAGGAAATCTGCGATGAGGACGAGGAAGGCAATCTTGTGCCGCTCCTCAATGCGCCGGAGGTCGATATTCCCCTGGGCGAGACGGAAAAGGAAATCGAGCTCGTCAGGATCGTGAAAGAAGCGAAGGCCGCGGGGAAGAAGGTCCTGATTTTCACGACGCAATCGGATAAGAGAGACATCCAGCCGCGGCTGCACAAGCTGATGGAGATGCATGGTTTAAGGTCGTCGATCATGACACGCGCGGTCGGTACGGCAAAGCGCGATGAGTGGATCGAGCGGATGACGCCCAAGGTCGACGAGTTGGTCATGAACCCGAGGCTGGTCATGACCGGTTTTGACCTCTTGGATTATCCGGTCATCGTGTGGTTTGACATGGGATGGAGCACTTTCGTGCTTCGCCAGGCTTCCCGCAGGTCTTACCGCATTGTCCAGAAGGAGCCGGCGATCGATGTCTACTACCTGTACACCGCAGGTTCGGTCCAGCAGGACTGTCTCAGCCTGATGGCCACAAAGACGGAAGTCAGCCTGATGTGCGAGGGCGAGATCTCGGAAAGCGGTCTCTCGGCCATGTCGTCGGGAGGCGGTTCGGTCCTGGGCGACCTGGCAAAGGTGATCAGCGGCAAGCTCAAGACGGAAAACCCGCTCGAGGTCTTCTCGCGCATCAACAAGAAGAACAACGAGGGTAAAAAACAGCCCGCAAAAGATCCTCAGGCTCCGGAACCGGCGCTTGTCATGCCGCCCTCTTCTGATCAGCCTGGTATAGCTGGGAAGGGACAGGTTGTCATTGAACCGCTCAGCACATTCGTGAACATGAAGACCGGGCAGGTTGTAATTCAATTCTGAATGAAGAGCTCCCCTGGTTATCATTTGGCAGGGGAGCGTTTTTTTATCAATGAAGGAGACAATAAATATGTCCTCCACGTCACAAAAACCGTGTAACGCAGCTCCGCAGGGGGCAGATGCCGGCATGGCCGATATGTTTCACATCAGGCTCAGGCACATCTGGGGGGATCACTGGTGGATCACGAAGATATCCGGCAAAATGCACGAGAGCCACTACCGGCAAGAATTAGCTCGGAAATTTACTCAGAAAGAAGCGCGGCGCGTATTGCGAATAATTAAGCGTCAGTGCCCAAACGCCGAAGTGGTCCCGGCACCGGCAAGAGTCCGCGGCGCGAATCCGCAACGTGTGTTTCAAGGCTGATACCGGACTGAGATTTCCGAAATGCCCGGATTGCGGGCGGCGAGATCCGGAGATCCTGAGGCGCACTTTGAACGGGGCAACGCTGAGATGCCCGTGCGGGAGAGAGTGGAAGAGCCGGGCGAAGCATTTGTATGGATACAAAGTCAAAGAAAGGCAAGGTGATGAAGAATATGGGAAGTAACATCAAACTGAATTACCTGTACCGGGACGGCAGCAACTGCAAGAAGGAAGGCGCTGTTATATTTGCCAACCCGGCCATGATCGCGCCCGCGGCAGTAGCGTATCGTCTGGAAAAGGCATGCGACGGGGGGATGCATTTCATTGCCGGGCAAGTGGGCATCCCGGAGGTGTTCTTGTTTGGCGGCGATGAGACTCTGTTCATCGAAGGCGTGGACCACTACTATCACGAATTATGCGGAATTGAAGTCACCGACGAGGAGCCGACGGATGAGCGGCCTATCACGCGGTTCCTGAAGGAGTTTGCCGCGGTTTCTCAGGCAGGATGGCAGTGCCCGCAGCGGGCCGTCTGATTGAAGTAAAAATCTTTTAGCGAAAAAAGGTGAAAATGCCCGGTTTATATGACAATGAAACAGGCAAATATCTTTATCAAGAGCACCTCGATAAAGGCGATTGGTTCGAGGATGAAGAAGGGTTCCTTTACATCATCCCCCGACCCGATGTGGTTGCTGAAATCGAAGGACCCGACAACGCGATCATGGTCGAACTCAACAGGCTTTGCCGTGAGCACGGAGAAATTTCTGATGAAGACGCAGAGCGTCTCGGCCTTACGCGCGTCGACGACGTCTTGAAGAGGTTCAGCGATGAGGATGGCTTTTATCATGCATGAAGGAGGGCATAAAATTGTCGTAGCAAAGTTCGCGGATGAAAAAGCTGGAGCCGAACGAGAACGGCAGACGAAAATACGGCAGACTCTGCAGTATGGCTACAACAGCGTAAAACGAGGCGTGTGGTCTGTGCAAGTTGCAGCGTGAACAGGGAGGAGAAATGGATAAAGTGATAAGTGAAAAAGCATATTTTCTGAGCATAGACGGGGCTCTTTTAAGAGAACAGAGAGCGGTCCTAAACGAGATATTATCTGCGTCGGCGAAGCTTACGAACCGGGAGCGTGGTGCGCTGGAGGGTATACGAAACCTGCTGGACAGTGTCGCCGATCAGGCCTGTGATATTCACGGAATAGACTGTCTGGAACCTGTGCCGCCGGCGGAAAGGCTGGTTTCTTGCCCGATCTGCGGCGCGGATCTGATCAAAAAACAGTCCGTCGTGCGTCAGTATACCAGCAAAAGTCCTGAAAAGTTCGACGATGTTTATGCTCTCGGCCATTATGGCGCGGAGGGGTATTTCGAGAGCGATTCGACTGTGCATCTCGAGCACCATGACCTGTGCGCCGGGAGTGATGTCTGCGCCGAATGCGGAGCAGTTTTAAGGTGAAAGGTGGAAACGCGATGAAATATGAGATCAAAGCAGACCTCAAAGACGCAGAAGCCAATGGGCTCATCGACATCATCCTCGATGCCGGAGAAGAAGCAGCGCTTGAATATCTTATCGGGTGGTACGGTCGCCGGGACGGGCATGTCGTCGATGGCAGGCCGTGGGAAGATCTCGATGAAGTCTACGGTTACCATGATGAATACGTCATGGCTTACAGCAAGACCGGGGGCCGTGCGCTGCTTGTCAAGGTTATTCCGGAATCTTCCACAACACCCGGCATCTGGTCCGGGATAGAGCCGGATCCCGGTACATACGGAGTTTACCGGCTCAAGGAAGCGGTAGAAGATCAGTCGAGTACCACGACCGTAGCGGAATCAGAGGTCGCGTTTGTGCAGGATACCGGCAACGGCAGACTCATGACCGCGGCCTGCAACGCCTTCAAGAAGGCGGCCCAGGCACTCGGTGTAGATGTCATAGAACTGGCCGAAGCTTTTGAAAAGATCGACCAGGGAGGTATCGGAGAGCTAATGGATTCCCTCAAAGAGCTGATGGACGATCTTACCGATGCGGGGGATGACCGTCATCCCGGGACAGAAGAGGAATACGTTGCGTGTAAAGCGGCCCGAAATGTTCTTCAATTGCTCCACCCTGCAGCGGCCAAACAGGACGTGGCTATTGGTAAAGAGAGCCATGATACGCTGGGAACCGCGGGCCAGGCAACTGCCGGGAGGAGATAAACATGAAAATCACGGTCGCTGAGATCATCACAAACAAAATTATCGAGAAACTCGAACAGGGCGTGATCCCCTGGCATAAGCCGTGGTCAACGGGGGGCAGACCCTCAAACCTGACGTCGAAAGCACTCTACCGCGGTATCAACGTTCTGCTTCTTTCCATGCAGGGTTATGCTTCGCCGTGCTGGGTTACGTTCAAACAGGCCCAGGAACTCGGCGGGAATATCAAAACAGGTGAGAAGGGTACCCCGGTCATTTTCTGGAATGTGCAGAGCAAGAAGGTACTCAACAGAAGCGGGGACGTAGAGGAACAGAAAATACCCTTCATGCGGTATTACACCGTGTTCAATCTTGCCCAGACCGAGGGGATTGAAACGCCGGAGGACCCGGACGCAAAGCCTTTCATGCCGATATTGTCCTGTGAGGAAATCGTTAAGAACATGCCTGACATACCGGTTATAGAACACGGCCGGGCGAAAGCCAGCTACGGAAGGAGCGCTGATGTCGTTTACATGCCGCCTCCGGAGTCGTTCAAGTCGGATGTGACATATTATTCGGTGCTCTTCCACGAGCTTGTCCACTCCACGGGCCATGCAAAACGGCTCGGCCGTAAGGGCATCGTCAACCAGCCCGAGTTCGGCAGCGACGATTACATGAACGAGGAGCTCGTTGCGGAAATCGGAGCGGGTTTTTTGAGCAGCTATGCCGGCATTGCGGATGAGACTTTGGACGACAGCGCAGCTTATATTTCGTTATGGCTGGCCAGGCTTAAGGCGAACAAGAGCCTCATTATAACCTCTGCTCAAAAGGCGCAGAGAGCGGTGGACTTCATCCTCAACCGTGATGTCGTGGAAACCAAAGCGGCGTAGGGGATCAGTAAAAACATTTTTACACTTTAGCCGGGCTGTGGACATTTCACAGACCGGCTAATTTATTTTATGGGAGGTAAGCGTGGGAAACAAATGCGGCCAAAAAATCGTTTCGAGCGATCTCCGGATCGGGGACAGCTTCGAGAAGGCCATGAGACCGTTCATGCGGCAGCTGCGGAGGTCCTGCATTCATGAAGAGTGCAGGGAGACCTGTCCGCTCCGCGGCAGTAAAAAGGGATGCTCTCTTATCAATCAGATGAGGCTGGGGCACAGGGCGCCGAAGAATACCGGCGCGCATCACAGCAATGTCTTTAAGGGCAAAAAGGCAGCAACTGGCAGAAAAGGCCGTCCCTCTGTGACCGTGAGTAAAAAAGACTAAAGACCCATACATTCCGGATAAACCCTGCGTGATTGAAGAGCTGCCGGAGACGCTTCAACTTGGCCATTATTCGCAGAATTAATGGCGAAAAAATCAGTATTTTCCCGGTTGAAGCAAGAAGGCAAACAATGTACAACGAGGAGGTCATTCTTGGGAAAAGAAAAAACATATGATGTTCCGGTTGATATTCGCGTTTTTATCAAGGTCTCGTCATCGGATCCTGCAGCTGTGACGAGAAAGGCATTTGCCGCCATTAATCACATAGCGGTAGACAACTCCCTGGCGATCGGCTCAGAAATCAAATCCATAGAATTTGCCGGCGCTCCCGTCGAAACGGCGGCATAGTCAAAAGGGATATTTGATGATATTTAAAGACGAATTAAAAGTCAGGCTGGAAAAAGGGGTGAACATCCTTACCGGCACGTCGAGCTCCGGCAAAACAACACTGTGTAAAGCCATAGCGTGGGGCTTGTCGGGGAAAAGGCCCGAAGGGTGTACGGTAAAGGGCATTGAGATTAATGCGCCGGGCATCGGCGTTATCACGCGTCGTTCTATAGACGGGAATGGAGCAAGCGGAGTCAGCTTGGTATCGGAAACCGGGACCGCCTTGGCGGATCCCGAATCGGTCCTGGGCAAGGCCGGAGTAAAGCCCGTATTTTACCAGCTTGGCATCGAGGGACTTTACAGCAGATACTATATGGACGCAGAGCCGCCTGTTTCAATCATGGCAGGGGGCAAGCCAATGAGCATCGTGACTCTGTCTCTCGCTGCCTGTAACGATACGATCGGCAAGTACCGGGGAGCGCGCGAGGAGTTGCAGTCCATTGTTGCGCGTTCCGCAAGCATGCAGGCCGAACTCGAGAAAGAGATAGACGAACTGCGCCGGGATATATCCTCGATGAAAGAGCAGGAGCAGGCACAGTTCGAGCTTTCCTATCTCGCGCTCATGGAGTCCAAGGAGTGCCCGCTGTATCAGCTGACGTGCACCTGCAGGGACGAGTCCGTAGAACTTGTGAAAGAGGACATAAGGCAGCGAACCGAGGGGGTTGTCAGAGAACCGGACTTTGCCTCTCGGCTTGCCGGGAAAGAGCGCGCGCTCAGCGAAAAACAGCTCCGGCTGCTAATCCTTTCGGAGAACCTCATCGACGGAAACGGCAATACCGTGAATGACAGGCTTGTGGAGATAGAGTCCCGCATAGCTCTCGGCAAGCAGGTGATAGCCGCGGTCGAGAAAAGGGAAAAGTGGCTTAAAAGCATGTCGCTCATCAAGCCGTACATCAATATTAAGGATGCGTTGATCGCTCTGGCTGCGGCGTTCGGGGTTAAGCTTGCCTTTAGTGAAAAATTCCTGTTGAACGGCCAGCCTGTAGAATGCGGGAGCAGGGCGGAACATGTCGTCCTGTCCTACTGCCTGCAGATGGTTGCGTGCCTGCCCGTCATACTCGTCGACAATTTTGACGTGCTGGACAGAAAGTTCAAACAGCGGGTGATCGATCATGCAATATCGTCGATGAAAACGGTATTGTTCCTTGCGGCTTCAACCGAGCCGAGGAAGCTTGCGGGCACTCATAGCTGGCATCTGGGAATACAACTGGAAAAGGCAGTGTAAGGTGGTAAACGAAGACACCTATACAGAAGGAATCGAAGCCGCTATCAGCGGCAATTCAGCAGCCGATTGTCCAAGGCCGTAAGACCGAGTTAAGACGGTTTGAACGTCCTTGCATTATTATGGAGGGAAAATTACATGTTCCCATTCAGGTTACCGCATGGTCGCTATAAAAACAACGGCACGATCAGGGTCATTGACGTCGGAGGAAGCTATAAAAAACTCACCCGAATGCTCGGCGGCAAGTCCCTGGGTCTCAATGTTCCCCATCTGTCGTCCACGCCGCACGGTAAAAGCGGAGTCGCCAAAATGCGTCGGGAAAAACGCAAGAGGCGGAATAGAAAACGAGGTTGATTATGACAACGATGAGAAAATTCAGGATAACGGGCTCACGGGCGCATCAGGGGAAGCCGAAGAAGAAGATTGATTTTACCAGAGAAGTTGAGGCATACGATGCCTTGGATGCGATGCGGGTGTATCGAAGGCTGAAAGGCGTAAAGAGGTACGGGTTACTCGGTGTAGCGGAGGTATCTTCATGATGAGGACCAAAATGAGTCAAGAAACGGCAAGCGGAGGCGGTCATGGAGTTGCTCTCGCCGCGCTTGCCGAAAACAGTATAAAGGTCCTGGAAAAGAGGTATCTCAAGAGGGATGGAGCAGGAAACATCCTCGAGAAACCTGAGGACATGTTCCTGCGGGTGGCCCGGACGATCGCCGAGGCCGACACGCGATACGGCAGCAGCGAGCCGGAGGTCGAAGAGATAGCCCGGGAGTTTTACCGGATGATGCGCTCTCTGGAGTTTCTCCCCAACAGTCCGACGCTCATGAACGCGGGCCGGGAGCTTGGTCAGCTTTCAGCCTGTTTTGTGCTCCCGATCGGAGATTCCATGGAGGAGATATTCGAATCCGTGAAAAACACGGCCCTTATCCACAAGTCCGGCGGCGGCACGGGTTTCTCATTCTCGCGTCTACGGCCGAAAAGTGATGAGGTAAAATCCACTAAGGGCGTTTCCTCCGGTCCCATCTCTTTTATGACGGTATTCGATGCCGCCACGGAGACGGTCAAACAGGGCGGTACCCGTCGCGGCGCGAATATGGGGATACTCCGGGTAGACCATCCCGACATCCTCGAGTTCATCGCCTGCAAAAAGGACAACGATAGGCTGAATAACTTCAACATATCGGTCGCGCTCACGGACGCTTTCATGGAGGCCGCCGAAAAGAACGAAAATTACGATCTTCTGAATCCCCGTACCAAGGCAGTGGCCAAGACCCTGAATGCCCGGATGGTGTTCAATACCATCGTCGAATATGCCTGGAAGAACGGCGACCCCGGCATTGTTTTTATCGACCGGATGAACTCCACAAACCCGGTGTCTCATATAGGCATGGTCGAGGCCACCAACCCCTGCGGCGAGCAGCCGCTTCTCCCGTATGAGTCCTGCAACCTGGGATCGATCAACCTGGAGAAGATGCTCGAGTTCAAAGACGGGAAGTATGTCGTGAATACGCATAAGCTGCAGCATACCGTAAGGGAGGCGGTCCATTTCCTCGACAACGTCATCGACGTGAACAGATACCCGATTCCCGAAATCGACAAGATGACGAGGGCAAACCGGAAGATCGGCCTCGGCGTCATGGGTTTCGCCGATATGCTCGTGAAGATGGGGGTGCCGTATAATTCCGAAGACGCGCTTTCCATCGCGGAAACAGTGATGCAAAGCGTGTCGGAATTCGGCTGGGAGGCGAGCGCCGAACTGGCCGGGACCCGCGGCGCTTTCCCCAATTTCAAGGGGAGCCGCTATGATCGGCTTGGATGGGACCCGGTCAGGAACGCCACGGTCACCACGATCGCTCCGACCGGCACGCTCTCGATCATTGCCGGCTGCTCGAGCGGCATCGAGCCGCTTTTTGCGCTCAGCTTCAAGCGGAAGATCCTCGACGGCGCCGAGCTTATCGAGGTCAATCCGTATTTCGAGCAGGTGGCCAAAGAACGCGGTTTCTACTCCGACGATCTCATGAAGAAGATCGCCGAGCACGGCGGCTGCGCCGGTATCGACGACTTGCCGGAGGATGTGAAGAAAGTCTTCGTGACGGCCCACGATATCACCCCGGAGTGGCACATCCGCCTCCAGGCGGCCATCCAGAAGTATACGGACAATGCGGTGTCAAAGACGGTGAACTTCCCTTACAGCGCCACAAAGGAAGACGTCAAGAAGGTGTACGAGCTGGCATACAGCCTGAACTGCAAAGGGGTCACGATTTATCGGGATGGGTCCCGAGAAAAGCAGGTGCTTTCAACCGGGTCAACGGAGAAGACAAAACAAACCACTGTCGGGCTGTTTGAGGAGGAAAAGAGGGAAGGCAGCCCCATTTCTCCTGCAATCAGGTTTATACTCAACATTTCCGCCTGGAATGAGAAAGTACATGTTCTCATTTCGTATGAAACCGACAAAAAGGGCAAACATAGTTTGCACGATATTTACATCGAAACGCGCAAAACGGAATATAACGAGTTTTTGGACGCCATCGGCATCATGATCTCCGGCAGTATCTTCAGGAGAGTCAAGGACCCGTCCTTTCTCGTTGCAGAGCTCCGCAAGCTCCGAAGCCTGGAGACGAGTTTCTGGTCGGCTGAGTTCAAGAAGCATGTGCCCTCGCTTATGGCGGGTATCGGCGAATGTATCAATTACGCGCTTGTCGCGCTCGGCATCATCGAGCCGACATCGATGGATCTTCGGATGCTTCCTGAGAAGTTTCAGGAAACGAACAATGTCGTGTTGCAAGCCGGCAATAACGGAAACGGCCCCGCATCGTATGCTATCGGCTCTGAGTGTCCGGAATGTCATTCGATGACGCTGCAGATGACGGAAGGCTGTAAAAAATGCATCTGCGGTTATTCCGAGTGTTAACGGCGCTGTAAATTGAACCAATTTACATTATTCACTGAACGTTGCGAGGAGTGAGCGACTCACGCTCGATACGATACCAGGGAGGAAATTAAATTATGACAAGCTTTAATAAAGTAATCCTGTTGGGCAACCTGACCCGCGATCCCGAAGTGCGCTATACGCCGAACGGCAGCGCGGTGGCCAGCTTTGCCATAGCCGTCAACCGCAAGTACAAGCAGGGCGACGAGACCAAGGAAGAGGTCAGCTACATAGACATCGTCGTGTTCGGCAAGCAGGCGGAAAACTGCGGCCAGTATCTCAACAAGGGCGATGGGGCCCTGATCGAAGGCCGCCTGCAGCAGCGCCGGTGGGACGACAAGGAAACCGGCCAGAAGCGGAGCAAGGTGGAAGTGGCGGCTCAGTCGGTAACATTCATGCCGAAGCGTACGGGGGCGGGAGCGGGTGGCGGTGCTGCCCAGCCCGAGCCGGAAGCTCCCGTGGATGAAGGCGGGACGCCGTTTTGATCGTCTAACTCCAGAGTAAGTATAAAAATGGCCCTGGCGGCTTGTATCAGCCGTCGGGCCATTTTTATTTTAACAGGGCAATCAGGAGAGGAGACTGATGATTGGGTAACGTTACGGAAAAAAAGAAAGCGCTCACGCTGGACGACGATCAGCTGAGAGATATTTATTCACACCACAGGCTGATGGTTTTATACCTGAGGGGTTACCAGGAAAAGCTGGCTGCTCATTCGGATGTGGAGAAGCATATGGATAAGGTTCATACGATGCTCTGCGACGCCGGCGCGATGCTTGAACTGTCGGGCAACTTGGTGCTTGATGTAGAGGCCATCAACAAGGTTATAGCGGCGGCCAAAGGACATGCAAAAACGGAGGAGGTAGTGGCATGAAGAGGAAAAAAGTGCTCATAGCCGATATCCAACGGGAAAATTCTCCCGTTCCTGATAAGGGCTTCGTAGAAAACATCAGGGAAAACGGCGTAATTGAGCCTATCATTCTGATGGAAGGGAAAATTAAATACCGGATCATTGACGGCCGGCGAAGAATAGACGCCTGTGAACTGCTCGGAGAAGAGGCGGTTTGCGCTGAAGTCATAGAAGGCGAGGATATAGAGAAGTGCAGCCCGGAGCTTCTGCTTCTCACGCTTCAGCTTCACCGGACTCCGAACCCCGGGGTGGAACTTCAGGCGTTGAAGGACCTGGTGAAGCAGGGCTTTACCTTGGAGGAGATCGCGGGGAAACTGCACGTGAATGCAGCCAAACTCAAAAGGATATTCCGGCTCATCAATCTTTGTCCACAGGGGATAAAGCTTCTCCGCGGGGGCCAGATGAAGCAGTCAAAAGCGCTTTCGCTCTCGAGGCTCCCCGTCGAGAAGCAGGAAGCCCTTCTGTCGGAGTATGGCTACAAGATCAAAACCGAGGACATCGAAGCCGCGATCAGGGAGCGCAATCTGGGGACGGCTCAGGAGGAATTCGACGCCTTCTTAGACCTGCCGAAGATCAATCCTGTGCAGATGAAGCTCGAGGAGCTTGTGGCCATCGTCTCGGTCAACAATAAGCTGGATGATGAAGTAATCAAGGCCATCGAGGTAATGAGAAGTTTTGTAAGCAATAATTTCCCAATGGAAGGCGGGTTAAGCCATGACAGTGACCAAAACAGCCGTGAAACGGGGATGCGGGAGCCGAGTGTGCGGCGGCCTGTATGCGTGCTGCCCGACGTCGCCGCTCGGTCAGCCGCTTGAGAACTTCCTGATCGACCCGCCGGTGAGATATCTCGGTCAGCCGTTTCGGGTCCCTCAGGTGGACGAGAAGCAAAACAGGATCTACCTGTGGGTCGGCGAAGACAACTATCCCTTCGTCAGCGACTTCATCGAAGAAACGAGGCAATTTGGGATTTCGAAGCGGATTCCGATAGGTACGGACCTGTCGAAGTTCAAGCCGTATGAGAGCCGCATGCTTTTCGTTCATCCCAAGGCATATATCGAGCGATTGGAGCCGGTTCTGTCCTGCCCGAAAAAAAATCCGGAGCACATCGAGGGATCGGAGCGTTGTTTGACCGTCCTCTATTACTTGATCGAAGCAAGAGAGATCAAGACCGAGACCGGGGTTGCCTACGAGCGGATGATCGGCGATACGACCTATACGATCCCCCGCCTCCTTCCCCGCTTGGGCGAGAAGTATAGCCCGGGCACCTTCATGGCGCTTCCTTTCAGCCACTTCGAATATGTTGTTTCGGATGCCAACGATCCCGCGGACCCGAGAGTCCAGGCGGATATCGACAAGGGTATCCCGATCATTCGTGTCAAAGAAGAATAGTTCATATGTCGCCATGGCAGAGCTCGACGCCGGGGCCTGCGTATTTCAATCACGAGATGCGCGCAAACGAGCAGCATGCGCACGCGATTACTGGAACAAGTGAGTACTGTACGAAGGAGAACATATGATTAACGGAGCAGTTTTAGATGAAGTTGATCAGGATGTGACTGCTGAAGACATTGCCCGGGAAAAATGCGACACAGACAGGTTCCTTGGCGATGCCTTCAGGGTTGAACGGTCCGGCCTTATCCGACCCGGCATCATGGTCCCGAAAAAGGGATGCCCGGAAGAGAAGGTAAAGAAATACCACGAACTCGTCGCCAAGGAGGTTTCATGGAAGGACATCGACGAAGCGCTTGGCAAGGATTCCCAGCAGAAAAGCTGGCTCACCATGAGGAACGTCGATTACTTCACGCTGCGCCCCAGCGATTGCAAGGACGCCAAGCACGCGCGGCTTATCAGGGACCTCTATGCCGATACGGATGGGAAACTGCGGAAAATACCGATTTCCTTCCCGTTCGATAACATCAACTCGCTTATCTCGGTCCGTCTTTCCTGCTACACAGGGGGAGGTCGCAAGACGGGCAGGTACTACGGCGATAAGCTTATCTGCGAGCAGGATGCCATCGCGCCGCAGCAGACAACAGGGGGGGCTCAGCAGTCCGGCGGCAAGAAGAGCGAGCACCGGACTTTCGGGCCGCCTCCCAAGGTCAAAACACCCTGCAATCCCGAAACCTGCAGCTATTATCAGGAAAAGGCCTGCACCATGCGAGGCGGGTTCATCTTCAGGATCCCGAAAGTACCCGGCCTCGGCGTCTGGGCAATCTATACCAAGAGCGCTTTCTACGCCATGGTGTCGCTGCGGAGCAAGCTCAAGACGATTCAGGGCATGGCCGGCGATTATTGCGGGTTGTCCAAAATGCCCGCGAATATTTTCTATCTGAAAAAGCTCAAAGAGAAGGTCGGGAGAGAGCGGAGAGAGCAGTGGCTTATCACGATCGACAGCGACTACCCGGTGGATGATATCGAGTCGATGCTTGCCGAAAAATATCAGCGGAGGAGCGTTGTCGGGGCTGCCGCTGCCGCCGTTAAGCTTCGGAACGGAACGCATGGCGAGAAGATCGATACGACCACGGGCGAAGTCGTCGATGAGGGCAAGCGTGGAGAAGGTCCGGGACAGCCGCATGTGGAGCAGACCCCGCCGGCAGAGAGTTCTCCGTCGGCGCCGCAGGGTTCCAGTAACGAAAAAGCTGCCGAGGCCCCGCAGAAGCAGAACGCCGCGCCGGAAGCAGGTCAGAAGCCCGCTGGAGTCGCGTCTCCGGCCGACAAAGGGGCGGCACATGGCGTCGGCAAGGCATCGTCAGGCAAGTTCAGCTCCCGGCTCGTATCGTTCATGAAGGGCATCCGTCAGAACGAATTGCTCAAGCACGTCGACGATCTCGGATTGCTTCAGAGCATGCAGCGGATTTCGCTCAAGAAGTTCAATAAGAAGCTTGAACTGCTGAGCGAAGATGAGGCGACAAAAATCATCTCCGATGTGCGGGGAGATCTCGCCAAAAAGGACGTATCGGCATTCAGCTCGTATTCTGCTGCCGGGAAAGCCGCCACAGCGTCTCAAAAGCCCGGCGCAGCTGATAAGTCCTGTCCCGATGCACTGGGCGACGAGTGGCCTGAGGACACGCGGGCATCGTCTGCCAAAAAGGCAAGTACGTCACCGGCAGCGACTTCCGACGATGAGCTCTTCGGGCTCGGGCCTAAGATTGTGCCTTTTCTGCGCACAGTGATGAAAAACCCGCTTTTCGACGGGGTCACTTCCTTCAGGAGCGCCATGGAGGATTACAGCAAGAGAACCTTCGGGAAGAACCTGGCCTCTCTCGGGGCTGATGAGATCGACAAGTTCACAAGCAATGTCAAGCAGGCCCTGTCGAAGAATGAAGTCAACGCGATTATCGGAGGGAAGGATGCGTCTCCGCGGCCGGCAACCAAGGACGCGGCAACGCGCGTAAGCGGGGAAGCGTTCCAGTAATTCTCAGATATTGCTTGTTCATTATTGGCCCCTGCGGGTAATTCTGCCTGCAGGGGTTTTTATTTAAAAAGAGAGGGAAATGCTTTCACAGATCACAAATATTCATCATCACAAGCTGCCGCCTGTAGGAGCGATCGGGCATATTGTCGGCTTGCATACATTTGACCCGAAGGAGAAGTTCCAGGTCACGGCGTATCCGCTGAATGACAATGTGAGCCCGTGGTCGATGGGGATTCATACGGTATTTGTCATGTCCCTCAAATACCCGAAGACCCCCCATAGGAGGATAAGCGGTTTCTGGTTCAGGGATCAGGAGGGAGCATGAACGTATTCATAACTCGCCCTCGGGACCGGAGATTGCAGCGAAGTAAAATCGATTTTACAGTTAAGAAGGAGCAGTATGCCAAAACTTAAAATCATACACGCAGCGGATATCCATTTTGACAATGATGCGGATATCCTCCAAGAGGTGATCACCTGTTCCGGCTTCATGGCAGCCCATGCCGAGAAAATACGGCCTCATGCCATAGTCATCGCGGGAGACTTAACGGACCAGCGGCTTTTGATGGATTCACCGGGCGCGCTCGCGGCTCTCGGCTTTGTCCGGCGTCTGTCCGCCGTCTGTCCGGTCCTGGTCGTCAAGGGCACGGAGTTGCACGATTTCGACAACCTCGAAGCGCTCCGGGGTTTGCCGAACGTCATGGCGGTAAATGACGCGCGCCAGGTCTTTTTCAAGAAAGATCTCGGGTTCTACCAGCCGGACGGCCAGATACCGGATGCTGTTTTTTCCTGTCTCCCGTCCCTTTCCAAGGCTTTTCTGGTCTCCCTCGGAACCGACGCCAATACCGCCGAGGAGCAGGTAGTCAATTTGGCAGGGGATGTTATGAGGGGTTGGGGAGTGGTCAATGACCGGATGCACGAGAACGGCGTCGTAACGGTGCTTGTGGGCCATGGGACTATAACGGGAGCGATCACGTCCACCGGCCAGGCGATGCTCGGCCGCGATCTCACGTATGGGACGGCTGACCTCCGGGCAGCCTGTGCAGATTATATCGCTTTCGGGCATATCCACAAGTCCCAGCGAGTCGGGCCTGCCTGGTATTCCGGATCGATCGGGAGGCTGAACGCCGGCGAGCTGGAGCCCAAAGGCTTCTTTGTCGTGGATCTCGAGCCCGGCAAGGAGCCGGATCCTCAGTTTGTCCAGACGCCCGCCCGGGAGTTCGTTATCATCGACCTCGGGAAAGACCCGGAAAACTGGAAAGAAGACATCCGTTCATCCTTATCGGGGAAGGACATTTCGGGGAATGTGGTCATCAAGGTAAAGGCCATCATGTCGGAAACCAACGCAAAGAACCTTGTCAGAACGGAAGTGGAGGATGTCGTCGGGAAGGAGATCATCTTTGATAAGAAGATTATTCCTGTCCAGCGCACCAGGGCGGAGGGGATATCCAAGCTCTCAACGGCAAAAGAGAAATACATCAAGTGGGCCGAGAGCGCCGGCCAGCGGGCAGATGAGGAGGTTCTTGCACGGGTAGAAATGCTCGATTTGCCGCAGGATGAACTGCTTGCAACGATCGCGAAAAGGTTCAACAGCGAGGTCACTGCGGCCGAGGAGGTAAGAGAACCCGTTATCCAGGAAACCTCTGCGCCGGCGCCGGGAAAGGTTACAAGAAAGAAAAAGACAAAGGTCGCGGACAAGCAGCCTGAGCTTGCCATGGGTTAAGCAGTCACACGAATTCTCATAACACGGAAACAGACAACATGCAGAGAAAGAAATTCGGAGAGAAGGAAATCGTGGAGTTGAAACAAATGCAAGGCAACCGGTATCGTACCCCGGTATCGCACCAGGGTTGTCGAGAATAAGCGCGGCAAATTTATTGATGTTTCATGGAAGACTCTGCAGCGGCGCTCTACAATTGCCCGTTGCGGAGGCTTTTTTCTAAGAGCAGCATCCCAGTTGCATTAACCAATACAAGGAGAAATCGATGAGACCATTGTTGGAACGTCTTAAAGGGTTCATCGGGATCAAGAACGGGCTGGGTCTTGAAGAGGTGAGCGTAGATATTTCCTCTCTTGCCGGGCTCATTGCTCTGATCGGTCCCAACGGCGCCGGCAAAACAACCTTTTTGGATAACATGCATCCGTTTCGGCTTATGCCCTCGAAAGTCAGCAGCGGCAACTATACGCCGGGGTCATGTGATCTGTATAACGAGGTTTACTGCGCCGCCGAGAAGGAATTCCATTTTTTACAGGACGGTAAAACCTATAAGTCTGTCCTTTTTATAGACCCCGTTGCAAGAAAGATGGAAGCCTATCTCGATGTTTTGGAAAACGATTCATGGGTACCCTTAAACAAAAGCGGCAGGGCCTCAACCTATGACAGTCTTATTGAGACAATCATGGGTTCACCGAGGCTGTATTTCAATTCAATCTTCCGCTGCCAGGAGGCCCCGAGACTGAATACCTATCGGAAGGGCGTTATCAAAGACATCCTCGCGGAACTGCTTCTTCTCTCCGACATACAGGACAAGGGGAAAGCGGCAAAGGCGGTCGTCGACCTTCTGATGAAGCTTATCGACCTCATGAAGGCCCAGGAGACGGTCCTTGATCCTGAGGCGGGGAAAGTAAGCGACCTTATGCGCCAACTCCTGACGGCCG
This sequence comes from Nitrospirota bacterium, assembly GCA_963769335.1. Lineage (GTDB taxonomy): Bacteria > Nitrospirota > UBA9217 > UBA9217 > UBA9217 > JAJYKN01. Next base: position 129,362 of record CAVYLT010000003.1, on the reverse strand, counting down.
AAGGAATTTTGAAGGAAGCCAATGCCGAACTCAAGAAAGCAGAGGCCGCCGAGGCAGAGGCCGCATCAACGAAGAGCGCTCTCGAACTTGAGCTGGCGCAGTTTAAAGCGCATGAAGAAAACCGGGCGAGGACATCGGAACGAGCCGGTATCCTCGATCGTCAGGTAGTAGCCCTGTGCAATAAAATGGAGGGGTTGGAAGACCGGCATCACGATAAGTACAAAGCCTTCCTGGAGAAACGGCTCCGTATCGGGAAGATCATCTCCCATGCCGACGGGATACGCGCTAAAGTGGAAGAGGAGAAAGGCGTAAATAACAAGCTTGCAGGCGTCGAGTCCGAGTTGAAAAGCGTTTATGCTCGTATCGACGAAGCCGGCAGGTCTGTAAAAGAGGCCGCTTCCATATCTTCTGAACTCAATCCTCTCCTCGTAAAGCAGGGGCAGAACAAAACCGTACACCAGGGTAAAAAAGCCACCCTGAAATCCGAGATCACAAGGGTCGAAGCATCGGTCAAACGGCTGGGTGAACTGCCGTGCGGCGAGGACCTCCAGATATCCTGTCCCGCCGTCAAGGCGACTGTCGAGGACAAAAATAGGCTTATTTTGGCCCGCGCGGAGTTGAGGGAACTCGAAAAGGGCACTGGCGAGGACCCCATTCTTGCATCACGGATATCGGACCTGACAGCAAAGAAGGATGAGCTGCAGAGAAAATCCGACGTAAAAGCCGATGAGAAGCGCAAGGATGAGCTGGTTGCAGAGCAGGATAAACTCAAAAAAGAACTGAATGAGGTAGCGCGGTGGACCAGGCTACTGCCGGAACTCGAATCAGCCGAAATTTCTTTGCAGGAGCTGGATCTGGAGCAAACCGCGGCGTTGCTGGAACATCTGTCCGACCTCGAGGCGACCATGGCGGAGGAGGGCGCCGTGGCAAAGGAGCGTGACGGCGTCAAGCGGTCCCTCGACGAGCTTGACATCATACTCCTTTCAGCTAAAGCCGCGGAAGCAAAGAAGGCGGAAGCTGACGCAGCTCTTACGGCGTCCAAAAATGCAGTAGAATCATGCCGCCGTGCCCAGCTTGAAGCTACCGGAATGGTTGCCAGCATGAAGAAATCGCTCGAGGGGGCTAGGAAAGCGGGCGAGCAGCTCGCCGGGATCAGGTTAAGGCTGGCTGAAGCACAGGCAGAGCGTAGCTTGTGGGTCATCCTTGAAAAGGGTTTTAGCAATGACGGCATCATCCCTTTGGAAATAGACGATGCCGGCCCTTACATAGGTTCCCTGGCGAACCAGCTGCTCTCCACCTGCTTCGGTTCGCAGTTCTCAGTGAGGATCGACACGCAGGATATGAAGGCGGACGGGACCCAGGCAGAGTCATTCGATATCACCGTTATCGACAATGAGACGGGCCTCACCTCGAGCCTGCATGATAAATCGGGCGGGCAGAAAACGTGGCTTGAAGATGCCATCACCAAGGCCATTGCCCTGTTCAATGCCGAACGTTCAAAGAGGAAGTACCATACCCTCTTCACCGACGAGCGCGACGGGGCTCTGTCCCAAGACGTCAAGCGGGACTTTTTCCTGCTTAAAGGGGAAGCCTTGAAGCTAGGCGGGTTCACGAGCGAGTTTTTCATTTCACATACGCCTTCCTGCCAGGATCTCGCGGATCATAAGATCGTATTTCAGCATGGGGTAGGCATCGAGGTAAGGTAAAGTATCGCCATCAGACGAAGTGTCGCGTATGACGAAGAAAAACATTAAACGAAGGGAGGGCAGAATTGGATACAAGTGAACTTCTTGAAAATCATATTTATCCCAGACTGACCGCGAAAGCAATATTCGCGGATCTCAAGAACTTAAGGGATATCGGCAAAGGGATCACCGCGGACTGTCCACAGTGCGGCAGAGCTGATCATTTCTTTTGCTACGCCAATGGTCATTACGGGAAGTGCAAGGCGGGTTCATGCGACCTGAGCCGGAAAGGACAGTCGCTTTCCTGGTGGGCTCACACCGCGAATCGCTTTGGCCTGAAGACCAATAAGGACATATTGCAGAAACTGGCAGAAATGGCATGCGTCAACTTGATCGATTATTCTCAGCCGCGGCAGCAGGCGAGCAGGCCGACGACCGTTGAGGAAGTGAGGGAGCTCTTTATGAGATTCGGCCAGAGGGCGGCCCAGTCAATGCCGGACGAATTTGCAAAGTACCTCGAGAAGAGGGGCTTCGACAAAGAGACCATGAAAAAGGCCGGCGTTATTTATATGGAACGCGAGCCGATGATTAAGGCCCTCTTCCAGGCCGGATGCTCAAAGGAGCTTCTGCAGGAAGCCGGTATCTTCACAGTTGGTTTTGGTGAGATTTACCAACTTATCCTGCCCTATGCTGATGAGAACGGCGGGTGTCTGGGATTTGTAGGGCGCCTGAACCCGGGCATCCAAGAGAAGCGCGAGACGCCGAAATATAAGAACTCCTGGGGCTCGTCGAAAGACGTTCCTTTTCTCTTTCATGTCGCGAACGTGCCCAGAAACCATAAGATTGTTATCGTCGAGGGCCCCTTTGATGCTCACCTGATTAACATCAAGTGTGCGATGAAGGGGGTAGGAGCCGTTGCGCTCTGCGGCGATGTGTTAAGCGAAAAAGCCCTCACGCTCGTTAACGAGTCAGCGGTACCGATCGTAGTCCTGGCCCTCGATGATGATGACGCCGGCAGGCTGGGGACCCTGGATCTCATCAAGGGCATCAAAAAGCGAATGTTCGTCATCAACAACTTCGTGGGCTACAAGGACCCGGGTGATCTGATTCCTATCAAGGGGCCCGGCAAGTTCAAAGAACTGATGATAGGGGCCATGCCATCCTCGACCTGGGTATTTAAGACAGTCTTTAATCGTGGTGTTCTGAAGATGATTGGTGCCGGTGGACGGTTAGACATGCTTGCCGACGTTGCACCCATCTATCACAATATTCCGTCCCAGGACGGGAAAATAGCGTTCTTGAGAGAAGCGAGAAAGGCGACGCTGCTTCATGAATCAGCGATCAAGGCCGTCGTTGGGGTCCCATAGGCGAGAGGTCGCGTGAAATATGCCATTTTTCATCAAAAACAGGCCGGCGCTCAGCCCCGCTTTACGAGCGGGGTATCCGCTCAGGAAAAGGGAATGATGCTAATAATGATTTGAGTGTTTAATTATTAAAGTTAAACGGAAATCTAAAGCCGCCCTCATTCCGGGATCATCTGGAAGAGGGCGGCTTTTTATTGCAATGACAGACGGCAGCGATATGGGTTACATAAAAAAATTTTGTCTATAGCGGGGTTCGAAGGCAACGGACAGGGATAGGATGATGACACCCTCACATTTGCCGCTGCCTTCTTCGGGATATCTGCCTTCTCCGCTTAATTTACCTTCCGGCAATTAGCTTGTAGATATGTATTATAAGAATCAATCTTCGCGTTATAGGTACTAATCTTACCTTTATAGAGTCTTGCTCGAAGCTTATAATCTTCTAATTTTGAATTATATTCATTGATGGTCATATTGTATTGATCAATGGAATACTGCGAAGAGCGATCAATTATAGTGGAGTCGATATCATTACGAAGTTGTTCGAGCTCTCTTTCATCAATTTGCAATATAGTTTTTTCACTTTCAATTTGACTTTTTTCATAACTGGTAGGAAGCAGTGCATTCGCACTATTATGATGATAGCTAGTACATCGAAATGTGCCATTACCGCTCACATCATCAGAATATGATGAATCGGTTTGATTTTGTGGTGCATAACTTGGAGTAGGAAGCTGAAATGAACCCGACGAGCGCGGAGGGCTATAAGGTGTACTGCTAGAAGGAGAACGTTTGCTAGAAGAGTTTTCAGAGAATACTGAAAACAGGATAATAACGCATATGATACCAATAACCCAGACGAATTTCGGGACGCCTTTATTTTTGTAAACAACCTTGCCCGATTTGATTTCTTCATCCGCTGCTTCATGCACATTTTCTACAGGTTCCTCTTGTGTCTGTTCCTGGGAACTAGGCTCCGCGGTGGAAGCTTGAAGACGTGGTTCTTCTATATCTTCAATTCGTTTTCCAATTCCCGCAAAACCTATATCATCTTTAATCTCAGGCATAACAGCTATTACTTAAATTCACCCCTTTTCAGTTTCTGATAATTACCATCTTTCCATAAGAACCGCATTATTGGTTCGAGGATCACAACATTATCCAAATCTCTATAGGAGAGTGCCTCTGATGTAGCCTTCACCTTTCCAGTGCTTATAACAAAAGCACCGGGCTGGTTTGAAATGCTCAGGTCTTCCCATTCTGCATACACTTTTTCATATTGAAACAATATTCCGTTGCTATCGACTAACAAGTTGCCATATTCTATCTTTTCACCAGAGGACAAGCGCTGTAGGGTATCTTCAAGCAATCTAACGCCCACTAGCTTCCACAGCTTGTTGGTTACCAACTCATAACGATTTTTAACTGCGCTCTTCGTTTCAAATGTCGTATTGCATTCTATTTCCATCGTTTGATGATTATCGCCAACCCATGCAGTATAAAAACTTTTGTCTTCAGATCTATTTGTATAGTGCACCAAAACGCCCCAGCGCACTGCCGTAACTTTATTTGTATTAATGATATGTCCGTTAAAATTAATGGCTTCGGGCGATAAAATTAACCTATCTGACATGACAGTACCAATTTTTATGTCGAGAGATACTTCTTCTCTCCATTTGGCATAATCTTCTTTTCTTTTTTTCTTATTCTCAATAATGCCGTCTAAAGCAGATATATCCGCCGATATTTTATCAGCAAACTGCGGTAGTTCTTTAAATATGTCTCCTAAGAGGGTAGTTATTTTTTGGGCCGCATGATGCATATCTTTTTCGTTGGCTAGATGAAGTGCTGTATTCCGAATATCAGTCGCTATTTTTTTACTATACTCATCGTCCAATCCCTTTGCAGCGGCAATCAACTGAATAGGTTGAGCTATTTGATCCCAGAGGCGAACCTTTTTATTTAGCAGTGTAAAATCTTGCTCAAATTCAAATTCATGATCTGATTGAATGCGAGAAGTAAGAATGTTGATCTGGTCAGAGAGCTGATCCAAGTATTTCTTAACTTCGATCTGATATAGATCGGTCAGATCACAAATTAACTGCAACGGCTGTTTTTGGCCATTTGATGTAACTTTTTCCACAAGCCGTGTCATAATAATATCCGGACTCTTTACATTATTTAATGCATCCTTCATGACACCAGCAAGATATTTACGATGCTCTTCTAGATCATCTTTAATATTATCGATATCTTGAATTAATGGTAGTTGTGATAATTGCCTGTCCTCGTTAATGGCCTTTACAATATTGTTCGGGTTAATTTGGTCAAATGCTTCAGAGATCGTTGTTAAGATATTTAACAAGTGCGATGAATCGCTCGGTTTATTGTATGACAAATAACTCGACAGGACATTGCATTTCACAATAGGATCAAGACCGTCACATTGTTTAATGATGTCTGACGACCTATCCTGGATCAATTTCAACAAACTGAGTGAACGCGAAGGCGAAACACCAGGCAACCACGTTAGTTCGTAAGCAATTCGACTTCTCGGCTGCGTAAGTTGCGTGCGCCATCGAGCGCATAGCTCGGGGTCGAGACTGAGGCTTTTTTCATCACAAGCCTCGACGATCTTTTGCTTAGAGGCTCGTGTGCTAATACCGAGCTTATAAAATGGGCTAACAAAGAGATTCATATGCAATTAAAACCCGATGGATGGTTTATTTTTTTCTTTCTCTCGAACAACTAATTTTAATGCTTCTTTTAAACTCGCGTTATCAATATGATCTTCTGCTTTTTTAGCCGTTATCCGAGCTGCCTCGCGTACTAAAAATGAAACATCAGACAACGGGCGGCCTATCAGTGTCTTGATTGCATCGTCCAGGTGGAGGTCGGCTGCGCATGGCCTCTCCGAAAACAGTTTTTCAAGAAGTTCTTTGACCTCTTTTTCCTCAGGCATATCGACTTTAATGACATGATCAAACCGGCCACGCCGCAGAATGGCAGGATCAATTATCTCTATACGGTTCGTCATACCAATAATAAGAACGTGGTTTTCAATGGCTTCTGGTATACGTCGTAGAAACTCTGCCACTTCTTCTACCCTATGACTTTGACCGCCAAATTCCCGATCTGATAGAAATGCCTCCATTTCGTCAATGATTACGAGCGATGGTGATTGCTTCATAGCCTGATCAAACATTTCAGATATTTTACGACCAGTTTCATGGATGTATGGACTCCCGATAGAACCAGAGCTGATCGTGAACGACGGCAGGTCAAGATATTCGATTAATGCCTCAACTGCAAACGTCTTTCCGCATCCAGGAGGACCGTGGAGAACCACTGCAGAAGGAAAATCAACACCAAGCTTCTTGTAATGTTCTTGATGCTCGATGATATCGATTATGTGTTCCTTGAAAAAAGATTCCAGGTGAGGCCGCCCAACTAGGCGAAACAGCTTACTTGAACGGGATTTAGCCTGTGAGTCTAGAGAGGGATCTTTTTGAATCTGGATGCCTGCTTCAGCACATATGGCGTGAAGATCCTCATGCGATATCCAAGGCGCTAATGTCCTCAAGCGTCTTTCAGAATAGCAGGATACAAAAACACCGCCTGTTAAATATGCGCCTAAAATTATATCGTCCGACAAGATGTCATCTGGATATGGCAACGGCAATATCAACGCAAGCTTTTCACAATAGATGCCACCGCTCAATGGGCTTTTGTTATCTTTTTGTCGTGTCCGTTTAATCGCTGCAGCAAATCCGAGGGCATCATATTTATTCGCAGGTTCAGGGCAAGATGCTAGTGGAGCTAGTATGCGATCATCACTGGTGATAAGCGAATAATTATCAGAGCCGAACTGTGATTTCAGATAATTATCGCCATCGATTATTCCAGAAGTAACCCATTTGTCCATCACTGATGGTTGAACGAGTAGCACTTTACTAGCCTGGCCGGATGACTTTATAATTTGCCATCCTTGCCCACTGTGCAGAACTGGGCCGGCCTTAATTCCAGATATAATCTCGTATTTAAGTGGTAACCACGCTTCGCCGTTCATAACCGAGTTCACCCGATAGTTGAGAATTTGTTAATCAATTGCCGAACAGGATATTCGCCTGCAAAAACACATCTTGCTCTGAATGCGTCGTTATCTTAATATCATACAAAGCAATAACTATTTTTCTCAGTTCATCGATCTTATCCTGCTTTATTGTTTCCATTCCGGCTGCAATAAGATGATTATAGGCTGCCTTATCAGTAAAGAGATAGTCTTGTTCTGCAAATCTCTTGAATCTATCAACAATGAACCAATCTTGACGCCATAATATCTGAAAGTTCATACCTCGTATTTGATCCACAATATTTTCAAACTCAGAGGACTTGCTATCTTCAAGAAAGCTTTTAGCGCTTCTTACCATTTTTTCAAAAGAGCCTATTTCGGTAGGTTTTGCGAATTCTTTAATATGCTCATTAAAGAAATTAACGGCATTATCAAGTTCAATCTGGCGCATGCTGGCTAAATTGTCTTTTCTCACATTTGCCATCAGACGCTTTGCTTCGTGCATATTTTCCATAGCTTGCTTTATCGCCTCAGGATCACCTTCTTGTTGAGCTAATTGCTGTGACTCTTGAAGCTTATTTGTAACCGTATTTAAACGGCTATCCGATACACCCTTTGAAAGATCATCTGCCCGTTCAAGAAGATTTTCACTCTCTTGCATAACAAGGTGGCTTGCCTTCATATAATCAATAGACCCCTCACCGTCTTGACGAGAATAAAAATCATGCCGTGTAAATGTGCCTCCTACACTTGGGACTGATATTGACAGTGAAACCCTGCCCGAATCCGAAACGTCAAATTCACATATCAATTTATCCCCGGGACTGATCATGCCAGCATCAAAATCAGCACCAGTAATCTTTAAACAACCGACCGGCCTATTATCATCAATCGGGTTCTCTATTTCACCTTCCCAAAGCTTAATATTTATCGATCCCGGTCCCTTTGCTCTAAGAGCCTCCGCTGCTCTAAACTCAATAGTACCTTTCTTGGGTAACGAATCACCTTTTTTTATCAGATACTTTATTGATCTTCCAACGCCTGCCATTTTATCCTTTACTTCGACGCCAATCGAATGTGATGAGGGTATCGCATCCACGGTTGCAGCGGTTCTTGTAATGATAAGAATATTATTCTCTATGGCGATCGGACCACCTGTGGGATCAAAAACAAATATCTTGAACTTGTTTTCGCCGTTTTTTAGTAGCTCTACATTTAGTCTCGATCCATTCTTTAAATCCATGCGGCCAGACGACCAACCCGTATCTAAACTATCGATCTGATATTTCGATCCTGGCAATATCGGATCAGAACAATTGATAGCTATTTGCGCTTTGATATCAGAGGTTCTGCTGATATAGTCCAGCCCGAGCTTTATTTTCCCACTTACCGAAAGGGAGCCTCTTGCCGATTTACGCTGCTTCTTAGCGGAACTCCAGTCAATTGATTCTGCAAATATGGCTGCGCCTTCCGCGACTGCAGTCATCGGGTTTACAGAAATGTCAGCGCTTATTCCAAGCCCGGATGAAACCATATCTCTTAGAAACTTATGCTGTGTCGGGCCACCAATAAATACGATCCGCTCGATATCATTAGGCGTCAGCTGCGCTCGTTTCAACAGCTCTCTCATTGTTTCAATTGTTTCTTTGATTTTTGGTTCTATAAGTGGATCATATATGCTGTTGTCAAGTGGGATATCTAAATACATGTCCTTACCAGCAGCATCCTGCAGTCTTACTTCGTCTTCATTTAATGCAATGACACTGTTCTTCTGCATCGATAGTTCAATTTTTGCACGCTCCGCCGCCCAGGCAGCAAGTCTGATAATTCTCATATATTTTGGATCAGAGGCATAGTTATCGGGCAGACTAAACGTATTTGACAACCAAGGCTTCACGATTCGATCGACAATCATACGGTCAAAATCGCGGCCGCCACACATGACAATCCCTCCATGATCAAGCAAGCTGACACGCTTTGAAATGCACTGGCCGAGCGCGATATCAAAAGTACCGCCTCCCAAATCGTAGATAAGAAATACCCCGTCAGAGCTTCGCGCCTTCATTACATTCATTACTGCAGCAACAGGCTCCTGCATTAAAGCTACATTCCCAATGCCTGATATTTCGGATGCTGATAAGGTTGCATCACGCTGCATTTGGTTAAATGCAGCTGGGACTGTAATAACTGTGCCGGTTTTAGGATCATTGCGAACCTCTCCGGGGAGATAACCGTACAGTACTTTGAGGATTTCAGCACTGCACTCTTCGGGAGACATGGTCAGTCCAGCGGTGGCAAACTTGATTGGAGTATTTGTCCCCATCAGGCGCTTAAAGTCCTTTGCAACATTCTCTGGAGATCGCGCTGCTGCATCATAAGCGGATCTTCCATAATACCTGCTTCTGCGGTCAATATAGATTGCCGAGGGAGTAACATCGTTCTGTTCTGGGCTCTTATATATCTTGACGTGCTCGCCATCATATGTGCAAATAGCACTATTGGTAGTCCCGAGATCAATGCCTACAAAATTACTCATATGATTTCCGCCTTTCTTAACAGAACCGTGCCGGGCTTAACCAATCCATTATCGTTCATAATTATTGGTTCAAGCATTTGCTCGATTATTAATTTATCATCAGAATGAAAGTCACCCACATTCAATGCCGTAACAGCGAGTCCAGGATTATAGAGCTGGCCCTCAATGTTGACCAATTTATATCCTATTTCGCCGACGCGATCTTCTAACTGCTTTTGAAAATATTGAAACTGACTGACATATCTGCTCTGGTCGCCAGCATCTAATTTCTTGATCAACCTTAGATATGCACGCGAGAAACGCCAACCATCGATAGCGAGTGTTAATAGTGCTGTATTAGCTTGAGTGCTATTTATAGTCATAGTGTCATCACCTCGACGCCTTCAAAAGCAAGCACCAAAACTACCGTCTTTTATATATTTCAGAGTGCTGCTTGTGTTTATCCCAATTCTTGATATAATCCCGTGCTAACTCCCGTGAGCGGAGAATCAGAAGGTTCTCGGCATTCTTTTCTTCTGCTGCCTTTGTGAAATTAAAAGATCCCGTAATAACCACTTCCTTATCGATTATCATAATCTTGTTGTGAGCAATGGCATGAGCCGAGTCGATGTACGTTGGAATCCCTGCATGTGCAGTGAAGTCCGCAGCAGAATACTTCCTAGAACGATTAGACTTATCGAGGATGATTTCTGTGTAAACCCCTCGCTTATGAGCATCGACAAGAGCCTTTGCGATGACCTTTGAAGTGAATGAATATGCCTGAACGAGAATTTGTGCCTTCGCCTTACCAAGAGCTTCTACGATTGCTTCCGTGCAGCCGCCGTTCGGACTGAAGTAAACCTGAGTGGGGGCATTGATAAGGTCAAGGTCTTTGGCTTGTGTAGTGGTTGAAATCAGGCAAGCCAGAATGAGCAATAGAAATATAGCCTTTTTTCTCATATATCTCCTACTTGCAACCGATAGCTCTATAGCTCTAAGAGGTATTCAAACATTCCTTTAACTCTCTTGTCCTCCCAAGTAACTCAGTATTGATGCCGTTAAATGGAGCGCTAAGCGGGCGTCTGCTGCTTTAATGTGGAGGGCGTTGCTCATGTCTGGCTAGGTGTAAGAACTCTGATAGGCTCTTTGCCAGCTAGTGCAAAGAATGGTAACTACAAGAATACAGGATGTAGCTATTGACGGAAAACTATACCACAAAATGAAATGATACACAATGAATCTGTGATCGGCTCTATTGAAACACTGTCCGAGGTCAGTCGGAATCGCTGTCCGAACTATTTGGAACTGCTGTCCGAGACTGATCGGAGCTGGTGTCCGATTCAAAATGTAGTCGCTGTCCGATGCCGATCGGAATCTGCAGCAATATCCGGAAATAGATGATTAAAGGAAATAGACGTAATACCTTAACTTTCCTTCACTATTCAGGCATTACTTCATTAATGATGGTATCGCTTGAATTTCCTCAAAAGTGATCGAGTCAGCAGAAGTATAAGCTTCCTTGAGCTTAAGTTCGATATGTTTTTTTTCGTCATTCCTAGGTCCTTCATATGTCGATACAGCATGATGCAGGACTCTCAATTCTTCTTGAAAAGTTGCCTGACGTGAACTTGGGATATTAAATCCTTTGTCATCAAAGGACCATACTTGGCAATAATATTCAATACCCACAAATTTATTTTCGGCGTCTAGATTGCAGGTAATGCATATTAATCCTGCAACAAGTGAACCTTCCGCAACACGTACGCGATAAAATCTTGGCTCTATTTTCATTATTTCTCCTTTCCTGTGCTAGCGAAATTCTTTGAATTTGTTGCCTAACAATCCCGGACGAAACATGTACTTCTCCTATATGGCAATCGAGTGCAAATTGAAGCAGGAACTACAATGTTTCGTAAAAATTATAGTACAAGTTGCGAAGAAGTAAAGAACAAAAGAGGGGTAATTTCGAGGCATACCGTTTTGAATGCGAATGCATATTTCCAAGAAAAACATGCGCGTTAAATTACGACCGGAAATCTGCGACAGTCACATTTATTATCGCCTAGCGAGAGCACCTACGGGCGGCCACGGGATACGACATTTAATGAGTTGGCTGTAATAGCAGAAAACAATAAATTGAAAAAAATTCCTTAGAGACTGACTTTACAGGTTGCTTTTTTATGTTTAAAGAGTTATACATTCTTGCTACTTTATGCTTACTCAAGTTTATCCTGCGTTATAGTGCAAGTAATGACGGGTAGCCTACCTAGTATATATGGAAGGCTATTTTTACGGAAGTAAAGCGGTATCACTTTAAGGTTTTCCTTCGCTCTCCTTTTACGTTTTACCTCCTTTTCTCTGAGTCTCCCGTCTTTGCGCAATCCTATGTTAAGTCTACTTAATGTTTGATGGTCAAATTGTATTCATTTCGCGACATTATTTATTTTCATATACGGGCTGAATTATTTGTAGCAGCTGCATTCGTGGCACTCGTGCTCAGTTGCCCATTACATGCCGAATCATGCGAGGTAATAATTGTTAAAAGTGCCGAATTAAAACCATACCAGGAAGTCCTTAGGGGTTTTACATCGGTTGTTGGGTGTAAGGTGCGGGAATTAAAGCTTCGCGAAGATGAGGGAGCAGAAACCATACTTCGAGAGTCGCCTGATATAGTATTTGCTATTGGAACAAACGTATTCAAAAAAGTAAAAGCGATTAAGGACAAGCCTGTGATTTTCACCATGGTGATCCCGTCCGAGGTCGCCGGTATGCAGCAATCTAATATCTCAGGCGTCAGTATGGACATATCGCCCGAGGTATATATAGCCACCATGAAGAAAGTGTTTCCCACGGCGAAAAGGATCGGGCTTTTGTATGATCCCCGGCAAACTGCTGCGTTCGTGCAAGAGGCTCAAAAGGCATCACGTACCGCCGATATTGAGTTGATAATTAAACAAACGCGAGATCCCCGTGAGATACCAGGTCTCATGGATGAAATGCGAGGCAAAATAGATGTTCTCTGGATGGTCCCTGATCCAACCGTGATTACGACTGAAACGGTCGACTACTTGATTCGTTTTTCCTTTCAGTACAACATACCTATTTTCTCCTTTTCAAAAAAATATGTTGAGATGGGGGCCGTGGCGTCCCTGGATATGGACCTTTATGATATGGGCGTTCAGGCGGGCGAACTGGCCAACGAGATTTCCACAGGCAGCGAAAGCTCGATCAGGGTCTATGCACGCACAGCACATCTCGCAATAAACAGCGCAGTAGCGGCAAAAATGGGTCTTCGGATCAACGATAAAACCGTGAAGAGTGCAATTAAAATTGAGTAGAAAATATCATATTGCTTTAAAAGAAAGATTCGGCAATAAAGTGCTCTACTCTTTTATTGTTGTGATCGTCGTTGTTTTGTCGACGTTTACGCTGTTTGCCGTGTCCCACGAAGAAGAGAAGTTAAAGGATGATCTACGGGAAAAGGGTGAGATGCTTTCGGAGATACTTGCGCGCGGTTCTATGGTCGGGGTTTACGCGGAAAATAAACGCTTGCTGTCGGAAGCTGCGGAAAGCGTTATAGGACAAAAAAATGTCATCGCGGTGTCGATTTATAATATTCAGTTAAAGACACTCTATGCGAAGAGTAAGGCGCCATTCGGTGAGGTATCCGATTCGATTAAAGTAGATGCTGTCAATGGCCTGAGCACAGCGCAGGCAGTAAGCGTTGTAGAAAAGATCCTCACTTTTGAATTTTTGCGACCTATCATAGTTAAAACGGGTTCACGCAAAGACGAGTCGCTTTATTTAGACGGCGCCGGCAGTGATTCTGAAAATAAGGTGATTGGATATGTAAGCATTGTTTTGAGCAAGGATATTTATAGTAAAGAAATATATTCTTTACTGATGCGAAACGCATTCATAATGTTGACTTTTATTTTATCCAGCATAATCATTGTTTATCTGGCAGTAAAAAGAGTCACACGTCCATTGGAAAATTTAACTGAAAGCGTGAAGGCCCTGGGTGAGGGGCTGTCCGTCAAGCCCGTGCCGGTTGAAACCGGGGATGAGATCGGGAACCTTGCGGCGACATTTAATACCATGGTCGTCGCGCGCGGAAAAGCCGAGGAGTCACTCCGGCAAAGTGAACAGCGTTTCAGGTTAATCGCGGAAACAATCGATGAAGTTTTTTGGATAGCTGATGTTGATTTAATAAAGATGCTCTATGTCAGCCCAGGGTATGAGCGTGTGTGGGGGCGCTCCCGGGAGAGCTTGTTCAATAAGCCGCGGCCCTTTCTCGATGCTGTCCACTCGGACGATCGTGGCCGGGTTCTGAATACCCTTGAATCTCAGAAGGTCCTTCAGCAGTTCAGCCACGAGTATCGGATTATTCGGCCTGATGGGGGCATTCGGTCTATTTGGGACCGTGGATATCCGATACTGGACGAAACCGGGCAGGTTGCCTGCTATGTAGGGGTCGCACAGGACATCACCGAGCGCAAAAAAAATGAGGAGGCCCTGAAGACTCAGGCGCGCGTGCTTGAAAGCATGGCGGAAGGCGTGAGCGCGTGGGATGAACAGGGGATCATCCTTTTAACAAACCCGGCGTTCGACGCCATGTTCGGTTACGAACGAGGTGAGCTGGTTGGGAAACCAATCTCAATCATCAATAACCGTGATAACGGCAGTGCGATCGCGGACATTATGGTAAAACTGGAAACCGAAGATACTTGCCATGGTGAATTCATTAATCGGAAGAAGGATGGGACAAAGCTATTCACCTTTGCAAGGTTTAAGATTGGAGAAATATCGGATAAAAAATGCTGGATTGCCGTGCAAGAAGACATAACATTGAGGAAGCAAGCGGAGGAAGCGCTCCTTAACTATCAAAAACAGCTTTTTCAGGCGCAAAAGATGGAAGCGATCGCAAATCTGGCGGGTGGTATCGCCCATGATTTTCGTAATTACGTAACAGCTGTCCTCGGGTACGTCGAGTTGGTTGATATGGAAAAGAGCATCTCGCCGCAACTGCGTGAGAACACTGGAATAATAAAAAAATCGGCCCAGAACGCCGGAAAGATGATTTCACAGCTGCTCAGTTTTGCGAGAAAAAATAAAATAGCAATGACGACACTTAATCTTAACAACATTGTTCATGGCACCGTGAAGCTGTTGGAAATGACTTGCTGTCATAGCAACATTATGCTTGATCTGGATGTTTCCCAAAACGATCTTGTCATTAATGCCGACGCCGCCAGCCTTGAAAACGTAATTATAAATCTCGCATGCAATGCGAAAGATGCCATGCCCAATGGGGGGAAGGTCACCATAAAGACGGAGTTCATTAAAGTCAGTGAGCTTGTTGATTTCAAGCTCAATAAAATTCCAGAGGGGGAATATGCTGCTTTCACGATTTCCGATCAGGGGGACGGTATCCTCGCTGAGAATATCCCGCGCATTTTTGAACCATTTTACTCCACGAAAGAGCATGAGAGGGGAACTGGGCTGGGTTTGGCCATGGTCTACGGGGTAGTGGCCGATCATAATGGATACATAATCGTGGACAGCATCGTTAATACAGGTAGCATATTTACACTTTACTTCCCCGTGATCCGTCATCAAATTGCGAATCGACCAGAAGGGAAGGAGTCCGCGCCGGCGTTGGTAAGATCCGGGATAACACGTCGCATATTACTCGTCGATGATGATAAGACAGTGCTTGCGATCTTGGAGGATAGCTTAAAAGCAAGAGGTTATGAAGTTATGGCGGTGGACGATCCTGTTACAGCTATTGATATTTTTCATAATCGGATGGAGGATGTAGATATTGTGGTTTCTGATCTATACATGCCCCTGATGAAGGGTGATGAATTTATACGGCGAGCTAAATTGGCCAAGCCGGACATCAAAGTTATCATAATCACAGGTGCGGTGAATATAAATCATTTCGATTTTGAAGTAGATTGTTCGTTGGCAAAGCCATTCGACCCAGACGAACTCGCTTATGCGATTGACAATTTGTTTTCACCCCAAGACACACACCCCTGAAGATCAAAAGTCATGCGTCAGGCCGTTTTCAGCTTAAGGTAAATTCTTAGCCACCCCAAGGATCTGCGGAGCAGCACTACTTTTGGCCATTTTGTTGGTTATGCTAAAAAAAATTTGTCAAAAACCGATACTGGTGGCAAGATTGCAAAGGTGGACATACATAATCATAATTCGAATTTATTCAGGGAATAGTTTTTCACGAACATGGAGGCTGGGGCGCCTTCATCAAACTCGCATTCGTAAGCCGCCAAGGTATGTTTGGATAATTCCGTGATTGTCATGTCAGGCAGGGATGATTGGTAATGGTATAGGAGCAACGTTTCCCCGGGCTAAAGCTAAAGGAGTTTATTACCAGTTATTTTTTCGTACATTTTGATAATAAATATCTTCGTTTTCTGCGGTATATCTTCTTTTTCTGAAAACGAGCGCGCAGCATAGTTTTTGAGTGCAAATTTATTATCTTTTTTGATAGCAGCGAGGATATTATCGAGGCGCGCACGTTCCTTTAATTTTTTTTCATCCTGGATGCCATAGTATACGGCGTTGACATGATTTTCCTCCAGGTTAAAGCCGGCCGCAATTTTGCTTATCGTTTCAATGTCAGGTTTTTCAATTAATCCGAATTCGAGCGCGCGTAATTGGTAATCTGTAATCCCGATTTTTGCCGCCCATTCCGGTCGGTTCAAACCCGACTTGTTTCTAATACTAGCTATATACTTTCCAAATTCATGGCGTTCCATGGACTTGAAGCTGCTTTTTTTGTGTTGCTGTACCATGGGTATTTATATCATAGAGTACTATTGATTGCAAGTTATGTGTTGCTGCATATTCCGGTGATTTTGGACACTCATTCCGGAGTAATTTGGACACCCGTTCAGGTCCAATTTGAACATATGGCTTGACGGGATAACATTTCCACCCCACCTGGTGCGTTTTCCATTGGGCTCGGACATCTACTCCAATCAGGTACTAACCATCATGACCGATCTCTTGCTAACATAAAAACTGATTTGTCGTCTCACGGTACAAACTTCAATCCTATAAATTAGTATCGGGCCGCACTGGTGAATATTCTAAGAATCACCTACTTTTCTGCAATGTCAATAATATGACAGGAGTAAATAATACCACTTGAAACCTGCATCAACGTGCGGGTGTGGGGCGCGAGACCCAGCGACCCACCCGCTGTCGGGTTTCGATGTTCAGAGCAAGGTTGGATAACTCAGTTAACTTCCAGGACGAACAGGGATCTTCTTGCGAAGTTCCTCTGCTACTTTAGACAAGTGATGCGTTGCCTGAAGAACATTTTCTATAATGTCCAGTACGGCTTCGATCACTACCCGATCTGGCTTGTAGCCGCGATGTGCTGCAGCGCTGCCAGCGTCTAATGCAGTTGAAAGCACTTTAAGGTTCCGCTCGGAGATGACACCTTTGTCACGCAGAGCTTTCAGCTTCGTGTCGAACGTCCCAACATCCCCGACTTCTTCGAGCATCAACATGTCGACGAGGGTTCTTGCGCCCATTAGGGCAAGACGTCTGCTGTCATTATAAAGAGCTGCATAGATTTCATTGAGCAATTCCTGCATGCCAACGGGAAGATGCCAGCGCCACAAAGGAACACGACGCGAGACGGGCGGAGGATAAAACGCTTCCGTCTCTTCACCAGCGGCATCCTTTATGAAATGCCGAAGACATACCGCATGACATCCCCGGCATTGGAACATCTCGTAAGTGTCCGTCCACCAAAAGGGTGGCCCATCACCATCGTACTCTTCGGAGTCCTCAACTACACATTTCTGAAGCAGCAGATGGTCAGTACTGCGCCCGCAGTTGTTGCAGTAGCAACGAACGCTGCTTTCAGTATTCATGGCGTTCTCTTGTCTCCTTCTTTACATCCGCCGAACGCGGAACACCATCAGCGACCCGCTGTTTGGCGAATTTGACCCGTGAGCTGATTTGCTCATGCAGACGAATGCGACAGGGATTGTGCAATTCAGTGTCTAAACTTGCAGCGAATTTCAGAGGACAGCGAATCACCCCATGTATTTTCAAGTTTCCTCTGTATCTGTTTAGTAAACCCGTCTGGTGGCGCCAAATCAGGAGCGACCTCCTTCCAGTCTTCAGCTTTATGAGTGGCTATCATCTGACAGACCATAGCGTGAACGTCACGAGCTTCTTGTTCAGTATTTCGATAAAATGTTAAAGGTGGGCCTTGTAAGGGTTCCATTTTTTTAACTAAGCCAAACCAGGTTTTCCTTACAAAATACGGACCAACAATTATTGTCCAGCAATTGTCTGGTTCCTGAAAGATTGTACTCACGAAATAAACATTATGTGAGTAACGGTTTTCAACTTCGCCGACAATGCCACCGGGCACATCACCTTCCAAATTATAGTTGTCGATATTATTTCCCATAAGATGACCTCGCAATTCGGAAAGAACTATGACGTAATTTAACGATAGAATGAGCGGCGCGTACCAAAGCGACCGTCTCGATCCAGTAGGTCGACGGCTTTATGCCGCTTAGAGTAATTTGTGTTCGATCAAATAACGGCGGCCTTCTAGAGAAAGAGCCCGGGTCGCAGGATAGATACTATTGGGTTGTTGTTTGTTGACCATATCACAACTTTCAAGTTCCTCAAGATGATCGAGCGTAGCCTGATGCGAAGTTTCACATCAGTATAATAAATTTTATACATATTGTCTCCTTCAAATAGCAGTATAGTTCAATACGGAGAAGCATAGCGGCGGTTTTCGCTGCAGCGCACTAGTTAGGATGCATCATCATTTCTCAAAAGATCAACGCTACCGTAATAGAACCCAGCGCAGTGGCCACTGCATTCAGATAGGCAGCCTTCGTGAAATGAGAAAAGATATAACAGCGCCGCCACGCCTCGATGATACTGAAAACGGCAACGATCACAACTACGACATTCTTGTGGCTGGGGGCTACCCATCCGCCCACCAACACCAGAACCGCTCCGTAAATAAAGTAGGCAATCACGGAAATCGTCATATGGAGGATGTAGCCAATGCGAGGGCCAAGACGCTCTGCTGCCAACACCACAGGCATCAAAGGCTTCATGGCAAGGCCGCGCGCCAGCAAGACCGCTGGAATTACTGCGAGCCATCTTATGATGTTTAGGAACATGAATACACCTCAATCGCACAGTGCCGCTTTATGGTGTTTTCGCATTCCGCGACAAATACCATCTCTTTCTTTTTGTTCTCTGGCATTTAGTTCTCCTTTAAATATATAACGCGCTGGTTGGGCTTACTGAGGCCGACGTCTTTTCACACGCTTGTTCATCATTTTTACGATCGCGTAGAGTTCTTTCCGTGACAACAGTAAAGGTTCTTCATCGTTATATAGAGACTTAACAATAAGATATTTATCTTTTTTTGAAAGAGCAAGAGACCATTGGTCCTGCCTTCTGAACTCCACCACGTCTTTCGGCTGCTCCGCCTTTAATTTAATCGGTGTCTCAACACTTGACGTGTTCTTGACAGCATCTATGTATTGTTTCAACCGACTTAATGGTAATGTTAATGGCCCAGCATGATAGTCTGTCATTCGGATAGTGAGGCAATCCTCTTCATCGATCAAATCAATAGCCCATGAAACATCGCTATAAATCTCACGCAGCCTCTGACGAGATTTCATAATGTATCACCCTTTACTCTTAATACCATGTAACAATGCAGGATTGAGAGAACTTATACTCAATATCTAAACCGACTTGGAATTATGTTTATAACTTGTTTTTAAGACGGCCTAAAATGTCGTAGCCCAATGCATCATTAATCTTTTCGTTTTCGGACGGTTGCGATGCAGCCTGTGATGATACTGCAGGTTTTTGAGCTGGTTTTGCTGAGCTTGCATGCTGTGCTGTATTGTCTTTTCTGGCCTTATCCATAAGCTGTGCCTCAAGTTCGGCAATCTTTTTGTCTTTTATAGCGATCTGATCGTCTTTAAGCGCAATGCGTTCTTTCATGATCGATGCCGAGCCGTGCTCATTTATCAACTTATTCATCCAAGAAATAATACTCATAGTAAATTGGCCTCCTCCAGGCTCCCGTCTTGTTACAAATCATTTACTGCGGCGAGACCTATGGGATTTTCTATTGTCGGCCAAATCATAGCGACTTCTTTGGTGGTTTTACACTTGGACAGTATCATTATTAACCCAGCCAACAGATATAAACGGGTGCCTTCTTTTGCCATAGCCGGTTGTGTTTGATAAGCTGGTTCCCAAGCAGTTATATTATTGGCCAAGAGCACTTTTGGGAAAAACACACCGAAGAACTTACGAGGTCTCATTATTTTCGCAGTAAAAGCGCCGATACTAATTATGAGGTTCTCACCAGACGGCAAAACGATGAGAGCAATTCTTCTCGATGTATATTCTACTAGTTTTGATCCATTTTGTTCACATATCGTTTTGATTTTGTTTTTATCCATTTTTTGCTCCTTCCAACCGCGCTGGTTGGATCAGCGGCGGGTTTGTGCGCGGCGCTACTCGACCTGAGAACTACCATTCAAGACCGTTTTCTTTAAGTATTTTTTGTGCATCCTCGTTGCCGAGTCTAGCAGATATACGCAGATCATTAAACCCCTTCTTTTCCTGACCCATTTTTAAATATGCTCCCGCACGTTTATAGTAGGCATACGAATTAGTGGGAGATAGATCGGCAGCCTTATTCAAGTCTTTGATAGCCTCTTTATAATTTCCAAGGGACAAATTTGCACTGCCTCTTGCCGCGTACGCCCCGGTTGATTTCGGGTATAAACTTATCCATTTATCGAATGTTTGAAACGCTTCTTTCTTGTTCCCGTTATCGAGTTCCATTGGCGCAAGCAAGGAGTACGACATTTGGTCGGCAGTGCCACGAAACGCAACCTTTACCGCTTCACGATAACATTTGAGTGCTTCCTGATCGATACCTATTCCTTGGTAAAGCATCCCCATATCACGATAGATTTCTTCTTTTAATGGGGGCAGGTCGTCAATTGCATCAAGCGCCAGCTTGTAGTTTTCAATAGCTTTATCCGGTTTATTCGACGCGTTGTAGGCCATCGCTTTTCTAACGTAATATTCAGATGCTAAGGAATCAGTCTTGTCCTTCTTGTTTTTGTTCCTGTCGGTTTCATTGTTTTTCGAAATAGCTTTGTCGTATTCTGTAATCGCCGCTTCCGGCTTCTCCAAATCCATGTAGGTGTCGCCTATCTCTTCATAAATCATTGAGGGGTGAAATTCCGCCATCCATTCTATTGCTAGCCTGTAATCCTCTATGGCTTTTGTGAAATCGCCGATTTTTCGACGGGCATTTGCTCGTTTTTCGAGGATATCGTAGGCAACGCCACTCCCCAGTTTATTTTCCTTGTTGAAAGCGCCGAACGCCTTTTCCCATATGTTGAACGCACTGGAATAATCTTCTACTGCTTCTTTGTAGTTACCCATGGCCTCATATACATGGGCTCTTATCTCATAAGCGCTTTGAGGCCAATTAATACTGTCGTGCTTCATCCCTATGGCTTTCGTTAAATCGCTTAAAGCTTTATCAAATTCGCTCAGCTCTTTGTAAGCGATGGCTCTGTCGTGATACGTGCCTGCATTGGCTGGGTAAAGTTCAAGTCGTGAATTGTAATCATCAACTGCCTTTTTATATTGTTTCAATGTGAGGTATTCTTCGGCACGTATGCTCAAAAATCGGTTTTTCCAGTCGTTGCCTGTCGATAATTTCAAACCTTTTGTTGCCGCATCAATAATTGCTTTGTGGCTGATAGTATCGACCTCATTGATGTGCACAGTGTCATACCACCTGGCCTTATATATGAACGCCTCGGTCAGCACGTAGTAGGCAAGGGGGTTTTTGTTATTCAGTTTAAGGGCTTTTTTGATGTCGGCGACAGCACCATCGTATACCTTGTTTCTTTTGAGTATAAAATTTTTATCCGATTTATCTGAATCATCGTAGCCACTTATATAATGGCTGTTATAGCGAGCACGAAGAATGTATGAACGATAATCCTCCGGATGTTTTTTAACGAAAAGTTCAACATCTGCATCTTTGAACATACCCGATGGCATCAATATGCCATTGGGGTCAACTTCAAGGGCCGTCATGAAGTCGCCCATGGCCAAGTTTAGCTTATTTTGTCGTAAATAATATAGTCCGCGTGCCTCATATAGCATGGCTGTGTTTTCATACGGGTTGTTTGGGCCTGTCGCGAAATATTTTATCGCAGTGGTCATGTCTTCAATACCCCTTTGATAATCCTTCGCCACGATCCCATAAAGAGATGACCTCAACACGTATGGAACACAATATTCCGGATCCAGTTCTATTGCTTTATTGATTGCATCAAGCGCCGCCCCGTTATCCGCAAAGCTTTTCTTTTCATCGAACAGATTGAAGAACGTGGTCATCCAGTCCACAGATTGCTTCTGGTTCACAATTTTGGTATACTTTTTTTGTCGCTCCTCTGGAGTGTTGGCCAAATCCTTCTTTACCGCTTCAAGGTCTTTTGTCAACTGCTCTATCCTTTTCTGCGCACCTTCAAGCTCTTCCGATTTTTTCTTGTCACTCCGTATAACTTCGATTGCCTGTTGAACAACAGACGGGTCTGCATCTATTTTTGCTTTAAGCCAGTAGTTGTGGCCATCCCACTTTTCATCAAGTACAACCGCAGATACAATCCCTGCTGTTATTGACGTCATCTGGTCTTTTGTAAGCGAATAGTTTACAACCTCTGTATGGCTCGTTATGAAAACGCCTATTTCTTCGAGTAGCATTCGCTTCACCTGTTCGAGGGCATTCGCTCTGCTAGTGACCTTGCTATCCAGTTCACTAGCCTCATAAGTGTATTCCTTCGTAAAAGTCTTTATCTCCGCTATTGCAACAGTGCTTGTTGATACAAATATCCCAATCACAACAGCCGAGACAAAAATAGACTTTATCATTCTTGTTTTCCTCTTTATTGACCTTGTAAGCTGCTCAGCGGCCTTGCCCGTCCGGAGCATGTGGTTGGAGAAAATTCCATTTATTGAGCAGACCCCGTATTCAACACCCCAAAATGCGTGCTTAATGGGTTTCTAGATAACACCACAAATCTGATGTTATCTACTTTTGCAATGAATATGCCAGAGGATCACCATCTCATGCACGAATATATGCTTGATGCCCTGCGTTGTCAACGATGCTGGTGGGGTATTTTAAGGGTATGAACTGAAGAATACGGTTTGAAACTTTATGTATTACCAAGGGTTGCAACTTCAACAAGTTCAGGATGGATCCAATGATTGTTTCATTTTTTCTAAATTCCAGAATTGCAGGTGTATTCTGCGAGTCCCGCTTTTTTCAATGACCGTGAACTACAGGAAGCAGAGTAGATGATATTATCGATAAAATTATTCCTTGCTTCTATCAGAATTGTGGGTAGCTGCTGTGCTAATAAAATTATGCAAAATAGTGCGGTTGAATATTTGATAAAAATACGGGGTTTATGTTTATTTTTTGCCGTCTACCAGATCCCGCATTTCCTTGCCCGCCTTAAAGAACGGAACTTTTTTCGAGGGCACTGAAACCGTCTCGCCGGTTTTGGGGTTCCGACCTTCCTTGGCGCGCCGATGACGGATACGGAAACTCCCGAACCCGCGAATCTCGACCTTATCTTCGCGCGACAATGCGTCCTTGATACTGTCGAGCACTGTGCTCACCACGACCTCCGCCTGCTTTCTGATCAAGACAGGCTTTTTCTCTATGATCTTGTCCACCAGTTCCGCTTTTGTCATGCTAACCTCTCACCACACCGAATGAAGCGCTTATCGATAACGATACTGCAATGACAATGCGGGCCACGCATTGATGCCGCCAGCGATAACCGAGGTCACATATTTAATGGTAGGTCATCGTTTCGAAATCCGTTTTTGTGCCCCATCAAAAGGCGTTCCTGTTCTTCATGAGTTTTTCAATACTCTTAAGATTACACTCGGTGTAAACTCTCCAGCCGCGCCAGTCACGTTCAACCCCGGTCAGCAAACCTTCGCTCTCCCATCGACAGAGTGTGGCACGGGAGATATCGAAGCGGCTGCATATCTCGCTTGTTTTATATTTTATAGAACTTTTGCGTTTCATAATGGAACCCTTTTGGGCTATTCTACTTATGCTCGTCAGCGACAATTCACGTCGTACCCATTATGGATATCCGTTCTTCCAAATAACACAAATGCAGACTCACGGTGCTGGTTACAAGAGACGAGGATAATATAAAAAATTTTGAATTGCAAGAGGTTCGGCAGGCCGGCTACCCTTTTGTCAAGGAATTTAGAAGGTTATCCTTCCTTTCCCTGACATGCGGGAGCATGGTAAGGCTCAATATTTTAGCGAGAATTCTTCTTTGCCGTCACTATGACTGTCTCCCCGAGCGCCTTTGTCCTGACAGCCATGAATCCCGCCTTCGCGAGCCATTCTCTCATTTCCTGGATTGTGTAGGACCGGCCGGCCGCTGTATTGACGAGCATATTTATGGAGAAGAGTGCACCGGGAACAGGATGGGCACGGTCCTTTTCGAGCAGAAACTCATGGATGACAATCCGGCCCTTCGGGCCCAGTGCGTCGCGCGCCTTCTCGATGAGCACCAGGCTTTCATCGACCGAGAGTGAATGCACGATCTGGCTGATGAAGACGAGATCGTAGCCACTCCCGATATCATCAGTATGAAAATCTCCAGCCGTAAAATTGATATTGTCAATGCCGTGTTCGTGCACGATCTCTTTCGCGATGGCGATCGCTTCCGGAAGGTCGAAGAGGGTGACCTCGATCTTTTTTGCGGCAAACTCCATGCTGTACGTTCCCGGGCCGCCGCCCAGATCGAGCGCGCGCCTGACACCCTTGAGGTCGATGGCTGATATGACTCCCTTCGCCCGGAATACGGCATTGTTATGCATGGCCCTGATAAAAGAGCTGTAATCACGCCTTCCTGACCGGTTCGGCAAACCGGTCTTAACGACTTCGTCCAGGCCGGACCAGCTCTTCCAGAGGTCGTCGGCATGTCGCAGCATGTCCCCCTGGTACAGGGGGCTGTCCTTTACCAGGAACTGTCCGGCCGTTTCGGTGTTACGATATTTACCGCCTGATTTTTTGAGCAGTCCCACAGAGGTTACGGCATCGAGCAGGATTTCAGTGGCCCGCGGATCACCGCTTATGACACGAGCAATGTCCCCGATGGTCTTCGGGGTCTTCAAATGATCGAAGATCCCGTAATTGTTAGCAGTGAGTACCACGCGGGAAGCCCAGAACCCTCTCCAGAGCTTTGTAAATTCCTGAAGCTGGTTTGTAGGTTTTTTACTCATAATGCTTTTCCTCTCCCGATGCTATATATTAAAGAAGGACATCGCACTACAAATTACAATCGATATTCTTCGCTTCTATCACATTAAGATCTTCGTGATGAGCACCTACTGTCTGTAATTGCAGACAGTTGAAACTGCCACAAGATACCAGTAGTATTTTGCATGACAGTATGCTGGAAAACACCCGTCACCGATGGTTAAGTCATCCCATCACGGCCTTTGAAAAAGGGGGGGAGTAAACGCGCAAAACGTGAAAAGTTAAAAAACCAAAAGGTTACGGAGTCCTGGCGAGGCGGAAGCCCAGGGAGCTGCTCCTGTAGTCCGGATCATTGCTGCCCCTGTTATGTGTTGCCCCAGCCATCACAATAGCTTCCTATGGATACCGAACTCATAGAGCCTTATCAAAAGCATTTTAACCTTTTTTGACGGTTCTTCTTCAAGAACTTCCGGGACAAGTTCGCGATATTCAAATTTTTCGTCAGCGGCTAATTGCTTGAGGATCACATCGATATGCGCGAGTTCTTTCGCTTCCCGTGCAGTAGTTTGAAAAGCGCTTTTAATGATCTCGATATCGACATCATAAATGTTTGATACGCTGACTAGCTTGTCATAACGAGTCTTTGTGACTTTACCTTTTTCGAGTGCTGATAAGTAGGAGGGGGAAAGTTTTCCGGGAGAATGCTTTCCTCCCGAAGTCTTGTATATTTCCACCAAACTTAATTTTAATTTTTTTCTCTTTAATCGCAGCAATTTGCCGAGTGCTTTTTTTTCCAAATTCTTATCTCCGCTATTGTTTCAATAGTACGATTTTAACGTGCAAATCTAAGAGGCATATAATAGCATTAAATTTTTTAAAATATCAACTATTTAATTAAGACCTATTGAACTGCATATTTGAGCTTTCTCTCTCTTCTTTTTTCACCGATATAAGCTGGTTGATATTCCGCAAGAGCGATCGGAACATTCCCTGTCAAATCCTGTTCAGGGCACTTTTTCACGGTAACAACCTTTTAATGTCTGTTCCTGCCCAGCACATCTCACCACTGTCCACACTTCGTCAACAGGTGCATTTTTTGCCAAATAGTTACCGCACTGATTCGTGGCGTCTTTAAAATGCAAAAAGGTTTCTGCGCCCACAAGAGAGGGTGATATAAATAGAAGGAACAAAATCTGATGCTTTTTTATAACACAAATCTCTCAAACCTTCATTCATTTTCGACTATAAACGATAACAAAAACAATATTATCAATTATAAACGATGAGTTCAAGTAAAATATCGGCTATAGCCTATTATCATCCTATCAGATTTCCCTTATTCTCTATGTCATGAAAACTCACAATGTGCTCAGTTTAATAGGGGAAAACATCAGAAATATCCGCAAAGGCAAAAAGATTTCTCAGGAGGCCCTGGCAGAGGCAAGTGACATGCATCCAAGCCACATCAGCGACATCGAGAATGGGAAGGTCAATGCAAGCATCAATGCTTACTTCCAAATCGCAGAAGCTCTCAATGTCCCGCTTTCCGAGCTGGTCAGATTTACTGGAGGCAGGGGGAACAGTAAAGCTGATGCTGAGTTGACCCAGCTATTCTCTCTCGTGCGGAGTTTGGACATGAAAAAGAGAGCCCTCTTCGTTGCTGCTTCAAGAGGTCTTTTGATGGGACTTGAAAAGAGATGATATCTACTCGATTGCTCCCACTTGTCTTTTGCCTTGGCATCTGCGGCTGCTGGAGAACTGATGGAATGCATTGCTGAGATAGCCTAGAAAAAAGCCAAGAATTCATTCACGCTTGCTGGACTCGGTAAGCTCGTGCTCGTTCAGCGTAAAGCCCGTGTGGGTGGAAGCCCGCTACAGGCGAGACCATCAAGATAAAGGCAAGGAAAGTAGTCAAATTTCGGGTTGCTAAAGTCGCCAAATATGCTATCCTCGGCAAGCAGTAATAATCACCGATTAGAAGGAGAGCTATATTTATATGAAGAAAGAATTTAAGGTTTTCATTGCGGAAGATAATAAGACCTTTGTGGCTGCTATTGCAAAAATGCTTGATTTCGAAGGTCGTGGTTATGATTACAGGGTGGTAGATGAGCATGGTGACGTTATGGAGCAGATCAACAGCTACCGTCCGGATCTCATCCTGCTCGATATTATGATGCCTTTTGCTGATGGACTTGAAATTTGTAGAGCAGTAAAAAAGGACGCGACCTTGGGATCAACGTATATTATCATCCTTTCCGGACGTGACAGCGAGACTGACATCCGGACGGGGATGGCAGCCGGTGCAGACGATTATGCGGTAAAGCCTTTTGCACCATCTGAAATGATGAGTAAGATCGAAAATGCACGTTCGAAATTGAAGGGTCGGTAACAGCAACAAGCTCAGTTTTAAAAACCTCCCACGAGCACCATAGAGCCTTCTCATTTCTGTCGGCTTCTCGTTTTCTTTACCTCACTGCTATATATTACACCCCGCTGTATATTTTGCTTATTTTGGCAGACTTGTCCACCCATTTTTGTTCAACCAGGCTAGCGGGACCGGAGAAATCCCTCTGGCCGCCCGTTTTATCCTCAAACTACATTCCTCGATTATTTACCTACACTCAATTTATTTACTTGACATTTGATTGTATTTGCTTTAATTTGCCGCAATACTTTTGCGGCAAATATTATGCTGCAAATCAGTCGGATCCTTCGGGGAGGGCGGACTTGCGCGAGAAAGGGTTTTTGTCAGGCTGGACGCATTCTACGGCTTTGTGGACAAACTAAATTTGGCGGTTAAAGAGGTTACGAAAAAAAGCCGATATCGGCGAAGGGACCCTATACATCGTTTATCATCGGTGGCACGCCGCCCCCAAGGGGAGAAATAAGCTTATGAAGTTTATTAATCTCCCGCAAGATGAACGGGGCGTACCGTTTGAATACATCCCCGAGAATGCAGGTCCGGTGAAAAAGAAGAAGTGGCGCTGGGCCCATGCATAGATTAAGCATCCTTGTACCTGGATACGAGAAAGAACGGCATATGGTGCTCGCAGCTTGGTATTACCGTAAAGGACAGATCACGCTCCAAGAGGCGATGGATATTGCCGGGATGGAGAAGGAGCCCTTTATTAAGTTCGCCGATTTGAAACGGGAGAAAATACGCTGGGCAGAAAAGGCACGGCTTCTCAAAAAAGAGCGAGAAGAGAAATGTCCTCGCTATCGAGGCAATTTTAATAAATGGGTCCGAGAACATATCAATATGAATCCTCCTTATGTTAAAAGGCTGCTCAAGGCCGAGCGGGAATTCGGAGGCACTGACGTCGAAAAACTGTCTCTCGACAGGGTGTTAAGGCTTTCGTATCTCACCGCTGCTCAGAAAGAGCAATTAAAACGTGGGGAGCTGGTTATCAATGGTGAAAAATTCACAGTTGAGGATCTAGCTTCCATGAGTTTGCTGAAATATCGCAGACTTATCAAAAATCCGAACGCACAAATCGCACCATCTGCAGAATAAATGTGGTTGGGAAGTTTATAAACTTCTCAACCACATTTTTTTATTTAGAGGAGGGCATATGGATAATGTAAAGGAATTTGCCGATGTTACTGAAGATATGAGAGACAGGCTCGTTTTGGCGGTTCAAAAATACAAAACCGCCAAATCCAATCTCGTATCTGCATGGATGCTGGCGGGTGAAGCATTTGCCGCGATCATAGATGGACGTCTTTACCGGGCGGCTTTCTACAGTAATTGGAAAAATTATTTTACGGAGGAGCTTAATGAAGATACTGAATTTGTGACCGCTAGCGTCGCGGCCTATAAGGAATTCAAGGACAGCGCCGTGGCGGCTCTTCCTTTTTACAAAGTGCTGCAGCTTCTTCATGCGCCGGCGGAGTTTCGAAAAGACGTTAAAAAGGACAAGGAGCTTTTCAATCGGCTCAACAAGGCAAGCAGTAAAGAATTTGTAGAAAAAGTCGCAGCGGCAAAAAGAGCAGGAAAGGGCGACAACGGCAATGCCGGCGAAAAGCGTAATGACGATCTTTTTACCGTATTGAAACGACAAGGGAAAAATGAAAAACGAAACAAAGGCATAATGAACAAAGCCCGTATTGAGGAAGAAGAACTCTCCCTTGGAATGAAATCCCACCTTATACAGTTCGAGGCGGATATTAATAAACTCCTCGAATTTGCCGACAAATTGGGCGACATCCAGTTTGCGACGGCGCTCGTGGACGAAAATATCACCGATAAAATACAGCAGTTACTTTGGATTCTGTACATCCCGGCGCAGCATGGCGAGCTCGGTGTCGACCACATGAAGAAGATGGTTTCTTCTTTGGAAACCAAGATCAAGAACGACGGGACCAAAATCGATATTCCGTTATACCTCAAAAACTTCTCGCCATACATTGAGCAGACACGGTCGCTTATCCGCAAGTTCGACAACCTCGGCGTTAAAAAAGATGAAAAAGGTAACCTTGTTCAGTTTCCGCGCGTGGCTAAACAGCGGTGAAACGAAGCCGAGCGACAAGCTTTTGGAAGGAGCGTGCGTCCTTTAATCAAAAAGATACTATGGAAAATTATACCGGGGATCGGAGGAAAATTGACTTTGGCCGGCTGTGGTATCACAAAAAGACGCCTTGGTGAGCAGTCCTCATGAGAAGCGGACCTCGCAGCAAGAATGACGTTATCTGGGTTGAGCATATTTCGTCGGGGCGCGTAACAAAGAAACGGGTTCATTATTTCATGCAGCAGTGCAAAGCTGAGAGCTGACACACAAATAAGCATTTAAAGCGGGAATCAAGAAAGGGGAATTGTATGGATAACAAGGAAATCACTCTAAGCGAGCAAGATAAGAGAATACAGGTGGCTCTCATCGATCTTCTGAATCATGACTTGTCATTTTATTTTATTACGTTCTATATGAAAATGAACACAAGACAAGCCGCATTAATAGTAACGGAAAAACATCTTCTGGTCAAAATCACCAAGGGCCGTCCCAAGCAAATATTTGCCGAACTCACTAAGCAAGAGCAACTTCCCGTGGTAAAAATGTTCTATGAGGGGCATGAGATCATACAAATATCAAAGGATCTCGATATAAATATCAACAGGATATTTAAATTTCTCTGTTTTGATGATCTAACGTTCGGGTACCGTATGTGTCCTTGCGGCCAGCCGTTTGTCTATATTGAGGTTGTTCCGCCCGGGTATCATTGTGTGTCCTGCCAAAAGAAAGAGTACGACCGCGAAAATATACTGCACGTTGATTTCTGTCTCACAAAGATACCGGAAGAAAGAAACGCTTTCAACTTCGATAGATTCAATAGACGTCACAACGCAATTATGGCAGAGAGAATTATAGACATCCGGTACCTGCGATACCTGAAAGAAGAGTCGAATAAATTAAATCACCAAATGTATACATCGGTCGTTGAAGTAACAAATAAGCACTTTATCAAACCGGAAGGATGTATTAAAGACTGTCAACCGTATTTCACCTGCATGGGAGAGCTGAAGTCAAAGTTTGACGAGTTACGGGCGAAGTATATTCCGTCGGTTGCGGTCAAGGGCAAGGGGAAACAGCAAGCAGTCCAGACGGTAAAAAAGTTACGATGAACATGTCGTTGCCCCTGATGCACTCACCGGTTGAAACTTTTATTGAATGAGCGAATATGATTCCTCGATGCTTCATGCCTGGTCTGCTTGCCAACACGGAAAAACAATGCCGTGGGTTAGAATGACGGACCCAAGATCAGAAGCTTTCGTCGAATGAAACTCATCGGCCTTACCGCGATATCCAAACTCTGCTGCAGATGACGCCGTTACCTTTCAGCGCCGCAACCCCCCGATAACAGAAGTCCCCATACTCTCATCCGCAAGAATCTTCGCGCGAGTCTTGTCCGCAGCCTGGAAGGATAACGCTTTTTCAGCTGAGCAAGGAAGATGTGATCCGGATCCGGCAAGCAGCATTGCCGGTCAGTTCAAAAAAAGAATGCGGGAAGCTCTGCGCGCAAAAATAAATCGGCGTTTTATGACGACTATCCGGATTGTTTCTTAAAGCAGGTGCCTATACATTGCTAACGTAAGACGTAAGTCCATATTTGAGATGCAGATCGGCTGGAAAGAAGGGAGCGGCGCTTTGATTCCGTTTATGGAGTAAGCGCGCATATCTAATGAAAATAGTCACGTCACTATATATTTTAATTATTCTTTGTATCTTAACTTCGGCCTGCGCCAAAAAACCAGTGGAAGACCTGCCTTCCGTAACGCGGCCGGATATCGGCCTTAAAGCAAAGAAAGAACAATATAGCTATGACTACGGCGATACGGTGAAAGACGTTTCAACGGTCGATGTCTTCGTTGTGTGCAGTGATTGCAATATCCCACGGCTCGCACGGGCAACGGAGACACCGGCAATTACGATGAGTTTCAGTAAGGACCCGGCCCCGGTAAAGCTCGTTTCGGCGCCTACCGACACAACTTCAATTCAAAGCATGCCATCAGTACCCCTAGTGCCTCCGGAAGGAGAACAAGTGTCGGCGGCCAATGACAGGGACACGGAACCCGAGAAGGAACGCGCTGCCGCAAAAGAACCGGAACAGCCGGTGCTGCTTCAGGAAAGAAAGGACGTCAACCCGGTTTGTCTGCTTGCGAAAGTGCAGTTCGATCTTGGTGATGCGACGATAAAGCCGGCCGAGCAGCAGAAACTCAAGGACAAAGTTGTCGCCAGTTTGAAAGATGTTAAGGATCCGGTGCTTCAGATTCACGGCTATACGTGCGACCTTGGCACAAAAAAATATAATGACAAGCTCGCCGTGGATCGGGCAAAAGCCGTAGCGGCGTTTCTTGAAAGCAACGGAATTAAGCCTGTTATGGTCACGGGAGAGGGGAAGTGCTGCTATGTGTCGAAGGAACCGCAAAAAAACAGGCGCGCGGTGATTAGCTATTTGAATGACAAGTCGGCTGTAAACCCGGCGGTCTGTGAACCCCGGGAAATTATAAACTGATGGAGGGTCACGTATTATGAAAAAAACGCTGTTGTTTGCCAAGGTCGCGTTGTACGTAGGGGCGGTTCTGCTTCTCGTCGGCGCACAGTGGCAGAAGGGACACCCCTTGAGCATGATTGCGGGGTTCGAGTTTCTCGTTGGCGCCATTTTTTTGCTCTGTGGCGGCATCGGGGATATCGTTTGCCTAATCGAGAGCAAGGGAACTCAGGAGCTCATCAACAAGGGCATCATCGAAAAAAGAAAGGGGGATGCGGGTAGTGTTGTCAAGGTCGCGTTATACACAGGGGCCGCGCTGCTTCTTATTGGTGCACAGTGGCGGTATCTACGCCCTGAGAGCTTAAATGCGGGGCTCGTGTTTCTTATCGGGGCCATTTCATTTCTCTGTGGCGGCGTCGCGGATGTCGTTTACCTGGTCAAGAGCAAAAGGAAGGAGGCCGCAGGTGTTTAAAAACTTCCGTTCTCTGGTAGTTGCCGCATTAATTTTCAGCTTGTTTGCTGCGGCAACGATACAAAGAGCGTATGCCGCTGAAAAGCAAATATCGACTGCGACCGGCGCTGCAGAGGCCGATGCCGGGATATCTGCCGCTATGGAGTCCTTTAAAAAGGATTTCCCGAATACGCCTGTAACGGAAGTCCGCACGACCCCTATCGAAGGGCTCTACGAAATCCTCTCGGATGAGACGATCCTCTACTACTACCCGAAAAACGGCCATATCATCGTGGGTGGTATGTGGAGCAAGGATGGAAAGGACCTGACCGGAGTGCGCCGTAACGAGCTTATAAGCGCACGTGACGAGCTTATGAGCGCCAGGGCCAAAGACTTGCCGCTGGAGAAGGCCGTCAGAATCGGCAAGGGGAAAAAACAGATCATTGAGTTCACCGACCCGGACTGCCCTTTTTGTCGCAAGGCTGACGAATATTTGAAAGGGAGGCAGGACGTTACGAGATATGTTTTCCTTTTCCCTATTAAACAACTCCACCCCGACGCTGAGAAAAAAACAAGATACATTCTCTGTCAGAAGGAGCCCGGAAAAGCTCTTGAGGAGGTCATGGGTGGAAAAATCGACGGCAAACCTTATGAAGTATGCGACAGCAAGAAGGTTGAAGAACATATCCAGGCATTCGCCGATATAGGCCGGACCATGAACATCAAGGGCACGCCCATGCTCATTGTCAATGGCCATACCGTTCGTGGCGCCAACATTGGCTTGATCGAGCAATTCCTGAACGAGGGGAATACGAAGTAAACGACTTTTGGGAGAAAGGAGGTGAAAATCATTATGCAGACAAGCGAAACAAACCAGGAAAGTACTCTTCTATACGTAGTTACCATGTTCGTCGTAATGGCCGCAGGCCTCATGATTACCGGCACGGCGGAAGCGATAGTCGCGCCGGCGGCTGGAAGCTTTGCTTATGACATATACGACGTGGCCGTCAACTCGGTACTCAAAGGGCCCATCGGCTTCGTGGCCGGCATCGCGGCGATCGTGTTGGGAGCCATCAACGCCATCATGGGGAAAATAATGATGGCATTCCCGGCAATCCTCGGCGGCGCGGCGCTGATCAAGGCAGACACCATCGTCACGTCCATGGGGCAGATATTCTAAGGCCCCCGAACTGGTAGCAAACCCCAGGGGTGCTGTCGCCCCTGGGGATTTTAAAGTGTTCATTGGAGACAAATAGTGCAGAACAAAAGAGTGCCAAGATATTTATCAGCACCAATACAAATACTCTGGTTCGAGTCTGATGAATTCGCAATCATAACCATATGTTATATTCTCGGTCTTTTGTTCGGCTGGATCGGGTGGGTTATTCTGATCGTTGCCCCCTATTTATACTCTAAGCTCAAGAAAAACTATCCGCGCGGGTTTTTGAAGCACAGTCTGTATTTTATCGGGCTTCTCAAGCTCGAGGGTTACCCGATATACCAGGAAAAGGAGTTCATGGAATGAAAGAAGAACTTTACCTTAACAAGATGTCAAACATCGTGGCGAAAAACCGCCTGCTGAAATTTGTGGTTATCGTGATCGGCCTGGCGACGCTTTATAACACCGTTGCCGCTCAGAAAGCTCTCAATTCGCAAAAAGTCGTAATCGTGCCCGCTGGTCTATGCACGGAGACAGTGGTTGAGGCAAATACCCTGTCGGATGACTATTTGCGAACCATGACGCGTTATATCATCGGGCTGGCTGCCAACTACAATCCCGCAAGCGCGCGCGGTCAGTTCGATGAGCTTTTGAGGCTCTATAGGCCGGGAAACTTTCCCGCGGCAAAAAAGATATTTTATGACCTTGCCAGTGCCGTAGAAGTGTCAAAAAACACCACGGCGTTTTATATTTCAAAAATATCGGTTGATAAAAAAAAGTCTGAGATTGAAGTTAACGGCCAGCGGACCCAGTTTGCAGATTCCTCTTCGCTCTCCGGGAGCGGGGCCGTTAAGGTCTACTATATCGATTACACGGTTGAGAACGGGAAGTTCATGATAACAAAATTCTCGGAAAAGGCCGACTAAACGTAACACCGGTTTGAAAGGAGCGGTAATAATGTCGAAATTAGCTTGTCTGGCTATTTTGTTTACTTTCACGCAAGCGCCTACTGCCTTTGCGGCCCAACCTCCCGAAGGGGCAAAGGTGGTTTATCCTGAAGTTGCCACCAGGATCCAACTGAGCAATACCGACATCAATAGGTTTATTTGCCCCGAGCGGATCAAGGATGCCATCTACTCCAAGGAAAAAGGCGTCGTCATCCGATATTCGGGAAAGGACGCTTATGTCAAATTTCTCATAGAAGTGAAGCCGGGGGGCGAAAAAAGGTACATCACGGCTCCCGCCGAACTCTTTATTGTTTGCGGTGAGGCCACCTACAATATAATCGCCGAACCAAAGGGGGATTTCCCGGCGCAGACTGTGTATCTTTCATCGGGGAAGCAGGAGCAAATCAAGAAAAATCTTTCCCTTTTTGCCGGCATCCCTTATGAAGAAAAGCTCCTCAACATCCTCCGGACCGTCTACACGGGCGCCCTGCCTGACAGCTTCAACGTCACCAGAATAAATAAACCGTTCAAGCTGTTTCGCGACATATCTCTTACGCTCATGAGGGTCATAGACGTGGAAGGAGAGGGTTTGAAGGTCAAGGAGTACAGCGCCGTGCTGAATAATAACATGAAAAATGACAAGTCCGCTTTGTCCGCGGCCGCCAGCGCGGATGACCCCGTCATACTCAGGGAGAAGGATTTTCTTCTCAAAGAGCTTACATCGAACCCGTCAGCCATTGCAATTGATAAACACAACCTGAGAACCGGGGATATTGCCCGTATTTTCATTATAGAGAGGACAGAAGATGCCGGGAATTAATGAGAAATTAAAAAAACTATTACAATGGTCTGGCTCCCCAAAACCAGCGCTATGTGATTCTCGGCGGTCTGACGTGTCTACTCATCGTTGTAGGGGGCCTCGGTTATATGGGACGGTCAAACACGTCGGTGCACGAAGTGAATGCCCCTGAACAAAAAAAGGATATTTCCCTCGATCCCAAGCTCATTGAAAGGTCCCAACTTGCCGAAGCCGAGAGGCAACGAGAGGACCAGAATAAGAAGATGCAGGAACTCAAGCAGGAACTCGATAACATGAAGAAGCAGAAGCCAAGCGATCTTAAACCCAGCGGCGGATTTAATAAAGAAAGGGCCATGACGGGGATGCCCGAGGCTGGTAATAGCGCCGAAACAGAAAGGATAAACGCTCAATCGAATTCACCCAAGAATTATCCTGAGCCGCCTCTTCCGTCTCCTCCATCGGCGCCGGGCGCTAAAAACGCATTTACGAAAACCCAGGGTAATGGAGCAGCTCAAGACGGAGCAAACATTATTGGCGGTATAGAGATTGTTTCGAACACCGGTCCCTTGGAAACCGCGCCTTCGGCTCCTGGGCCCACGCCCGGATCCCCGGACGATAAAAAAAAAGAACAAAAGAAAGTTTATTTAGCCCCTTCTTTTATGGAGGGAACCCTCCTCAGTGGCTTGGACGCGCCCGTCGTGGAGTCGGCAAGGAAAGATCCGATGCCCGTATTAATCAGGATAAATGATCTGGCCGTACTCCCCAACGAGGTCAAAGCGAATCTCCGTGGTTGTTTTGTGATCGCGCACGGATACGGCAATCTGGCATCGGAGCGGGCCGAGCTTAAGCTTGTCAGCCTGAGCTGCATATCCAAAAAAGGCGAAGCTGTTATTGATCAGCCGATAAACGGTTTTGTGGTAGACGCCGACGGAAAAATCGGGCTTGCCGGGAAAGTAGTGGCAAAGCTCGGTGCGCTCCTCGCAAGGTCCGCGATTGCGGGATTCATGCAGGGCGTGGGAGATTTTTTAAAGGCGTCAACAACGACCACACAAGTTACGGGTTCAGGTACGATCCAGACGATCGATACTAATAAACTTGTATCGGCAGGTCTCGGCGGCGGCATATCGAATGCAGCAGGGGATTTGGCCAAATTTTATAACGAGCTTGCGCGCATGTCGATGCCGGTTATAGAAGTCGGAGCTACAAAAAAAATAACGGTCGTGGTTTCCGAAGGACTTGATCTCGCTATCAAGGACAAGAGGATGGTGGAGGAGAAATGAAAAGACTATCGCCTTTTTTATGTTTTTTGACGCTGTTTATAAGCGGCTGTTTTTTAAACCCATATCGATCTGATTTCACCTGTCCTCATATGGAAAATGGGAAGTGCGTGTCCGTGCAGAGCGCGTATGACGAGTCCTTAGAGACCAGTAAA
The DNA here is from genome assembly GCA_963769335.1 of Nitrospirota bacterium. Lineage (GTDB taxonomy): Bacteria > Nitrospirota > UBA9217 > UBA9217 > UBA9217 > JAJYKN01. Next base: position 92,575 of record CAVYLT010000003.1, on the reverse strand, counting down.
AAGAAGAAAGCCGATATGAGCCTGCAGGACGAGCTTAACGACATATCGAAAAGCGGCAAGGCAAAGAAAATTCAGGTGAGCAATAAGACATCTGTCAATTATCAGGAATCTCTTTTCAGGAAGCTTGCCGGGCTCCTGGGCGAACCGGTAACCCCCATGGTCGCGCCGCCGCAGGTCATGAGGGTCCTTCTGTTCCCGTATCGTGGCGACGGCAACAAGCTTTATATGCCGCGGTACGTATACATCTTTGTTGAAGAGCAACCGCAGTGGATTTTTGACCAAAAAGCTTCGGTGCTCGACGGAGAGGTGGAATAGCCATGTTTACAAAGCTTTTCGGCGCCGGCGGCGGCCTGGCCACTCACGAGCTTAAATCCATGGCCCAGCGTAGCAAGTTCTCGGATTCTCTCCCATGGATATCCTACAATCCCAAGACTCTGCTGTACCGCAACCAGGACAATACCCACGGTTACATATGGGAATGCTCTCCCCTGTCTTTTGGCGGAGAGAAGACCCAAACTACGCTCGAGGGACTGTTCCGCGCCGGCTTCCCGGTGGGCACAATCATGCAGGTCATCATGCATGCCGACGACAATGTCGAACCTATTCTCGAGGCGCATCGGAACACGGTACTGCGCGATTTGCCCATTACCAGAGAATCGACCGAATCTATCTGCAGATTCATGCAGGACGGAACCAGGGGGCTCAGAAACATGTCGGGCATCCCGGTCCGCAACTTCCGTCTTTTCTTAACACTGAAGTTTCCTACCCATGACGACGCGAAGATGCGCGGCATCAACCTTTCGGAAATACATACGACCGTGACGGAAATTCTCAAGGGCGCCATGCTGTTCCCCAAGCCCGTCACGCCGCCGGTGTTGCTTGACTGGCTTCGGAGGCTCTACAATATCGAACCCTCCCTCAATAATTATCACTATGACGACACCGTATCGATAAGGAAACAAGTCATTTTAGATTCTACGGTTGAGCGGCAGGGGATGTCTCTCAAGATCGGCAACAAGATATTCAGGTGTATCACACCAAAACTCTACCCTGCCGAAGTGAATCTTTTTCAGACAAACCAGCTGCTCGGCGGGGTATGGGGCATGACTACCGATGCCGACCAGATCCGGTCGCCATTTCTCAGCTGTGTCAATGTCATATTCAGCAACTTGAAAGGGAAGCTGCATACAAAGTGCAATATCACTCTGCAGCAACAGGGGATCGGTTCTTTTGCGCCGTCGCTTGCCCGGAAAAAAGACGAGTTTCTGTGGGCCACGGACCAGATTGAAAAAGGGACGCAGTTTGTCCAGGTGCAAGCGATCATGTGGGTATGGGGAAAGGACGAAACCGCCGTCACGGAATCTCTTACGCGCGCCCGGCGCATTTGGGAATTAAACGGCTATATCATGCAAGAGGACCGCGGAATACTCATACCGCTGTTCATTTTATCGATGCCTTTCGGCCTGTACGACGTGGCAAATAACATTCAAGCTCTCGAGCGCGACCAAATAATGCCTCCGGATTCCACGGCAAGCATCCTTCCCGTGCAGTCGGACTTTTCCGGGTGCGACACCCCCGTGCTGATTTTCGTGGGGAGAAAAGGACAAATCAGCGGCATCGACATATTCCATAAGTCCGCGATCAACAACAACCTCTTCTGCGCGGCGAGCTCCGGCGCGGGCAAATCTTTTTTAGTCAACAGCATGCTCTACGGATATTACAAAAACAACGCCATGGTCCGGGTGATCGATATCGGCGGGAGCTACAAAAAAGTCACGCACATGCTCGGGGGGAAGTTCCTGGATTTCGACGAAAACAGCGACATCTGCATCAATCCATTCGGTACTATCGTCGATATCAACGAGGACCTTTCCGTTCTCGCCGCCGTCGTGACACAGATGATATTTTCCACTCAGGACAAGGCGCCGGATGAAATCGCCGAAACAGTGAGCACCCTCATTAAAAATGCCATCCTGTGGGCGTATGAAAATGTACGGGATGAGCTGAAGGGATGCACGGCGGGCATCGACGATGTGTATAAATACCTCTATTCCTATCCGGATCTCGCGGACAAAGACGAGTTCACCGCGAAGAGCGCCAGTTTGGAGAAAACAACCGAGATCGCCCACATGCTTGCATACAACCTGAAGGAATTTACCACCGGACATCGGTACGGCAGATGGTTTAACGGCGAATCGAACCTCAATATCGCCAAAGACGAATGGGTCTGTCTGGAGCTGGAAAAATTAAAACCCCAGAAAGAATTGTTCAAGGTCGTGACGCTGCAGATCCTGAACACCGTCACCAACGACCTGTATTTATCCGACCGTTCCCGCAAAAGGGTCATATGCTTCGACGAGGCCTGGCAGTTCCTTACGGGCGATAACAAAATGCTGACGGACGTGATTGAGGGCGGCTATAGAAGATGCCGCAAGTACGGGGGCAGCTTCTCCGTGGTGACCCAGGCGGTGACCGATGTTCAACAGTGGGGAAGGGCCGGCGAGGCAATCATGAACAGCTCGGCGTTCAAGTTTTTCCTTGAAGCCCCTAACTACGATCAGGTCCGGGAGGCCAAGCTCATCGAATATGAGCCGTTCGTCATGAAGATGCTCAAAAGCGTTCGAGCGAACAAGCCGAAATATTCGGAAATATTCATGGACACGCCGTTCGGCATCGGAGTCGTGCGACTTGTCGTGGATGATTATTCGTACTTCATTTACACGTCCGACGCCAAGGAAGTCGGCGAAATCGAGAAACTCATTAAAGAGGGGATGACCAATGACGAGGCGATCAAAGCAATGGTCAAAACATATCGCAGTTAGCATAATACTCAGCTTCGCGCTTACTGCGCTTTCTGGATTAGGAGGGGCCGTTGCTCAAACATGGAGCGCTGATCAGCAAGCGGCCAAGCAGAACGGCTCGAATGCCGCAAATGCTGCGCTTAACGTCGTGGGCACGCCGGACGGCGTAAGAAATAACATTGCCAACCCGATGACCGGCGGGAGCCAGATGACCACGATCGATGGAAAAAAGAGTTTCAGCGGCCGGATCTCCTGCCCATCGACGACGCAATTTTTGTCAGTCACCATATTGCCGTCTTCAACCGGTGATTTGAGCATGGTATTGGTCCAGCAGGATACCACCCTGAGCGGATCTTTCAATTATGCATATAACGTTCCCGTTCGCGCTTCAGGCATTTGCGCGAACGGGATTGTATCGTGTGACGCCGGGACATGGAACAACTGCACTTATTATCACATGGACCGCGGATTCCAGCGGTCAATCCAGCCTGACACAGGTCGCCGTCCATACAACAACTTGCGGGTTGTTACTGTATCAATAACTCCTGCGGTATTTCAGCAATGACGGATCTCAACATCATTTTGCATGATCTCGGAACCGGCGTAACCAATGCCATACAGGGGAACAACCCGCAATACGTCATCACGAACACCGACGTACAAAACACGACCGTTTCTTTCTACGGTCAGCGGTCTTCAAATTGCCAGGCCGCGCTTCCGGGCATTCAGACCCCGTCGACCAACCTGTCACAATATTATAATAACCCCTCCGCGATGTCCAATGATGCGCAAGGGGTAGTGTCCACTCAGACGTCGGACCCCAATAGTTACTACAGCACGCTGACTTCGGCGGCAAATAATTCAATGGGCCCGACCAGCACCACGCAATGTATCATAAGAAATGACGCGGTATTGACCACTCAACAGGTTCCCACGACAAACCCGATCAGTTACACGTTCTATAGCACGGCGGACAATCAATTCAATTTATTTCTCGACGGAAGCTCGATCCTTTCCGGCTCAAATTGGCAAACAGCTTTTTCCACTACGCTAAATATTAATCCCGGAATTCATACCGTCCAAATAAAAGGAACCTACACATCAGGCGCGCCCGGGGCGTTGTTCGCTTTGACGAACAATGGCGACGGGTCGTGGCCGTTGGTGTCTGACAGCAGTTGGTCCCCGGTTGCCGTCAATGCCGGGGTCGTCGGCGTGGCGCCCTGGGGCGTCCCCAACGGCTGGCCCGGCGGGACGAGCGCGCAATGGATATGGGGGAGCACTCCATCAACGACGACACTTACCAACTCATTTACTGCTTCGCTCCTGGTCTATCAAGACACCATGAACGACTCCGTGATTACCGACAACTGTACGAACGACGAAAACAACTCGAAGTGCCAACTCAAGGACGAGACCGTCGATGGCGTCCAGACATACCGCAATTATAACCCTACCGGGCTCGCGCCCCTGCCTTCGTGCCAGAATTTCCCCGGCCCGACACAGGTATTCAATGTTTGTCACAACTGGTGGATAAAAACACGGACGTATATATGCACCTTCGGCGGGTCGTACGATTTCAGCGATATAAAGAAGCGAGCAGCATCCATTAACAATTCCGCGATAGACGGCGGCGCGGCCCTGACTTATACGGATATGAGAAAAGACGCTAGCGGGAACTGGGTCACTGAAGGCGATTCAATCCAATTGACGCCGAGAGATGCGTCCGCTTGTCAGCAGGCGTGCAAAATAAAACGGCCGGCTACTGATACTCAAGCGGCGATATCCGGCAATGCTACACAATATCAGGCGTCAAGCCGGTCATATGCAGTCGTCTATGCGCAGTGTAAAAACGGCAGTCCCTGCCCCACGCAAGCCGGCGACATTATCGACATAGATTGTCAGTGCATCGATAATTTTGCTGAAGCCGCAACAATATTGTCCGTAATGAATACGGCAGGAAAGGACTTGATATGCTCATCCGGTTCTTTTCAATAATAGTTGTTCTTTTATTCTGGATGAATAGTGTGGCAAATGGGCAGGTTGTTTCATCCCCTACGTCCACGCCAAATGTAATTTGTACCCAGGATTTGAATGGCGACGGATCTATCGACGCGCCAAACGAACAAGCCAACTGCGTGCCTGCCGGATCAAGTTACCTTTGCCCTATCAGTGAGACCAATTGCGTTATCCAGACATCGGCAGGCGTCTGCCCTCCGACTGCGCCCCTGGACACGGCCACCGGCAAGTGTGAAATGCCGCCGCAATGTTCTCAGGGCAATTACGACACGACCAATCATTATTGCCTTGGTTCGGCTGCGCCATCGTGCGTATCTGCGAGTGCTACTTTCGATTCAGCGACAAATCTGTGTGAATCTGCGATTACCTGCGCGAGCGGTAGCTACAATGCGGCATTACACATGTGTGTCACTACCCAGGCGCCCCTATGCCAGTCCGGTATGGTTTTTAATACCACCAACGGCAGATGCGAAGCAACACCCACTTGCCCCAGCGGTGGGGTCTACAGCAACGTCACGCAGTTGTGCCAGGTCTACAACCTTCAGGATCCAGCATGCCCAGCCGGAACGACCTTCAATGGCACGACGAATAAATGCGAGGCGGCTTTTACCTGTTCTCAAGGAACATACAACGCCACCTATGAGCAGTGTATTTCAACGTATTCCGTGTCGTGTCCGGCCGGGACAACGTATGATACGATGAATGGCAAATGCGAATCACCTCCGTCTTGCACATCAGGAACGTATGATTTTGTTCAGAAACAGTGCGTGACCACGACATCGACAGCGCCCTCATGTCCTTCGGGCAGCACGCTTAATGCAACGACAAATATGTGCGAAGCATCGCCGTCGTGCCCGTCCGGAAGTACCTATAACTCGTCATTGCAATTGTGTTTATTCGCGCCGACATGCAGCTCGGGGACGTACGATGCTGTTTCTCAAAAGTGCATAGCCTCAAGCATAACCTCTCCGGTGTGTCCCTCCGGGTTTTCATTTGTCGGGCCTCCAACGAACATTTGCAAGGCGTCATATACATGCCCGGCTGGTACCGCGGATAACGGCACTAAATGTGCCTCGACGCCGACATGCGCGTCAGGGACTTATGATAACGTTCAGCATCTCTGCGTTATTCAAAACGTGAGCTACTCGTCGGCATCGTGCCCGGCAAACACCTCCCTCAATACTTCACTTCATGAGTGTGCAGCTACACCAACCTGTTCCACTGGCTCGTATAACACTACGAATAATGACTGTGAGGCAACTAGCACCCCTTACTGTCGTATTAGTTGGATGACGTTCCAGCCTTCTACGAACCTCTGTGATTCTGGCCTCCAGATTACTCTGGCTTGGAATCCATGTAACTTTTGTCCAGCTGGTACTACTACCGTATATTGCCGTTATCTTATAACGGATGATATTTTCCGGTGTACTGAAGCGCCAAAATGCACTGCCGGCACTTATAATTCAACGACCAAAACTTGCGTATTTATAGGCCCTGCTAACTGCCCAACATCGACCACGTTGGATGGGTCTGTTGATCTGTGTACCTCAACGCCGACATGCATGTCCGGGACTTTTGACACGTCGACCAATCAGTGCAAAACCGTAACGGATACAACCGCAGCGGCCACGTGCCCGGCCGGGACTTCCCTCAATACGGGCACCAATCTGTGTGAAGTTAACTATATCTGCGCCTCAGGCAGCTCTTATAACCCTACGAACAAGGACTGTGAGGCATCGCCTACGTGTTCGTCGGGGGTGTTTAATTCGAGCACGGGTCAGTGCGTATTGAACACCTCAACGCCGCCGATTTGCTCAGGCGGAACTTTCAATTCGGGTCTCGGCGAATGCTCTGCTTCTCCCACGTGCCCGACAGGTTTAAGCTGGGACAGTGCGAAAAGCATATGTGACGGGCCCCAGCCTGCGTGTTCATCCGGTACTTATAATTCGGCAACTCACACGTGCGTTTTAACGACATATTCAAACCCTTCATGTGCATCAGGTACTTTCAACTCTGCCGATGGAAAATGTGAAGTGACTTATAGCTGTCCCAATGGCAGCTCCTACGATACCATGCTGGGAACGTGCGCGCTAAAGACATCACCGACCTGCCCGGCGAGCACGTTCTTTGATACCATGTCCCAAATTTGCAGTGGAAACCCGGTATGCCCCACTAACTATGTTTATGATTCATCTCAAGGTAAATGCGTTTTAACATATGCTTACGCTCCTACCTGTCCCGGAACATCTGTGATCGATATATTAGCGAACGTATGCTATACATCCCCGACGTGCGCGGCCGGCTATACCTATGACGCCAAGAATTTCATTTGCTATCAATATTCGGCGGGAACCTGCTCATCGTCATTGGAGACATTGGACCAAAAGACCAATCTCTGTGAATCGCAGCCGGTCTGCAGCTCCGGGGCTTACGATTCTGTCGCGAAAATGTGTCTCAACATAACGCAAGCTACATGCCCAACCGGCGGTTTCCTGAATATCACGCTCAATGTATGCCAGGCAAGCCCCGGATGTTCTACGGGTAACAGTTTAAATCCTGATACCGGCATGTGTTCGTCGACAGGCGGTGGGAGCACAGCGGCGACCTGTTCCGTGGGCACGCTGAATACCACTTCCGGCGTCTGTCAGATCGCGCCGACATGCTCTTCTGGATCGTATGATCCTGTTACGGGATTATGCTTTGACAGCAGCACGAATTCAACGTCCACGCCGATATGCCCGTCCGTCACGGCCCTCAATCTCTCCACCGGCCAGTGCGAAGAGGCTCCAAGCTGCCCAACCGACTATATCTACAATCAAGCTCAACAGCAATGCGTCTCGAATCTTTTCCTCTGCCCTTATAACACCGCCTCCACTACATATCAGTGTCTGGACGCAGGGTCCGGGGTACTCCAATGTTCTCCGAACCCGTGTTACGATCTTAGTTCGTCGACCGTAAATACGACCACGACTAACACGACAGCACTCTATAATGACGGGACGACAAACCCGACGACCGGTCAGTGTTCCGGACCAGTTTACATATTCGGCGGCAGGCCTATGACCTGCAGACCGCCCGGACTGTATACCTACTATTTTAACTGCTGTAACTCGGCAAATGCACCGTCACAAATAGACCCTGCTACGGAAGCTGCTATTCTTACAAACCCTGCTCTTACGCTTCCGGGGAGTATATGGACATTAGTCTCTGGTCTCTTGAACAATTGCACTTCGCAAGAAGTGATTACCGACGCGGGGATCGCCGACAGGATGTGCGTAGGCGTAGGCACCTATTGTTCCAATGAATTAAAACTTTTGTTCACAAAGATATGTTTACAAAACACAACCACGTATTGCTGTTTTCATTCCATGCTTGGTCGCATTATCCAGGAACAGGGCCGTCCGCAGCTGAAGGCCTTCCAGCCGGGTGGAGCGTGGGGAATCGCTGCAATCTCCGAACTGCATAGGTTTCACACCGGAACAGTTTCAGATGCTTGATTTCAGCAAAATGGACCTGAGCGAATATTTCTCTGCAAGATAGCTCAGCAAATGGGATCTCAAGTCAAAACTAACATGGTGAATGATGTCAACAAACTATTATCAAAATACTTTGCATTAATACTCTCGTGCTCGTTCTGGCATATTTCCGCCCACGCCAAAGATCTCGGCATAGCGGGCGCTACGTATCCGATCGCCGAAAAAGACGCGCTTGCCGAAATTGAGGAACGGGCAAAGCAGGTTGACTGGGAGAAGGTCATCAAAAAAGACAAGATGGAGAAGTGCGATTAAGAATTTCAAGCCGGAAGGGATCAAACAACTTCCCCGGGCTGCCGACTCGCGAGTCTTCCATGTCGACATGACCTACACGCTCGAGGTTGATATTAAAGATAAAGACGGAAAGGTTCTTTACCCCAAAGGGTTCGTTTTTAACCCTCTGGATTATGTACATAACCCTGGGACGATTTTTGTGGTCCTGAATGGGGCCGACCCGTCTCAAGTTAAGTGGTTCAAAAATTCCCGGTATATGAGTGATCTCAACGTGACCTTGATGATAACCGATGGGTCTTACTATGAATTATCCAAACAGCTGAAACGGCCGGTTTTTTACGCCATACACGGCGTGATAGAGAGGTTCGAGTTGCAGTTTGTGCCGTCCATTATCCAGCAAAAGGGCCGTTATATGGAGGTCAACGAAATCGATGTTGATAAAGCTTCAAAAAAGCATACTTAGCTTTATTCTGGGCGTTTTTATCCTTATCTCATTCGTGGGAGAAGCGTCCGCACTATGCAACCCGGGCAGATTCATGAACCCGGTGACGGATATTTGCTGGGATTGCATTTTCCCCTTCAAGATCGGCGGCATTATCGTTGTTCCGGGACTCCCTGATGAGCCGGACTTGACCAGCGTTCCGGTTTGCGTCTGTCCGACCCCGATTGGCATTCCTCGGCCCGGCATTCCTTTGTCTTATTGGGAACCGGCGAGATATGTTGAGACCGTGAAGGACCCGTATTGCTTCCCGTCCCTGGGGTTCGGGCTGTCGAATCCGTCCGGCGGATTTATGGGGGGCAGCGCCAAAGGTTCCCCTGCTGAAAACGGAACATTCCAGCAGGCGCATTATTTCATTTATCCTGTTACGGAAATGTTGGGGTTGATTACGGATTCCCTATGCGTGGAATCCGACGGTTTCGATGTCGGATACTTAACAGAGATCGATCCTACGTGGAACCAGGATTATCTTATGGCAATGATGGATCCTAAGGTTTATTTGGTGGCCAACCCGATTGCGCAATTGTCGTGCATGGCGGATTCGGTGGCTTCAAACCTTAATTTCCCTCTCGACTTCATGTTCTGGTGCATGGGCAGCTGGGGCAGCGCCTATCCCGTGACCGGCAACAACCAGGACCACGACTATACCCAGGGGAATGTCGGCATCGGTTACAGACTTTTGTTTAAGCTTGCCGGGCTCTTTTTAATATGCGATACAAATAGCCCCGTTACTCTATGTACCTGCACCCCGACGCCGTTTTTGATTAAACATAACTATCGGCTTCAGGAAGCTATGCCGGTCCCCGATTGGATGTGTCACGGCGTAGGAGTGACTGATTTACTCTGGGGTGCCGCAAAAAATCCTCCCTATGTCGGCTTGGCGACCTCTGCCGACAACTTTGTGTGGATCATCTTCAGGAGGCGCGGATGCTGCGCTTTTTAAAGTCATGAAATGCGTCGTCAAGGTGAGGTCTTGAATGTTTAAACATAAATTCATGATGATTCATTTTTTAGCTCTGTTTTTTGCCGGTCATAATGTTTTTGCGGGCCAACAGAAGATTTATGTTCAACTGCCCGGGCCTTGTTATGAAGTCTCCGGTGTAGATAAAGACCATGTGTATTTGCAGTCGATAAATAAACCCTGCAGCAACAAGATCGACCTTGTCCCCGTTGATATAGACGATTCTTACAAAAGCGCGTTCGTCTATATAGACGGCGGCTTCTTTAAAAAGCAGGTTTTCGAGTCTTACGGGCTTGATGATGTCCGCTCAATCATCGATAAAGGCGAGAAAGCCGGCCGGGACTTAAATATCCCGGAAAATCGCTATTCTGAATCCGGCAGAACGGAAGCGGAAAAGATATTTAAAAAATACCAGTCGCCTGAGTACCAGGAGGGGATCTCAAAAGAATATGAACGACTTAAAAGTAAAGTGTTCAGCAAGCAGACGAGTTCTCCGGCGCCCCGCAGTGGCCCTGCTTCAGGCGGCAGTAACCCGTTGGGCCGGGTCCTCGCACAAAAGGAGCGCGTTTACATCTTTATTTCGAGCTCAGTGCCGGCCGAAACACTGCGCGCATACATAGCGGACATCAACAAAATCGGAGACCCGAATATCGTCATGGTGATGAGAGGCTTTATCGGGGGGATAAAACATATAAAGCCAACTCAGGATTATGTAGCCGCTCTTCAAAAAAAGGACCCGCAATGCGATCAGACAAGGGAAAAATGCGACATGTACGCGGCTAACCTCATGGTGGACCCCCTTTTATTCCGTTTTTACAACGTCTCGCAAGTACCGACGATTATTTATTCATCCAACGTGACGTTAAAGGACCCGGTGCAGAGCGAGGGGAAACAGGGCAATGTTTCCATATCAGAATATTATGCGTTGACCGGCGATACGTCTCTGGAATATGCACTAGAAAGTTTCTACAAAGAAACGAATAAAACTTCATTAAAGCAATCGCTAGAAAGAATCAGAGCCGGTTTTTACGAATGATCGCATCAAAGTGGATGACGATTACATTCTCGATCGGGGATTATCATATCGAAAGGGCAGGGAGCAGCAGGCCCTGGGAATAAATTTATGACGGAGACAACTGAAAAAAAGGAGCCTCAGCGTAAAGAGGGAAATGGCAGCGGTATAGTTTTTTTCAACTTTGTCATTTTTGCTCTAATCAGCGTGATCATCACGGTTTCCGCGCTTATTCTTTACGATCGCTATTATGCGCAAAAGATAGTTTTCGTCGATATTAAGGCATATATGGATGAACAAAAGAGCCAGTACATGGCAAAAAAACTCACCGACGAGCAACTTAACAAAAACATCGATCGTATTAGAACCATCGTCGAGAAAATACCGAAGAATTATATTGTGCTGGTTAATCTCCCTTCATTACAGCAAGAGACGGGGAGTCTCGTTGTCAAAAGCGCAGTCACCGTCAATCTGAACCAATGACGAGTAACAATTCCAACAATCAGGAGAAAATGACTTATGCCGGAAGCAATACGTTCTTTAACAGTCAATACGTGGATAGTCATTATTATTACAGCTCTGTTAGGGGCATGGATGCCTCAGCATATAGACGTCACACTAACACCTTCTATCAAATACAGGGTCTTTTGGGTCAAGGGAAAGCCGTCGGCCAACGAGCCCCTTAAGGGGAAATATATCATGTTCGATGAACCGGACAATCCATATCTCCCTCATCCAAAAACCAAATGTACGACTAAAAAGGTTGTATGCGCGGGAGGGGATCACCTGGACGTCGAGGGGGATAATTTTATTTGTAACGGCCGGCTTTTGGGGATTGGCAAGCATTACACGCTAAAAGGCCAACCAGTGAAATTGTTCACGTTTAACGGTGTTATTCCTGATGGGTCTTTGTTCGTCATGGGTGACCACGCGGACAGTTTTGATTCCAGATATCACGGGTTCATAAGTATAAATGGCGTGAAAGCGGTCGAGGTTCCCATATTTTAGATGTCGATGCACCAGATCGCTTCGTCGAAAAATCTCCGGCCAGGGCAGGTCGGTAAAAAAATAGACGACTTATTGGGCATTTTCCCCATTGTGCGTTCGTGCGCAATACGTCATCATCGAGGCGATATTAATCACAGGATTGGTTTCTGCTTGGAGGTTATTGCCATGTCGAAAGGGCTGCTGGTCATATGCTGTTGTATGTTTTTGCTCATCTCAGCAGCGGCTTATGCTGCTGATCATGATAAGAACGTTACGGCAGATCTTGAGCAGCGAGATCCTCAGGAAGACACCAAACCGTTCTATGATCAATGGGATAAGCCCGGATGGTGGTGGGGTCATTATCAGTCCGAGGACGAACCAAAAGAGAAAAAGAAAGATAGAAAAGACGATAAAGCCCCGTTCATCCCGCCACCGCTCAGCGCGTACAAATATGAAAAGCTGTGGAACATGCACCCGGACGCATTTCAAGCCTTGCTGATGGATTATCAGAAAAAAGCGGTCATGAATCCATCGGAAGACAATGTGCACGACTACTATGTAATGCAAGACATTGCCAGAAAAAAATCCGTCGAATTTACAAATGTGGCTATGATGGTCTGGCAAAAGAACCCGGAACTGAATGTTTTGAAGGATTATCCCGTGAGTCCTGTCGGCATTACATCGAGAGTCAGACAACAAAATGGAGATATTGAATCCAAGATCCACAACAACGCGGACAACTTTGCTCTGGTGTATTTCTATTCATCAAGCTGTGATTACTGCGCTCAGCAAACCAATATCCTCAAGATGTTCGTAGACAAATATGACTGGCAGGTTAAAAAGGTTGAGATCAACGAGAGCCCCGACTTGGCGGCTCGTTTTAATGCCGAGACAGTTCCCATGATCATAATGATTCATCGTAATTCTGAGCATTACATGCCTGTCACTTCGGGTCTTGCTGCATTAAATGAAATCGAAGAAAACCTTTACCGGGGCATCCGGTTATTGTCAGGTGAAATTACGCCGGAGCAATTTTCTCAGTATGGTTTTCAAGACCACAGTACCTTCAACCCGCAGCAAACACAAGACAAAGGTCACGGCGAATAGGGAGGTAAATAATTATGAAGAAGATCGTCGTTACATTCATATGGGCATTTGTTTTTATCATCATTCTACAGCAAGGCGCGGTCGCCGGCGGCTGGGTAGATGACTGGCTTGCATCATCCACAACAACCAATGGGGGCTATTTTGCCGGGCAACAACGGGGATACTACAATGGCGGATCCTTCTCCGCCCGGTGGGGCGGCAATGGCGTTGTTTATCCGGTAACGTTCCAGCCTCCCAAAATATCCGCGGGCTGCGGCGGCATTTCGGTGTTCATGGGGGGGTTCAGCTTCATGAATGCCAATTACCTGGTACAGAAATTACAGGCGATACTCGCCAACGCTCCCGCCGTCGCGTTTTCCCTGGCCCTGAATACTCTTTGTACCCCCTGCAAGATGATTATGAATGAGATGGAAGCAATCTCGGACGCCTTGAACCACCTTCAGCTCGATTCATGCAAAATCGCCAAAGATATTGTCGGGGCCGGATATGACGCCTATCGTGAAGCCGAGTCCAGACAGAAAGGCGAAGCCGACAGCGCCAATCAGCTGCAATCCGGCGCTGCATCCATGAGTACGGACGTGGTGCAAAACCAGGCTGCCGCCGGCGGTTCACAACTGACTGACGATATGACCCTTATCTCAGGGTGTCCGCAGGAGATACAGGATATATTAGGCAATCCTAATACCTCGATATTTATGAACATCGGCAATAAATTAAGCATGGACCCGGAACATATAGCCTTGGCCCGGGGACTTTTTGGCGATGTAGCGATATCCTATGCTAAGAATGCCGCCGGGGTCGGGACATTTCATTTTGTTCCTATCTATAAATGCCCTTTAAATGAGGATTCATACTCCACGGTTATGGATGAATTCTTGAATAATAACATATGGGAGAATACTTTATCTGCGTCTTTAGACAACAGTAAGTGTACTCAATCCTCGACGGGAAGCATAAATGTTCAGATTACCGGTACGCTTGACCAACTGCTGACTGATATGCAAAACAAGAATGCTTTGAATGCGAGCGAAATCGATTTACTGAATCGTCTTCCTTTGCCGATGCACAAAATCTTAAAAGTAGCAATTGCAACAGGGGCTGCTGGATCAACCGAGGCATCTCTTAAAACTCCCATAGCAAAATTTTACATCTATGCAATGATAAGAGACCTGCTTGACGAGACGGCGAAAACATTAAATGCCGTACAAGGTGTGTATGCTACAAAATCGTCGGGCTCGCAGGTAAACTGCCAATATGCGATCTTTGGGCTCGGCATCAAGCACGTGGAAGACATGAAAAAAGATATGGCCGCGGCCTTGGTTGCGCTCGAAGATGCCACTAAAAGCGCTATGGATGAAATAGTCAATAACATGTCGACCGCGGCGAAATATGCGGAATATGAGCAAACTGCGAATAAAAAATTTTCACAGATGTTTATGCCGATGATGAATACGCAGGGCACGGGACGATAAATCAAAAATAATGAATAAACGGACACTCAAATATTTCATTCTTTTTCCGGTTCTGTTGGCGCCATCTTCTGCTTTCGCAAATGTGACGATGGAATTTTACACCTATGGAGGATTTGGTCCGGTAACTTCGGCGCTCAATAAGGTGGCGCTGATTTTCGGGGATGGCGCTTACCAAGGGTTGTTTTTTTCCGCCGCCGTGCTCGGATTATTTATGGGCGGCATGATGTTTTTCATGAAAGCTATTGCCGGCACTAAGGCTTCAATGGGAGCATGGCTATTTTCCGTCGGCGCCGGAGTCACCCTTTATCTCGCGTTGATAATGCCGAAAGGCACTCTTCAAGTGTATGATCCCGTGCTTAACCAGACACAGGCGATCGGCGGAATCCCGGACGGGGTGGTCATGGTGTCCGGCCTGCTCAATAAAATTGAGCGGGGTTTGGTCGATATAGTTTCGAATACCGCGGATCCCGTCGGATACCAGAGCGCTGCCGGTGGGGCTAATTTTGATATTCTCAACAACGTCACCAGTAAGGGTGTGCTTCTATCAGACCAATATATGAACTTATCACTCCAAAATTACGTTCAAGATTGCGTTTTTTTTGAAATGCAGCGTCCTGGGACGATTTTGGACATGAACCAGTTGGCTAGTAACTCCGACTTTTTACCAATATTCAATGAAGCGGCCAGCGGCGCCATCTATACCACGTATTATACGGCTGCAAACCCATCCGGTACCGCTATGAATTGCTCGGCTGCCTGGGCTTTTATTCAGGGGGTGTTAACGAACCCAAACTCGTTTACTGGCAGCATCAACGCGCGCTGTGCCGACTCCGGTTTTGACCCTACTATCCCGACTGAACTAGCGAATTGTCAAAGCTTGATCGCCAATACCGTTAATTGGCTAGAGGGGGCCTCGTATGCCGCGACCGATGTGTTCAGGCAGACTGTGATGGCGCAAACCATTTCCAATGCCGCAACGCAGGCGAGTCCTGATACAGCCATGTCAATGATGGCCAATAAAAACGCCGGGACGTCTATGATGGGGACCGCAGCGATGGCCAATCAGTGGCTTCCAATTATTCGTGCTGTTTTGACTGCTACCGCTTTTTGCATGATCCCTCTCTTGGCTTTGTTCGTACCCACGCCGCTTTTTTCAAAAGCGTTGGGCGCAACCATCGGTTTCTTCTTGTGGATAACGGTATGGGGGGTGATTGACGCCATACTACACCAATTCGCGACGGATTACGCTTCAACCGTATTTAGCGAGATTAAACAATATCAACTTGGTGTAACCGCTGTCATGAATTTCAGCACGATAGGGACGAAAACTCTTGCCGCCTTTGCGATGATCAGGTGGGCAGGTTTGATGCTCTCGACCGTGCTGGTTGGAATGCTTGTGAAGTTCGGAGGCGCCGCGCTTGCCCAGCTCTCCGGCACTATGACGGGGCATGTGCAAAGCGCTGGGGCTCAGGCGGGGCATGGAGTGATTACTCCTGAGGGCAAGGCACAAACACTGGGCAGTCTGGAAAATGCGCCTGGTGTTATGGCCAATGCGCACAAGTGGGATTACCAGACCAGGGCTGATGCGAGGACGTTTGAGGGAATGTCCAAGATGGGGGCGTCTATTCAAAAGCAGAGCGATCTTGGTGGTGGCGGGCAAGCGGCTGAGCGGGAAGCGCACGCAAACGCGCTCGAAGGGGTTCAAAAAACCAGGTCTACCGAGAAAACCGCCGGTGCTATGGGTGATAAAAGATTTGAAGAGAGGTTGTCCGACACAGGTGCAGCTGAGCGCAGATCAAAGGTAACCATGAGTGAGGCTGGGGCAAAAGCTTTTGGGGACATCTCTCAGGAAGAGTATCAGAATATTAAATCCGGTAAGATGCTGGACAACAGAACGGCTGCAGCTGTTAACAAATCATGGGGTTTTACAGATGCTGAAATTGCTGCCGGTAAAGGAGCGGCGAAAGCTGGAATGAATGTGGACGCTAAGGGTCTGGCCATTGGCAGCCATGGCGAGCTTATGGTTACTAAAGTGACTGGTTTCGATAAGGATGGAAAGTATGTTGAAATTGCCAATGGTAAGCAAACAAGACAAGGTACTTTAAATGGCCCACAAGAAGTACTCGCCAAGGCCAAGGAACTTGAAGCAGATGGCCATGGGTATGCTGCAAGAGGGCTAATGCATATGGTAAGCAAGAAAGACGGCGGCACAGCTGATCCTGGCAAAGGCATACGTTCTGATGAAGCAGTTGAATTCCGGGAGACAATGAGTCTGCGTGGCCAGCATGCAGTTTTTGAAGCCAAACATGGCACAGAAACGAAATGGACAAATCTTGAAAAACGTGATTCAGGATCAAAGGTAGATTCGCAAAGCAGAAATGTTTCAGGGAATGTTAATAAATATGTCGACGAAAACACGAGTACAGTCGATCATGGCCAGACTATCGGTCATGGCTTGCAGATGGTAATGAACAAAGACAAGAGTTTTGCAAGGGGCCTGACAAACGCTAAAAATGATAATCAGCGTCAGGCGGCAATTACTAGCATGGCCCAGTCCCTTGGTAGTGATATTAAGGACTATATGAGTAGATCAGGCAAATCATTAGACTTTAGCAAAGCGGAAGCAGGAGTTAACGCTAAGGCTGGTTTTGATTCTCCATTTGGTGGCGCAAGTATATCTGGGACTGCTGCTGTTGGAGGTATGAGACAAGATGAATATCAAACAAATCTCATGAACAGAAGCCTTGTTGACAATATTGATAAGGCCGATAGTGAAGCTACTCGTAAAGGTTTGAAGGGAGATGCCCATAGCCAATATGTCACGGATAAGATGTATAACCACGTAGAAGAACTTACTAATAAGTTGAAAGAAAACCATCCGGGTAAGTTTGGAGCCAGCACAGGTCCGAATGCTGCGATAGAAGCATATAATAAATTAACAAGGAATGATGGGGGCAAGGACAGCAATGACAAAAATAAGAGTGATGTAGAACCACTATAATAAATATGTGTGGTGAACAGTATTTGCGTTGACAATTATCGTAAAGATAATTCTTAACCACCTTCACCTACTACCTCGTAACTCTGTCACTTATTTCTTCTGCGAACTTCCAGTCGTACATGTGAACCTACGCGTCACGCGCCGCCCTCTGGTGCGTCGCTGTGGACGCGCTGGTTAAATATTTTAGCTTTTGAGTATTTGATTTATTTGTTTTCGAACGGCCTTGTTAAGAAGGTACTTGTGAAGCAAATTATACAAATCGACATCATCGGCGGAACCGCCAGACATATTATTAATAAGAAGAAGAGCCACAACGCCGCTATCAATTCCGTTCATAGTTAATTCTTCATGGTATCTGGCGGCAGGTATACGGTCTTTCTCGAAAGCTGGAATATCGGGTTCTATTTCATGGTATTCACGTAATGCTTTATAGATCAAGTCTCTGGCAGCTTTTTCTTTCGCCCGTTGTTTCGTTAATTTCATATGGCTCCTTTCTTCAATGCAGAGGATTGAACCCCCCTTTATTCTCATTCAGTGCTTATTTTGAGAATTAGCTTTTTTCTTTTTAAATCCTTGAGGGCCTCCTCCAGGGAACGTTCATCATACCCAGGAGTAGCAACAGATAAGCTTAATATCGTAGATATGCCCATTGTGGATACTGGGCATGCGTCATCTGTGCTTGAACGGCAATCATGAAGATGTTGAAAAACCGTCTGCTGAACACCTTTAGGAAATTTAATGGATATTTGTTTTAAAATTGGACGAACGACATCAAGAATAGCTTGACCGTATTTTAATGCCTCTTCGCGTGATGGTATTTTCCCTTGATGAACTACCTCGTCTCTAAAATCCATTTTGCTGCGACTTAACAATGTCGGCGGAACGCCGAACTCTGCAAGATAGATAAAAATGAAAGCGCCGAGTTGCCTGGGCGATTGTCTTTCAATCAATTTCCATGTTTGTTTAAAAGTGTCAGGGCTAATGCCTTTGTCCAGCAAAATTGCCATCATTACAAATTCATAAAATCGTTCAAGACTGGATGTAAAGGATGAAACGGCTTCTCTATAATAACCATCAATGATTGCATATCCGCCAATCTCAAACAACACTTCGAATTTCTGCTGTTGTAATATCATTACTGATTTATGTCCGTTTGGACATGTGACGACATATCTTCCATCATCTCTAAATTCTAAAGCTGCAATACTATTATCGGAATGAAAATCATCGGGTAGACAGCGGGGGCATATGATAGGAATCATGTCAATAGTCTCTCAAAATTAACCAGTGTATATCTAGTTAGGGCTAAGTCGTAAAGAACGAATTTTCGTTGTTTACTAGTTAGCAATGATTGTGCCAGTTCAATAATACAGAAGACTATATTCCTGACAGACGCGGTTGTCAATAACCGCGGAAGGGTATTTTCGGGGTATTGCCAGTTTAGTTCCGGATGAACTATTGATTGTTGGGAAGGATGAGAATTCCAAAAGTACAGTAAGTACAGGAAGTAGTGTATTTTCTTTATCTAAATTCATTGTCAAACGGAAGAAATGATGATCGAGAAGGGTAGGGAGCTACGACAGACTAATTGGGGTAGTCATTAAAAGTGTTTACAACATCTGTAAACATAAATTTTGACTTTTACAAAATATGGCGGATGAGTTTTGTCCACTCGCCATACAGGCTATTGCACTTTAAGCAACTGTTACCATTCTCGATATCGTCACTGATAGTTGTTTGATACAGGGGATCGCCTGGGTCCGTCATCCAATTGCCACGTTTATCAACTTCGCTCTTATGTTTGTACCTTTTTCTCTTGGCTATCAACCGCCCAGGGAGGATTATTAGCAAGTAGAATAATGCAAAGAACCCAACCACCAGTAATGTGTATAATATGTTATTGCTCATTTTATCTCCTTAATTAAAGGATAGAGATATTCCTTGCAAAAGTCAAGATAGTTTAATCGCAATCGGTATACTTCTTTTGTTCCTGCTTCATTATCCTGCCGCTATTGGCCATGCATCGCCAATAGCTCATGCCGCGAGCAGAACACGCTCTACCTCCTCCGGAAGTTCGACCATAACGAAATGACTCTTATGGTGGAGGTAATCTTCGCCACTTTCATCGATTACCCTCACGAAATCATCCCGCTCTGCCTGCTCGTCCGGAATAATTTCATATATTTTTCTCGCTATCAAAGAGGTTTCATTTCCCTTATTGTCGATGCAAACGGCAAATATTTTATTCATTGTTTTCTCCTAATCCAAATAACCGTTTGATCTTCATGTCCTTCCGGCCTATGCCCTGTGCTTCGTACCAGTGAAGTTCAACTCGATTAGATACCGGCAACGCAATAGGTTTTTTGAGGCTCCGATGGCTGAAGCCGTCGGATTATCATCCATCGCCGGCTGGTGACGTTAACGTTTGACGCGCCTGGCTATACCTGGCCCAGATGATATTCAGGGACGCATTGAGGTCTCAATCCAGAGTAATTTTATTTCGAATAGAAGTCTCGATTTTCAATATATCGCCCTCTATCCGCAGATGCAAGTATTTTGTTTGTTGTTCCAACTGATAAAGCCGTTGGTTTTTTCGGCAGTATCAAAAATTAAATCATCAGTTTTTGCTCCTTATTGCCATTTTATTTTTAACAGTGCGTGGATACAATGCCCTCAATAATTAAATGTCTTCCACAAAAGGAGAGTTCAAAAATGCAAACAGCCGACTTGGTAAAGAAATTTGATGAGGTGTTCGATGGCAAGGAGAAGTCCAATGGCGCCCATTTGGCAAAAGTGGCGAACATGCTGCGTGAGCTCTACCCTGACGGCGTACAGGCCGATCAGTACGAAGACTTCCTCGGCCTCGCGAGTGTTATGGACAAGGTCTCGAGCGTCACGTCTCAGGATGGGGCCGCAAAGCCGAAGAAATCGAAATCTGCACCCAAAGAAAGGTCTGAGCCCGGTGCGCCGGCTGAACACGCATCAGAAGTGGCATCTTAATCATGACCTGCGGAAGGATTCCTCGGCAAAATTACGCCTTCCCTCGTAGGGATGCTTCAGCTTCAACAATTTGCTCCATTATCGGAGAATCTCAATGCGAACGCTTCTGCGTGATAATGAAAAAGTCATTCTCGAAGTAACGAAGCATTGGATAGTGCTCGTAAAACCGGCTTTCATCATGGCATTGTCTTTAGTCATCTATGTTTTTATGGCTGTGTCCAATGTAAAGTTCGTTAAATCGAGCAGCTGGCTCGTATTCTGTGCGTTATGTCTTTCCGGCCTGTATCTGTGGTACTGCATACGAGAGCGCAGGGTTAATCTGTGGATCATCACCAATTTGAGGGTCATTTCGGAAGAGGGACTTTTTACCTGGCAGGCGAAGGAGAGTCCGATCGACAAGATCAACAATATGCAATACCGCCAGACAATACTTGGGAGGATGTACGATTTCGGCGACGTCGAGATTCAGACGGCCGCGGAGGCCGGGGCCACGATTGACCAGTATGTTTCGCATCCAAGGCTTCTTCACGATACCGTCGTTGAGATGCAGGAGGGCTTAAGCAGGAATGCGCCACCTTCACAGGTATCCGTCAGGAATGTACAAGAAATCGATGACGAAAGACTCTGCCCGTTCTGTGCGGAGATCATCAAGAAGAGGGCTACATATTTGTAAGCATTGTCATCAGCCAGTCACTCCGGAGGAAAAAACAGTTGCCGCCAAGGTAGAGGGCGAACTCCCCCGAACGCAGCGGACCAGTGACACTGAAGGTCCTGTTGATGCCATGCCGGGCGGCCGGAGTTAATCACATGAAAACTTTCTCAAATTGGTGCTGATGATTCATCTCTTTTAATAGCCATTCGCCTCACCAGGGTCACCCATGTCAAATAGCAGGGAAGAGAATTATCAGATTGAGAAAGCGCAGGAGCTTCTAACGCGATACATGTTTTTAATCAAAAAAGATTTACCAAATACACAGAGCCACCAAGGAGGGAATATTATCGTGTCTAAACTGAATTGCTGGGAATTCAAAAAATGCGGTCGGCAGCCGGGAGGTCAAAAATCTCAGGAATTGGGCGTCTGCCCTGCTGCTACCCTTAAGAAGTATCACGGCGTCCACGACGGTAGTAATGGCGGACGCGCATGCTGGGCTATTGCCGGTTCCTACTGTGGGGGTCATAAACAAGGAGTGTATGCCCAGAAGATGCTCAACTGCTTAAGATGTGATTTTTTCAACGTGGTTAAATCTGAAGAAGAACGCGAGATGCATGGTTTCGTTGTCACGCCGATCGGAATGTACCTCTATCTAAGACAACGATTGAATGGTCGCACGAACGGCATATTACACGAAAATAAAATTGAAAAAAGAACCATAGAACGGGACAAAATCTGCGAAATAGAAATTCTGTTTCTTTCCGTCGTGGGCCGCGCGGGCGTAACAATAATCGATAATGTTTTTGCAGAGATGCTCTACAAGCGCGGCGCCGACATGACCAACAATGAATTTTTCTATTACGTCAAGTATCTGCTGGATTGTCTCAATGATCAGCAGCGTTCCGAATTCCTCGGCAAAATGCCGGACGCTATCGTAGGCATACTGCAGCGTCATCATTTTGCTCCACTAGCGGGGGGTCTCGATGCGGACGCTTCCAGGCGAGAATACTAATATCTTGAGGAGCCAAAAAGGGTATATCCATTATTTTGCAATCGCGGCGATCGCATTCGTACTATTGGTCGGTTATGGCCTATTCACGAAATACGGTTCCGCATTCAAAACCGCTGATTCATCGTATACGGTGTTTGATCCACCTCAAGACGGGACCTCTAAGGCGGCGACATACGATGAGCCGATCGCAACGGTTCTCAATGCTGTAGCGGATATACAGAGCAGACTGCTCAGAATAAAAATTGACTGCATCACGATGTCCTGGGATTCACTGGACTATCATGGCCGGCGGATGGTCCTTCAGTCGTTCAAAACGGACACTGAAAATCAGCAAAGAAAAATTATGTCGTTCCTGCATCGGTTTGATACTCCGGAGTGGCGACAGTCGCAAAAGATAAGAGGAATGTACCTCGCCGAGCTCGCGCAAAGTATAAGCAACGAGCAGCAGGATATCATCAAGTTCATCGACGCTTATTTGACCGTAATGGATGCTGGTAAATGATCTGTTGCAGGCAGTCTTTCTTAAAAAGGAGGCCACTCATTGGCGCACCTCATATCGCGCAGCAGTGCTGCAATATCACGACGTCTGATTTGTCAGATCTTCGTGCTTAGCAGTCTTATCATCCTTTATAGTCCCTCGGCTCCGTCGGCTGCCGGGAATGCCATGCCGCTTTCCAAGGAAAACGTCGTTACTTGCGCGGTCAATATGCAGAAAGCGATCGACGCCGTGACCCCCGAGGAACAACAGAGGGCAAGTGGCAACTTTGCATACGCAAAGGATCTCATCACCCGCATGGTAGTGCAGCCGATCAGTCGGACCGGTTATGACTATGATGCAACGGTCTTTCAATTGGCTAACGTTATTGCAAACAACAGGGAGCCATCCGATCAAGACCATAAGGCGGCGTTGGGGTTTTTATTTATTTCGATTTACAGCAGTTCGGATCATCTTCTTTCGTATGGATTCATCAGCCGGCCTACACACGACGCGCTCAATGAGGCTTTGGCAAGGCTTAAGCAAAAAAAATAAAGTTATTCCTTTATCGAAAGCACCGGTTGTTCTTACTTACTCCAGAGGAGCGCAGATTATGCGGGAAAAACTGACCGGCATTCCGGAATTGACGTCAAAGGGTAAGGATGCGTTGAGGAAAAATCCCCTCGGACTGACAAAGCTATGTGTTTTTTGCCTTGCCAGCGTCGACGGCCGCAGGGATTTTGAACAAATTCGCTCAAAACTACGCTTCCTCACCGAATTCGATGCCATCTTTCGGACTTTGCTTGAAGGGCACTATATCGAAGTCATAAACAGCAACAAGGACAAGCTCAAAAATATCTTCGAGTATAAGCTCGGAGCCCGCAACGCGGCGATTTTTATTGAACAGATCAATGGTCTGTTCGATCGGTATGGTGAGGATCTCGTGTACCATCTTGAACAGGTCGAGATCATGACCTATCTGCACTGCAAAAAGTCTGATGCCGATGACCTTCTGAAAGCATTAAGAAGTTTGTCCGGGAAAAGCCTCGTGGAGGCCCGAACTTGATCAAGCCCTTTATTCTTTTACTTGTCGTATGGGCAGTTTACCTGTCGGCTCCGATCGCTGCTATGTCAGAGGACAGTTTCTGCTTTAATGAGGCTGCCTCGATGTACAATGTGTCTCCAGAACTGCTCCGGGCAATCTCCGATCACGAGTCGGGTCATAATCATTCCGCAATAAATTGGAACGATAACGGCACCTACGATTACGGGCATATGCAGATTAACTCCATGTGGTATAAGGTGCTGGGCCCGGAGCTGTGGGACTCCCTTTCAGATGTTTGCCAAAGCACGAAAGTAGGCGCTTGGGTACTTGCCCAGTGCATCCAGCGTCACGGGTATAACTGGAGCGCGATCGGATGCTACAACGCAGGCAGTCGCCGCGCAAGCAGGCCTAAGAGGATCGCGTATGCATGGAAAATTTATCGGGTGCTGGCGTACGGCAGACCGATAAAAAATACCGGTACAGGTCAAAAGCCTGAAAATTGTAAGCAGGGGAAATGCACAAATCCATAGATAAGGAAGAAGTCAAAAGAAACACAGACATGCTCGAGCTGGCAAGCAGGTACGTTAAGCTTGTCAAAGTTGGGGATGTTTATCAGGGTATTTGTCCGTTTCATAAGGAAGACACGCCTTCCTTTACGGTCTATCCGGAAACCCAGTCATTCCACTGTTTCGGGTGTGGCGCCGGTAATGACGTATTCGATTTTTTTGGGGCAATCGAGAATATTGACAGTTTCCCGGAGATCCTGGAACGACTCGGGAAAGGGATCGTCTCTGCGGGCACTGCTGCTCCCCGCCCGCAGCCGAAACCTGAAGCGAAACCCAAGGCGGTCCCCAGTACGGAAATACTCGAGATGTATGCCTTGGCTTATGAAATGTCTCGCGAGGCTCTTTTCGAGGACAACAGCACCGAGGCCGAGGGTGTGCGTGAGTACCTTGCCGGCAGAGGATTCAACCTCGGGGACCTGCAAAAACTCCGCATCGGGGCGTATCTGCCGAAGCACCGGGAGTATTTCAAGGGGAATTACAGCGAGGAGCTCGCAAAAAAGAGCGGGCTCATATCGTATGGGAAAGGCTATAACTACCGGATCATTATCCCACAATACAACCATGAAGGGGTGATCGTCGGTTTCACTTTCCGTCTCACGATCGATGGGATGGACCAGGACGGCCAGCCGTTCCGTAAGTATAAATTTACGCCCCTTTATGACAAGGATTTCCCCTTCAATATCTATTATGCCGCGGATGCAATCAATAAAATGCGCGAAATTATCGTCGTGGAAGGGCATCTCGATGCTTTGGCACTGATTTCAATGGGGATGACAAACGTCGTTTGTCTGGGCGGCCACAGCCTGAATGAAGAGCACGTATCGCATTGTATCAAGTACGGCGCCAAGAGCATTCTCCTTTGGATGGACAATGATGACCCCGGCATTAAGGGCGCCGTGAAAGCAATAAAATTAATTCTCTTCGGCAAAAGACAGGTAGCCATACTGATCGTCAGTTGCACATACAACGATGTCGGCGAAATAAACAAGGAGGCCGACAGGGACAAACGTAAAATCATCATTGAAAGGAGTCTTGAGGCTGCCACGTTAGGTTCGACCTGGCTCGGGAAAACCATGACGCGCGGTATTGGCGACCGGGATAAGCCGCGGGTCCTCGAGGAGGGGAAAGAGATATATACGCAGATTGCCGATATCCTGCAAAAACAGCACTTCTTAAAAAGCCTTGCCCGGGGCGCCAAGCTGAAAATTGCGGATCTCGAGCGGATATTTCTCGGGCGGCCTGCGCCCGAAGAGAAAAAGAAGCCTATCCGGAAGGGCGACATGAAACGCGTGCTGCTTGAGCGGCTGAGCGTGATGATCCAGCAAGGAGTTGAGTTGCCTCAGATGAATACTTTTCTCAAGACTTATTATTGGGAGAACAAAAAGAAGATGCCGCGAGAAGTCAATGAAATGGTTCGTATGCTCCTCGACCTGCTGAAAAAATACGAAATTGAAAATTTTTGTAAATATATTTGCGGCAATCTTCCTGCCGCGGCGGGCGTAAGCCAGGTAACCAAGAAAAGGGGCTTAATATGAGCGCGTCACAAGGGTTCGGACAAGAAGCATTTGGGAAAGAAACGGGATATCTTGAACGGATAGTGAACCTCTTCGGGCATGTTCCCGTATTTAGCGATCTCGCGTATATTCTGGTAAAGTTCCTGGGGCTTCAGAACGAAGCCGACGAGTGGGTTCCAAAATTCACCATAGTCCTGCTGGGGTTTGCCGTGCCGCTTGCAGGCATTTTAATTCGATCGCTCTTGCATTTATGGATGGTCGCTACTCGTATCGTCACGAAAGGCACGGGCGCGAACGCGCGCTTTGCCACATTCTCGGAGGTTTTCAAAGGGTATACCATCCCTTCACAATTTAGTACGATACTCTTCTCTTTCTTGTCCGGGTTAACTCTTACGCTTGCGGTTATAATGCTGCTCCACGTAAAGATTAATGACGTGACATTCTTGATCATGGGATTGTTTCTTGGCACGTTGATACGGGTCTGGAAGGGTAGCTATTCCGAGATCAGAAAGAAGGCGCAGCCCTATCCTCTCGGCAGCTATAAAATGCTCAAGCTGTACCTCACCGGGGGGTACAGGCTGTCGTTTATCCGCAGTGATGTCAAAGAACAGAGAGAAAGCCATATGATCGTGCTTGGGCCTACCGGCAGCGGTAAAACCACAAGATACTTTATCCCTGGAATCCTCGAGGATTCACTCAACAATTGCTCCGCCATTGTAGTGGAAGCAAAAGCGTCCGAACAGGAAGATATGTTCAAGTTGATTGCCCCGTCATGGGCCGCTGCCGGGAAAAAAGTGATCCTCTACGACCCGTGGGGCGGCGGAGGAGTGAGTTTTAATCCCCTCATGAGCCTCAAAGCGTCTTTTGATGACCCGGATACGCGGGATGTTATCGAGGATGTTGTCGATGCCATATACCGGACCTACGAAGCGGAAAAGGGCTCTGCATCAGGTGATGCAGCCTTCCACGTGGATAACGAAAAAAGGCTCCTGAAAAACCTTTTAACCGTTGTGCTCTTTAAGCCGAAGGAGGAGAGAAACCTCGCGGCGGTCTACGAAGTCGTCAATGGCACGCTCGAGAGCGCCATCGAATACATCAACGGTACCATTAGTATAAAGAGCAGTACCACTGATATGAAAAACGGCGGTACAGGTATAGAACACGACATCAGAAAGCATCTTTCCTGGTTTACTGATAAGGATAACGGCCGCCCTGATCTCAAAACGCAGATGCTCAGCGGCCTTGCCGGCAAACTTGCGGTATTCTCCCATCCCAGGGTAAAGGAGTGCGTCGTAAACGACGAACTGGATCTTGATGTCGTATTCAAAGAACCCACGCTGTTTTGCATCAAGTCGCCGCTCAACGTTCCCGGCGCGAGCACGATTTCGTCTATCATCATCAGGCTTTTGATCACCAGAGTGCCTAAGAAACTCACGTTCGGCGGAGGTCCAAACCATAAGGTATACTTCTATCTGGACGAACTCCCGGCGCTCTGCATCCCGAAGTTCGACCAGTTTACCAAAACGGCCCGATCAAGCGGCACAGGCATTATCGCCGCGATCCAGGACCGCGTTGATGTCGCGGACATTATAAGGCCCAAGCTGGGGATAAGCAGCGTGGACGGGCTTCTTGCTAACTTTAAAACCCAGGTGCTTCTGGCCGGCTTGCAGCCTGGTACGGCTAAATTTTTTTCCGATGCCTTCGGGAAAAAGGAATTCAAGGCGCGCAGAACTATCAGAGACACGAAAAACCCCATCGACTTCAGCTACGCCAATACCAGAGATGAAAAACCGCTTATTACTGCGGACGCGATACGAGGTATTTCGACAGCTGACAGCATCATTGTTGATTCCAACAGGAGGCCTTTTTTCGTCAGAACGATCCCCTGGTATTCCAGCAGTCGTTACAGGGGCATGGTAAAGAAAAATGCGAATATCGAGATCAAACTGCACAAAAAAAGCCCAAAGCCTGTGAAGTACCAGTCCCCGCCTGTAGTGACTTATCCCGCCACTGACAAAAAAAAAGTTAAGCATGCGTTCAAAGACATCAGCGATATGAATGGAGACTCATCGGCAGCCCCCGCAGCATTTGAAAATTCCGAAGACCTGGAAGGAGGCCGAACAAGCGGCAGCAGTGGTTCGGAATCTGTTAACCAAGACGCCGAAGTACAGATAGCTACGCACCATTCTGTTCCAGGAGTGTCTGATTTATGATGAAGCACAACTACGGGCACAGCAATATGTATGCCGCAGTTCTCGTAGTTGCGCTTTGATTCCTTCAGGCGGTTGCGTTATTCACGTCCGCGAGCGAATCAATTAAATTAACTAGGTGGCCATAATGACTGAAACTACTGCATCGCCCGGGACTCATCACGGCACGTATGAAAGAATCAAGGAATTTCAAATTAAGAGAGATCAACGCCTTTTTAAAGCTCTTGCAGCCGGCGTCACTCTAGCCCCCTGGCTTCATCGTAACGTGTTCCTCAAGGAAGATGGGAGACCTGCGACAATTCAGGCGTTTCTCGCTCGATTGAAAAAACTTGAGAAGCGAGGGTACATCAAGACTAAAAGATATCATACTACAAAAACGCGCCAGGGTGTAACCGCGGTAGTTTTAGACGAATGGGGGATCAACGAGGCGGTAAATACGTTTTACCTTGAAAGAGAATTTATTCGTCGCGAATTACCTCTGGGGAGCAGACTGGCGCATGAAGTGCAGCTCGCCGAAATTATTAGAACTATTTGGCGGGAAGGGCACGATGAGAAAAAATATAAAATAGATTTTATGATCGACGATAGAGAAATGCGACGCCGGAGTATCCCATCGAAAAGAGCTCGAACCGCTTTAGCTGACCTGCGGTTCAGAATTCTACCAAAATACAAGGACCCTATTACGGCTAACTTAGAGATTGACCTCGGATCAGCATCGCGATCGAGATTCAAAAACAAGATGATGGCGTGGAGCGACACAACGTTAGTCGTTACTCTCGACAGAATAAGGATGCAACAGCTGATCAAATACGTCAAGGACTCCGGAAGAAAGACAAAAACAGGTTTCTGCGTTGCCGTTGACATCGGGAAGCACGGCCTGGTAGGAACACAGTGGCACTGGCTGCCGGATAATTTTTTAGGGCGCTTGGATATTCTATGATCACAGATTATAAAGATTATGATGCCTTGGCAACGGGGCCGGAATGCCCGCATTGCGGAATCCATATAACACTGTGGTTGTATTTAGATATAAACCCGGCGCCGAGCGCAGAACACACAATAGTTTGTACTGCCTGTTTTCAACAATTTTCGTTCTATCTATCTGTTGACCGTAAGTTTATCTGCTATCTTTAATATTCGCCTGTTTAATCTTACTTCAAGATCATTTTACGCGCGGAGGAGGGATGGTCCCTCTCCCGGTGAAGGGGAAATTGACATCAACGCTGCGATACCGGATTGATCTTGTCAAAGGTGTTAGTCGGGCACTTATGCACGGCCTGTCACACTCTTAGGTAGTCCTCTTTGACACTCCGAGGGCTAAAGCCGTCGGAAGCATCCCGTATGATCAAAATATTAAAACGTGCAGTTCGCTATTTATTGACAGCATAGCAGCTACCCACAATTTCGATTGAAATATGGAACAATTTGATCCATAATATAATCCATTCAACTTCCTGAATCATGCGAGCCAGGACCGTATATCTCGGTGCAGATTTCACTTGATATTTTTTATCCAATTTTGTGCGTGTAAGGGGCAGTCAAGGAAGAGACCGTATTGAAGACCTCAGAAATCATCAGTAAGCTCGCAATACCGAGACACAAGCTCTATTACCTGGAGCAGAAAGGATACGTGCACCCCAAGAGGATCCCCATGGGTGACCTCGAGGCCAGGGAATTCAGCAAGCAGGACTTCGAGCGCGTAAGGGCAATCTGGAAGTACCTGAGGCGAGGCTTAAAGCACAAGACGGCGTATCAGATGGCTGTTGAAGAATTAAAGAACGGGAAAGCGGGGAGTTGACGGTCTTTGAGAAATATTTAGATTACGCTCTGATTCCCCATATACAGGCATCTTAGAAATATAAGAGCTCTCATTCAGGAGGAAATAGCAGAATGGCAAAAGCAATGACCAAGTCGCAGCTCGTTCAAAACATTGCCGATAAGGCGGGGATCAAAAAGAAACAGGCTCTCGAGCTTTTGGATTACATCGCGGAGTTAGCCTACAAGGAGGCTAAAAACAGTTTCACGTTCCCCGGACTTGGCAAGCTCGTGCTCGTTCAGCGAAAGGCACGCATGGGCCGGAACCCGGCAACCGGCGAGGCCATCAAAATCCCAGCTAAGAAAGTTGTTAAATTCAGGGTTGCGAAAGCCGCTAAGGACGCGATCCTCGGCAAAAAATAGTAACTGACCGGTCTACCTCGCTTTTTCAAATTGCGCGGTAAATACAGGTTATCGCAGCCACAAGGATCACCCATGCTGTAAGCGAACCTAATAGATTTACCATCTTGGCATCCTGGCCATTGAACCTGATGAATAAAAGGTACACCAGCACGAACACCACGAATGCTCCAACGCCGACCAGCCCCCATAGAGCTATCTGTTTTTGCTGTGCCGGAGGAGATATCATTAAACTCATGAGTGTAATCACGGGGAACGTCATAATGATGCCCGCCAGCTGAGGCATACCCTGCGTCGATAAATATGACACAAGAGATAATATCGCACCGCCGAATAGAAACCGTAATAAAAGCTCCACAGCACTGACTCCTCACATGCCCTTTATTATGCCTGAATTTTCTGCTTGTATAAACGTTTAGCCGCGTACATCTCGTCATCGGCCCTCTTGACGAATGCTTCCACGTCTTCACCCGGTTCATAGGCAATCGCGCCGCCGCTTGCGGAAACCTTTAAGCCCCCGGGAGATTGCTCTGAAGATGTCTCTATCCGGCGCACAACATCACGAATTGTCTGTTCATCTGCGCCGGTGATGATGGCCGCAAACTCATCTCCACCGTACCGATAGGTATTTCCAAGATCTGATATGGCGTGCTTGATATTAGCGGCCTGAGATATGAGAATCCGATCTCCCATGGGATGTCCCAGAATATCGTTGACCGGCTTGAAATTATTCAGGTCGATGAAAATGAGCCAGAGCTTTGTACCAGTCTTATTCGATATCTCGACCAGGTGCCGAAGATCACGGTAGAAGATGCCTTTATCCCAAAGACCGGTAAGCTGGTCCTCCCCCTCGACGTTTTTTTCTTTCTCTTTTACTAATCCGATAGCGCTCAGAGCTGCCAGGTTAACGGACTCAATAAAGGCGGGATCAGGCCGAGCATCGACGTCCACCCCGAACAGCCACCCGGAGATATCGCTGTTATAGAGCCAAACGCCGGCAGTTTTGGTCATCTGGCCCCGCTCCGGAACGACATACTCCCACACGTGGTTTCCGCCCTTGATGCTGTGGCGTTTTACCTTGTACGATCCGACGACATAATCGAAAAACTGAGTCCCTTCTATAGAGAGAAACGCGCCGCTTGCAGAACTGTGGAAACACACTGCGTATAGCATCGCTTCGTAAATGTCAGGCACAATATTGGCATGCTGGATCATTTTACTCAGACCACACTTCAGTGAGTTACCAAGTCTCTGTGCGAATTCATCATCTTTTATTGTTTTACAGCTCTTATTGTTTTTCAACGGTCCTCCAGCGATATCTTCCCACCGGTAGACGCAACATGCCTACTATCTTCCCGGAGTTCAAAGATCTCCGGCTTGGTATCTATAATGAATGTGATTTCCGGCCTCCATTTGTATTTCTTAAGTTCGCGGATACTACGTTCGAGCGAATGTCCCGCTCGATGGTGGCGATGCTCCTGCATAGCGGCCGCGATATCCGCTATCGCACAAACCTCAACATGAAAAGGGAGGTTATCCTTTTTATATGGATACCCCGTACCGCCGTTCTTTTCGTGATGGGACAAGATGATTTCGAGCGCTTCATCTGGAATATAGCTTCCCCATAGCTTCATGATATTAAAACCGATCACGGTGTGCGACTTGATCTTGTCATATTCATCATCGTTGAACATACTGTTCTTTCTCAATAACGATCCTGAGACGATAATTTTCCCAAAATCGTGCAGCAGACACCCGATTTCTATTACTTCTCTATCGTGCCCGCAAATCCGTAGTTCGTCCAAAAATTTTCGCGCGATCGCAAGAACGTTGTGCGAGTGCAAGTAAGTGGCTGTGTCCCTATATCGAATGATGGAAAGACAAAACCCGGCCACTGTAGCCCTCAAACTGTCCTGCGATATTTCAGCGAGCAATGCATTCACGTTCCAGATATCTCCTTTCTCATTGAGTGTGAACGATAGTTTTATTAAGTTCACCGTCAATTACAAACTTCCTGTCTCTAAAAAATAGTCGTAACAAGGGTTGAATCTTATCCATCAAGAACCCATACTGTTTTTCGGTCAATGGTCGTTTTGGTGAAACTTTGATCGATCCGTTCTCGAACACTATGGGGTTTTCCATGAGGAACTTTACGGGATATTTCCCATTCTTATCGTCCTGCAAATTAATAATAATATCTATTATGGAATTGAGATCGCTTTTGGTATAAGTCCCCGACAGGTTGGGCTGGATGCTGCCGGCGTCGAGCCTTTTCCCGTTGTCCGCGGGCCCCGCAATAAGTTTCTTCTCACGCAAAACGATATACTTCAGGCGCTCGAGCGCCGACTCCCTGTTGATTCGGGGGATCTTCGGACTGTTAATGTAGCCGATGGCGTAGATAGCGGTGAGCATATCGGAATAGGCGCCCTTCGTATAAGGCACATTATCGAGATCAACTGTGCTCCCGGGATGCCATGACTTGTATCTATCAATCGCTTTTTGAAGCGCCGCTATTTGGTCTGGGCTCGGCTCGTCTTTACGCCAGTCCTGCTCCTTGGTGACAAGATGCCGATTGCCGTAATCAAAAAGATAAACATTGGCGATCGCTTCGGCAAAGTTCTCTTCGACCGGTTCCGAAATTTTAGCAACACACCGTTCCTCAGCTCCTGTAAACACTAGATAGGGGACATATTGGTCTTTTTCTTTGATAACAGCGATAGAAACGCTCTGTCTTACGGCTACGAATTTGTTGCCCGCCAACTCGGTCCATGCGAATTTATTGATATCGAACACGTCTATTTCGCTGCATGCCGGCGCCGTCGACATCTCCGGACCGAATGTATCCGCAGCCCGCAGATGAGGAATGGACCGCGGTGATATCTCAAGATTTATTACTTTATGGTCCTTGAAAACTTTTTCCGCCTGTTGTAGCCCGTAGAATCCCAGGAGATCTTGCATTGTCACGAGAGAATTGTCCGCCGTGTTGGCCACAAAATCAAAGAGGAGACAATTTTGCTTTCCCGGGTGGGTCCTGAGCCCGCGGCCGAGCATCTGCACATAAAGGGTCCTCGATGTCGTGGGCCGCGTCATCAAGATGCAATCTACGCTCGGTTCATCGTAACCTTCCGTCAGAAGCATGCAGGTTACCAATACGTTGTGCTTGCCATCCGTAAAATCTCTTTGAATCTGCCGCTGCTCCTCCAGTGGCAATTTCCCATGGATACCGACGGCCGCAGCTCCGGCTTTATTGAATTCGTCGACCAGCCGTTCAATATGTTTGATGCTGACTGCAAAACACATTGATTTTCGACCTTGAGCATCTCTTTTCCATACGTGAACTACCTCCCGGTTAAAATTGCTGTTCTCCATTTTACCGTCGAGGTCCTGGACGTTGTAGTCTCCCTTTGTAATACGTATCCCCTTCAGTGACAGGGACGTCTTGACGCTATGCCCAAACACCGGGCTCAGGAAGCCTTCATCTATAAGGCTGAAGATGGATATGCTGTAGACGGCTTCCTCGAATATTTTAGAGAGGTTTTCGTCTTTCTTTGTGCGAAGCGGTGTGGCCGTCACGCCGAGACATTTTGCGTTCAGTTGTTCCCGCAAAGCCTTAAAAATGGCAAACCAGGATGGCGCATAGGAATGGTGGGCTTCATCGAATATGGCATACTTGATTGGACCATATTTATTGCAGGCCTCTATTAACTCATCAATGTGGCCCGCTAGAGTCTGGACAGAAGCGACCGTTATCTGCTTGTCATACTCGCGGATCTTGCTTTTTACCCGGCCGATTTCGACGTCAGGCCATACGAACTTAAGCTTGGTAACGGCCTGCTCTAAGAGAGAATCGCGATGAACAAGTATCATACCGCGATCCTTGGTGGTGCTGAGGACCTCACGAAGGATATCCGAGAAAATGATGGTTTTGCCGGCGCCCGTGGGAGCGCTTATCAGGATGGAGTTCTTGTTTTCCTTGTGCCAGGCTACTATGGCACGGTTTTCGGCTTCCTGTTGGAACCAGTATAAAGGCACGGCTGATGACATGGATGTGATGCTACCAGCAGGGGTCAATATAATAAACCGGCTTAATCGTTAAAATAGTCCTATTTTAAATTTCGAAGTCTCAAAGCGCACAGCTCCTTTTTCGGCTGAATTGACGTATTGAATTGATTTAATGCCCGCGTAAAATATTCAGGGTGGCCTGGAGAGAAGTGGAAAACGGAGCCTACAATCTGGATTACAGTTATCTCTGGCATTCTTGCAGTCATTTTAGAGTAATCAACCCCAGGTTTTGGAACTACATCCAGAAATTTGTTGATATTTTGGTTGCCTCATTAAAGAGTTCAATTTTATGGGCGGAATTTGCATTTTGTTCTGAGTTATCCTTCGTTGTTTTCACCTGTGCTCGTCCTTTCACCATCCCATAGTGTAACCGGTTTCCCTCCGAGCCGATGCAGCACCGGACAGCATAACTTATTTTGCGTCGAACCAGATCACCAGCAAGCGGTCGTTGCTCCAGTCCTTCGTTACGCAAACGACATGTGTTTGTTCTTTAAAAAAGTGGAAGGCAAGGTGTCTCCGCTGCATGCTGTAGGTCTGTTGCTATATAGGTTTCAAAAACGATGTTTGAAAAATTTACCGAAATCTGTTACAGTTACAGCGGATCATGAAGAAAACTAAGATATTCATCAGCTCGAATTTAAAAGAACTCACGAACGAACGACTCGCAGTTCAGGAGGCGATTGCGGAGAGTGAGTTCCTGAGCCGCTATTTCGAGGTGGAGATGTGGGAAGGTTTTCCTCCCATGGCCGTTCCCTCCAGAGTGGCGTATCTGGAAAAGCTCAAGGAATGCGACGTCTATATCGGTTTGTTCGGAAATGAATACGGGACGCCTGAAGAGGATGGGCTTTCACCGACGGAAAGGGAATATAGAACCGCAAAAACTGACAAGAAGGATATCCTGGTCTTTCTTAAAGGGAAGACAGACACCGAACGGGACGCCAGACTCAATGAGCTCTTGAAGGAATTCAAAGGCCATAGAGGATACAGTTATAAAAGATTCGAAAATTATATTGAGCTGAAGGCATGGGTTCGCAAGGGACTGGTTCATTACCTCAAGAAGGCGCACGGGATCGACCTTCCGGCGGGGAAAAGTATTTCAGACCTCGATAAGACGACGCTCAATTTCGATAAGAGACCGATCCTGAATACAACGCCGGATGACCTCTCCATGAAAAATGCGGAACTGTTCTTCAAGGCCGCGGGCGCCAAGCTTAAAAGCAAGGCCGAGCTCATCGAGCACCTTGCGAAGAGGGGGATGCTTCATTACCTGCCGAAGAAAAAATCGCCTGTTGCGACTGTCGCCGGCATGCTTTTGTTCGGCAAACATCCCGAGTCCTATATCCCCCAAAGCAAGATAAAGGCGGATGCGTTTCATGGTTTTGCTCAAGGAAATACCATAGATCAGAAAGAGATAAAAGGCACGATCTTTGAGATGGTGAAAGACGCCGAGACCTTCTTTCTTAAAAACATGAAGACCGCTGTCCGGATCGAGGGCTTTTCGCGGGTGCAGATCTCCGAATACCCGATCGAGGCTTTGAGAGAGGCCGTCATCAACGCCCTTGCGCATAGGGATTATGTTTTATCAGGCGCAACCATAATGATCCAGGTTTACTCTAACCGAATAGTCCTCGCCAGCCCCGGCCTTCTGCCACAGCCCTTGACCCTTGAAATGGTGCGGGCTTTCAAGTATCGTCCGATATCGAGAAATCCGATAATCGCAAGGGCGCTCTTTGATTCAAAGCTCATGGAGGAACGCGGCAGCGGTTTCAAAAGAATGCACGATATGACGGAGAATTATGGGTTGAAGCCCCCTGCGTTCGATTATGATTCCGGCTACTTTACGGTCACCTTTCACGGTCCTGAAGACATCCTTAAACTCAACCCGAGCAGGCTTAATGTTGTTTTTGAAATCCCTTCGGACAAACTGAGCCAGTTAACGCCAAGACAAAAAAACATCCTTCAATATGTCCTGCAGCGGGCAAGGATCACGAGCGAGGAATGCACAAGGGAATTTGAAGTAACCAGAGATACCGCGAACCGTGATTTCAAAAGGCTTATCAATTTAGGGCTTATCGTGCAGAAAGGGTCCGGGCGGGCGACCCACTATATTCTCAAGGAGTAATTTTACGTCAGATTTGCGTCCGATATGCCACTCGTTTCGTCAGATTTTACTATCCCTTCGTAACTGATGATCTGAAGGCAGGGGCGAGGGTTCTTCCGTTTGAGAAAAAGGCAGGATGATAAAATCTGTTTTCACTATACAGCGGTCGCTCTCTGAAAATCGCTTCCATTATGTACAAAGCAATCAATGTGAGATAATTTCTCTGCTGAGGAGAAAACGGCGAGCAAGGTGATGAGCGATATGTTTTATCACCTTGCCGCTACTTTCTTGCTTTATTCTTTCTTGACAATAACCAAGCCATATAGTCCATCACTTCCTCAAACTGTTTATCCTGAAGACGCTCAGACATTTTTAGTAATCTTTTTTGCCGGTCCGTCAGATATGGAACAGCGGGTTTCATGACTTTTCTGGGCAATTCTTCCATATAAAGTTCCGTCAACGGACAGCCCAGGGCTTCGGTGATCGATTTTTGTATGGTTTTCCCAGCAGGCTTGTGAAAGGTTTCTATTTGATCAAGTATTCCGTAGGCTATCCCGGCTTTTTCCTCTAAATGTCTCCGGCTGATGCCATACAATCCTCGCAGTCTTTTGATATTTCTGGCAACCAGTCTATCTGTATCTGTAACATTCCTTTTGGCCATTTTCATTTATCCTCAAATAGAATGCATCGTGGCTGGCAATGTTCAGGACGGCTTGTTCCTGAGGAAAGACTATAAATGACTCTGAAGTAAATAAACATTACCGAAACGGTAATACATATTGGTTGACATAATATTACCGTTATGGTAAGTTTTTTAAAAAAAAGGTGATGGAGTGTTTCAACTACTGCTATCTTCAGACCTTTATGAATTCAAAAATGGCAATCGATAAAAAAGTATGAGCAGAGAATATATGGCATGGGGAATAGCGATATTTTATTTCATAGGTGCCATGCTCAGTCAAAGATATAATGCCAGGGAGAGCGGGCTAGGTATAAATCTGCATATCAGACTCAACGAAGCAAGGGAAGGGACAATATCAACCGCATCTGGACGGGTAGATTTGGAGCAACAATTTGCCGCGTTTCGCTCCGAAACAATGTGGGCATGTTTAATGGAGGCCTGTTTTATGCAACTGGGAAACGTTTTTTTTGGGCCTGGCGTGGTTTGGGACGTGTTTTGCAGAGGTAATTTTGACAGAGGATTGAATAATATTGCTCGTGCATCATTGTCTTGTGCAATACTGCCAAAACCGCGATCAAGAGTTTCGTAAGATAACGCTATTATATTGAGGAAAACAATTTGAGGTAGTTCGGCACGGAGGGGGGCATTATGATGAAGGTACTTTACAAGGAGCCCGAAAAAATATGGGAGGCCGAACTATGAATACGATAAAGATACTCCTTGTGGATGACCACAAGTTAGTGCGTGACGGACTTCGCAACCTCATCGAAGAGCAGAGATCGGACCTGAAAATTGTTGGAGAGGCGGAAAACGGGATATTTGCCGTGCAGCTTGCAACACGGCTGGCGCCCGATATCATTATCATGGATATCTCCATGCCAGGATTAAATGGCATAGATGCAACACGACAAATCAAATCAGAACATCCCGCCATCAAGGTGATCGCTCTCTCCATGCATTCGGACAGGCATAGTATCGTGGAGATGTTCAAGGCTGGTGCGGCCGGCTACCTTCTAAAGGACTGCGCCTCCGAAGAGTTGATGCATGCCATTGGTGCCGTGGCCGCTAACAGATCGTACCTAAGCATCCAGCTGGCAGACACTACGATCAAGGATTGTGTTCAGCTCTTCCCCGAAAAAAACTTCTAAGTGTTTTCCTTCAGCAAATCACAAAAAAACGATGTCCAAAAATCGTCGACCACATCAATTTTATAAGCGTCTGGAGGCTTATCTCAAGATCGCAAATTACTCGATTACGAAAATCCGCTTTGATTATAAACGCCATCCTGAAATCCCCGAGAACCCTTTGTCGTTTGCGATGATCTTCTACTTGAAAACATCGTTGCCGATCAAATGCAGATTGCGGAAAAAACGATGGCGTCTGCTGAAATGAATACGCTTCAGGAGAGAAAAGGGCGGGAGGAGATCGAAGAAAGAGTGGTGGGTGACAGCGATGCTGGCAGGTCGATGGAGATCGAGGAAGATTTCAACAACAGTTAGATTAGAGCGATAGTGTGCTCTGAGCATCAACATAAATATAGGAAATTACATATAAAAGTAATTGACCAAACAATCTTTTTAGATTAAAATCAGCAAGTTACACAATATGTGACGGTATAGCAAAAATTACACGGATAAGTTCAACCTGACTTATGAAGACGAAGACGGTCAACCCAAAAAATCGAGCCATCGTCGCCACGGATTTGTTTTGCGGTGTGGGCGGGTTGACGCGCGGCATGATGGACGCTGGCATTCGGGTCGTCGCTGGTTTCGATATAGACGACGCATGTCGTTATCCTTACGAAAAGAACAACGGTCCAGCTGTCTTCGAGAATAGAAGCGTCGCCGATATCAATGGGAAAGACCTCAAGGCACTCTATCCGGCAGATGCCGTGCATGTTCTGGTCGGATGCGCGCCCTGCCAACCTTTTTCTAAATACACCCAGGGCCTCGAAACCGCAGCCGATGAGAAGTGGGGTCTCCTGACGCAGTTCGGAAGGCTCGTCGGGGAGTTGAAACCTCACGTCGTGAGCATGGAAAACGTGCCGCAATTGCGGCGACATTCCGTGTACGAGGAATTTCTCACGACCCTCCGGCGTTTAAAATATTCCATATCAGTGCACGAAGTTTATTGCCCGGACTATGGCATTCCTCAGCATAGGACGCGGCTCGTATTGTTCGCATCGCTGCTCGGTCCCATTCAGATCATCCCACCGACACACAGCCCGGAAAGGTATCCCGACGTCAAAGACGCGATCGGTCGTCTACCGCGGCTTAAGGCTGGCGAGGTATGCCAATCAGATCCTCTTCATCGTAGCAGCACATTGTCGGATACGAACCTCCTCCGTATTCGCAAATCGAAGCCAGGCGGTACATGGCGCGATTGGCCCATAGATCTCGTCGCCAAATGTCACCGAAAACGGAAAGGTAAATCCTATCCCAGCGTTTACGGTCGAATGAAATGGGACGAGCCTTCTCCGACCATTACGACACAGTTCTTCGGTTTCGGCAACGGTAGATTCGGACATCCGGAGCAAAACCGAGCGATATCTCTACGCGAAGGCGCGATACTCCAATCGTTCCCCCGAAGCTACGAATTCGTCCGACGTGGAGGCGATTGCAACATCAAAACCATAGGACGTCTTATTGGTAATGCGGTACCCGTTCGGCTCGGCAAAGTAGTCGGTGAGACCATCAAACGTCATGTGGAGGCGCGTACAGCCGATGAAAAAAGAATATAAGCTCACCATCGACCTGGCCACGCTCAATCATCTCGGCATCGGTCTTTACAGCAACATTCCCGCTGTGTTGTCCGAAGTCGTGGCCAACGCCTGGGACGCCGATGCTAAGCTGGTTGACATTAATATTAATTCGGCGAACCAGACCATCACGGTTGCGGACGACGGCTGGGGAATGACGGAACAGGAAATCAACGACCGATTTTTGAAAGTTGGCTACAGAAAGCGGCTCGACAAAAAGGCTCAGAAACCGAAAGGACGCCTCCCGATGGGGCGGAAGGGCATCGGGAAGCTTGCACTTTTCTCTATAGCAAACAGCATTGAAGTCCACAGCGTGAAGCTTGACCGTCACGGTAAAATCGTCGAACGTAATGGCTTCACAATGCGTGCAACCGACATCGAGGAGTCGATTAAAAAAAATGAACATGAATATAAACCTGATCCAGTTTTAGAGAGCCGAATAAAAAATAAGAAAGGTACACTGCTGACGCTACGGGAGTTGAAGAATGAAGCGAATGTTACCGAAGCGTTTTTGCGCAGACGACTATCGAGGCGGTTCAGCGTTATTGGAAAGAGAACGGGCTTCATCGTGCGCGTAAACGGGGAGCCCATCACAGTTGAAGATCGCGATTATTTCAACCGGTTAGAGTACATGTGGTGTGTTGGCGAAGGGAGTGAAGACGTTTCTCAAGCAAGGTAAAACCCTAAGGCATGAGCAAGTATCGGGTACTGTCGACGAGGCGCATGGCTATAGGTGGCAGGGTGGGTCGGCACGATGGCCGAGCATAAGAGCGTAGAGGAAGGCAACAACGGCATCGTGATTCTCGCACGCGGCAAGGTCATTCATGAAAACATCCTGCCCGATCTCAAGGAAGGCCGGGTGTTCAGTAAATACATAATCGGTGAACTTCGAGCGGATTTCCTCGATCTCGATGATCATGATGATATTGCAACGAGCGACCGTCAAAGCGTCAAGGAAACAGACGCTCGATACCGACAGCTGAAGACGTTCGTAAAGGATGAAATACTCAATCGAATCGGCAACATCTGGACCGAATGGCGGAACGAGGACAAAGGCGCGGAGGCGCTCAAGAACCCGGCAATAGATGCATGGTACAAAGATCTTCGGCCTAAACACCGGAAATTCGCAAAATCGTTACTCGGCAAAATCGCATCCTTTCCTCTTCAAGACCCGGAATTCCGAAAGACTCTCTACCAGCATGGAATATTGGCTTTCGAGACGCTAGCCGCAAAAGACAATCTTGAAATACTCGATAAGTTTGAGAGCCACGAGGATTTGAACCGCTTGATAGAGCTTTTCAAGGATATCGACGAGCTGGAAGCTGCGCATTACTGGCACATTACGAAAACGCGTGTCGCTGTTCTGCAAAAATTCGAAAAAATCGCACCAAAGGCGCGTGAAACGGTGATCCGTGATTATGTTTTCGACCACCTTTGGCTTTTGCACCCTTCGTGGGAGCGTGCGTCAACCGACAAACGGATGGAGCAGTCTGTGACGAAAGAGTGGAAAAAAATTGATGCGGGTTTGACGAAGGAAGAAGCGCGTGGTCGTATTGATATCGGCTATCGTACCGCAGCCGGTAAACACATCATCATTGAACTTGAAAAAATATGATAGGTCAGTACAAACCGAGGAACTTACCGCTCAAATACGGAAATATATTTCAGCACTGGAAAAATGCCTCAGCAAAGCATATCCAGACATGAAAGAACATAATATCGAAACCATTTGCATTTTGGGGAATAGTCCGGAGCCAAGGGATGCAGACAAGGCGAACAGGAAAATGCTGGAAGCTGTCGGTGCAAGATATATCACTTACGATCAGCTTATCACCCAAACACGGGAAAGTTATGCCGATTATCTCGATAAAAATCAGAAAATCTCGCGCATCCAAAAGCTCGTAGATAGAATATGACGGAATGGAAGCGTCGCGTTCGAGACCACCTTACACCTGAACAGCGCTCGCGCGCGATGAAGAACATAAAACTCAAAGACGGATCGATTGAAAAAATCGTTCAAAAGGAGCTTCGATCACGAGGTTACAGATTTCAACGTCATGTTAGATCGCTGCCCGGCAGCCCGGATATTGTGTTCAAAGAACAGCAGATCGCGGTGTTTGTCGACGGTGATTTTTGGCATGGCTGGCGGCTACCTGCATGGGATTTTAAATTATCTGAATTTTGGCAAAAGAAGTTGAGAGAAAACCGAAAACGAGATCAGCGCAATTTTCGTAAGCTGCGATCTCAGGGTTGGAAGGTCATACGTATTTGGCAGCACCAACTCAAACGAGATAAAGATGGTAGTATTCGTCGTCTACTTCGAGGGCTGACGAAGTGAGACCTAACGACTGAGGCAACACTCAGACGCAGCATACTTGTGAATCCGCATTTGATTCACAATCCATTGTATTCTTCAGTTTCACCTGTAGTAGATGACATGTGATGTAACATTACATGTCATTACATTTTACCTTATCAGGCCCGGATTTTATAACGAGGTCGAGAGTTATGAACAAAAAAGATAAAATGACATTTTCTTTCGAAATATCTTTGAGCGTATTGAACCACTTAGGCAGAAATCTTTATAGAAGTTTCGCCACTGTGGTGGGTGAGGCCATTTCTAATGCTTGGGATGCAGATGCAGAAAATGTATATATCTATATCGACAAAGAGAAAAACAGTTTTTTCATCAAGGACGACGGGATAGGAATGGTCGACGCCGATTTTCAGAATAAATTCCTGAAGATTGGGTATTCAAAAAGGAAGGAAGGGAAGGTATCCCCAGGGAAAAAACGTCCGTATATTGGAAGAAAGGGAATCGGCAAGCTTGCTCTCCTTTCTTGCGCGGATAGAATAACCGTCATATCAAAAACACAAGGTGGTCATTATATAGGTGGTATTATAAACAATTCGGGACTCGACAAAGCAATAACCGATGATTTGACGCCGCGAGAATACCCATTGGAAGACTATGACCTCGAAACCTTTGGCAAGTACGCCGATAATCATGATCGTGGTACGATCATCCTGTTCGAGAATATCAAGGAGGGGATCAAGCACAGTCTGGCTTTCCTTAAAAGAATCATTGCTCTCTATTTCAGATTCTCTCTTATCGACAAAAAATTTAATATTTACCTCAATGACGAACTGATCACAATTAGTGCCCTTGATGACCT
This sequence comes from Nitrospirota bacterium, assembly GCA_963769335.1. Classification (GTDB taxonomy): domain Bacteria; phylum Nitrospirota; class UBA9217; order UBA9217; family UBA9217; genus JAJYKN01. The sequence continues at coordinate 49,524 of CAVYLT010000003.1, read as the reverse complement.
TGCCATGAAGACTGAATTTTTGTGGACGATCAATGACCTAGACGACCCATATGTGCAAAACCTTAGAAAAATATTCACTTCAGAAAAGAATGAAGAAAAAGCACTGAAAGTCAAAGGAAGCATTAAGGGATTCATAGCGTCTGTTGAAAAACCCCGAGACCTCAAGATAATGACTACTGACGAAAGAGTCGGAGTAGATCTTTTTGTGAATGGAAGGCTGAGAGAAAGGGACATCCTCAAGCACATACCAACAGCCAGATTGGTCGAGAGTTATATTTATGGACAGATTCACTATGACGAGCTCGACGATGAAGTCGATCGCTTCACCAGTAGTCGTGAAAGCATTGTCGCGGACGATCCAAAGTTCAAACAAGTTCTGGATGTATTGAAGGAAAAAGTCATCAATACTGTTCTCAATGATTGGGATATATGGAGAAGAAAGCATCGTAAAGAAGGCGATTCGGAAAATATGAGCATTTCCAAGAAAGAGAGGAAAGCTGAAGAGCTTTACTATGCAGTTTCGGAAGAATACTCGATGCCCGAAGATAAAGAAAGTAAAAAAAAGATAGATGCATGGGTTAATGATCTGGGTGCCGATGCAAGATTCAATTTTGCTTCATACGCAGAATGTTTCATCTCTGAAAATTTAATTAGAAGGTTTATAGCGGATAACAAGATCGCCTTGTCGAAAGAAGCGAACGAAGAAATTGAAAAATGGCAGACCAAAGAAAAGGATAATAAAAATAAGGGGAACGTTAGCATTGAGATCAGAAGTGCTAACACGAAATTGAGTTATTTATCTATGGATGGTCTTGCTTACCTAGTGGACAAAAGGGATCCGGCGAAGGAAGCTTGTCTTGCCAGGGATGCCAATGAGTATAAGCCTCTCAGGGACGCACTGGCACATACAGCGTTACTTACCGATGAGGCAAAAAATAAATTATCTGCTGTATATGCCAATATAAAAGGAAGAATTCGAACGTTACTTACAGGCAAAGGCAAGGATAAGTAATCGACTCAAGCGGCTTGACCTCTTGAAACGACTTAACCAGTACGGTGGGGACCACGAGCACGTGCCCGGGCCGGAAGAGGGGAGGGCGTTTTGAAGGCATGTGGGAGCGATCAAATCTTAATATGCAGGAGCGGCATTCCGAGCCTTTGGCGCTTGTTCTCGCCCTTGAACAGGGCGTTTTTTCTTACCGGGACGTCGCCCCGTTCTCCTTCATGCTGCGCCTGGAGCTTTGCCGGCAGGCTCGCGCCGTGCTGGATCGTGTGCTTTCCGTATTTCCGGGAAATCTCATCAAGGCTCTCGTAAATCTTCGCCATCTTCCCGATCTTGGTCATGTCGTCGAACAGGGTGTATTGAACTCCGGACTCAGCAACAAGACCGCATAGCACGACGCCTGTCTGGCGGTACAGGGACCGGGGTTGAAAGATATTCTCGAAACCCTGGCGCAAAACCCCGAAGAGCTCCGCGGTATAGCTCGTCGGCCGCGTGAGCTTGATCTCCACTCCGCTGCTCGTGAAATCCTGCTTCCTCAAGAATATGATGATTTTCGTGGCCGCAAGCTTGTATTTCCTGGACTTGATGCATGCATTTTCAAGGTTCTTCGAAAGCTGCGCGAATACGAAGCTCTCATCCTGCGAAGGGGGAGTAAAGGTCTTCGCCTTGCTGATCGACTGATAGCTGTCCTTCGATTCCACGACGACAGGCAACACGCTGCGGCCGTTCAACTCGTGCCATATCTCACGGTAGGGCTTGGACAGGTACCTGTCAATAAAGCCTTCCTCTCTTTTTGCAAATTGCAGGGCCGTTTCGATCCCGTGCTTTTTGCAGAAATGCCGCAGTGTTCGGCCCGATGCCCCATACCTTTTCAACGGGCAGCTTCTCCAGATAGAGGTGGATCTCCCTTCCCGGAATCACGGTGAGACCGTCGGGCTTGTTATGCTTTGATCCGATCTTTGCAAGAACCTTCGAAAGACTCACGCCGGCCGATACCGTGATCCCCAGTTCCTGCTTGATGGTCTGCCGCATCTTCTCGGCGATCATCTCATAGGGGCCGTGAAAGCTTCGTCCTCAATCCGGTCAGGTCGACAAAAGCCTCATCAATCGAGTATTCCTCAACGTCAGGTGAGAAGCGCCTGAGAATCTCGAACATGCGCACGGAAAAAAGACTGTAAGTCTCGTAATCAGAGGGGAGGATGACCGCGTCAGGGCAGACCTTCTTGACCTCGAAAAGCCGCATGCCGCGCTGAACGCCGCGGGCTTTTGCCTCATAGCTCGCCGCGGCGACAATACCGCGCTCCTTGCCGGTAATGACCGGCCTGCCCTTGAGTTCCGGGTGGATCGCCTGTTCGCAGGAGGCGAAGAACGCGTCGGCGTCGAGGTGGAGGATGGCTTGCGGCCAGGAGGAGATGGTTAAAGGCTGTGAGTCCTGCATAAAAAGCGTAGCCTCATTCTATTTGTATTTTCGGACGACCGCGGTCACGACCCCGGCAACTTTCAGTTCGTTTTTCGGCTTGATGGGCTGGTACTTGGGATTGGCAGGAACGAGGGTCACATTGTCGCCGCGCTTACGGAGGAATTTCATGGTCCACTCGCCGTCAACCTGGGCGATCACGATGTCGCCGCTCTTGGGCGTCCGGCCCTTGTCCACGATCACCATATCGCCCGGCATGATCCCGGCGCCGGTCATGGAGTCGCCGCTTACTTTGAGAAGGAACGTGGCCTCGCGGTTCTGAATGAGAAGATCGTCGAGGGAGAGGGTGTCAACGAGCTCTTCCTCAGCAGGCGAGGGGAAGCCCGCCTCGACCGTTCCCAGGACCCGGACAGGATTGGTGAGGCCCAGGGGTATGAGCCTGCCTTTCTTGTCCTTTTTAAGGATATTGAGCGATTGGAGCTTGCCGATGAACTTGAACACGGCGTTCTTGGACCGCAGGCCGGTCAGATCGCCGATCTCTGAATAGCTCGGCATCCTGCCGCTTTTCCGAAAGAACTCCCGGATTCCCGAGACGCGGGAGCGGAGCTTTTCTTCCTTGACGTTCTTCGATGGCATGGGTATATTATAGGTGAACAATCGTTCACCTGTCAAGGGTTTTCCGGTCATGCTATAATTTACAAGAAGTTAGGAGGCCAGCTATCTGCGGCAGGTTCGAAATACACTCAGCCCTTGAGATCATCGCGAAGCTGTTCGGGATCGATGACATCACGTTCGATTACCTGCCGAGCTACAATATCGCGCCGAGACAGGATATTCTGATCGTTGTGGGTAACGGCAAGAGGCGGCTCATACGAAGCCGCTGGGGTTTTGTCCCGTCTTGGTCAAAGGATCTGTCATCCGGATATAAGATGATCAATGCGCGGGTAGAGACCATTTCGAAAAAAGGAACAACTTTCAGCGCGGCCTTTGAGAAACAGCGCTGTCTTGTGGTCGCCGATGGGTTCTTCGAATGGAAAAAGGAGGGGGCCACAAAGAAACCGTATTACATCCGGCTCAAGTCCAGGCAGCCCATCGGATTCGCCGGCCTGTACAACGTCTGGAGGTCCCCGAAGGGAGAAGAGATTTGTACGAGCACGATCATTACGACCAATGCAAACGAACTGGTTCAGCCGCTCCACGACCGTATGCCGGCTATCACCCCTCCCGACAAATACGATCTCTGGCTTGATCCTGCCGTGAGCGATAAGGACATTCTCACCCGTCTTCTCAAGCCTTACCCGTCGGAAGAAATGGAACTCTACCCCGTAACTCGCAAAATGAACTCGTACAAGTATAACGATCCGGAGAACATACGGCGGGTAGACGCTTCATAAGGTCGGCAAGTTGGTCAATTCCGTTTGAAGGGGTTTACGAACGTAACACCCTCGATTTCCTGGCCGTGTTGTAAATCTTCCGTGTAGATCGTGCCGATCTTCGCCTGTTTCGCCGTTGCCCAGATCATCGCATCCCAGTAGGAGATCTGATGAGCTTTCCGGACCCGGATTGCTTCAAGCACGACGGGCACGTCGGGGATAACGACCGTCCAGGAATGAGAGAGGTTTTGTATAATGGATTCGGCTTCGTCCAGGCTGACGAAAGAACTGCCCGGACGTGTTGCGCGAGAGAAGAATTCGGACAGGACTTGAATGCTGATTACGCCGGAAGCATCTTCCCAGCAGCGCCGGATAAGCTCCCGAGCGGTCTCGTGCTTGGCGCCCGCATCACGGTCGTACGCGTAGAGGAGAATGTTCGTGTCGATAAAGACCTTATCGCTCATGCAGCTCGTCCCGTGAGCGATAGTAGGGGCCTCCGCCGAGCTTCAATCCCTTCTCCATCCGCGCCAGCTCCTGTTTCATGGCGTTCACGAATGACTGGTCTTTCTCGCCGGGCTCGTGAAAAATAACATCGACTTCCACGCCATTCGTAGCCGCCACAGGCTCAAGAAGCCGGACAGTGTTTCCCTTAAATATGCCTTTCACTTTGGTCATATCAGCACCTCTTCATCCTTAAAATCTATTGTACCGAAAAAAGCATAGGAAAACAATCCAATTTTACGCCATGAAGCCGGTTGAGGCTGTTCTTCCGATCCTTCTCAAATACCGGTTATCTCCTGTCACATACCCATATCACCCATATCTTCTCTGGACATTTCAGGCTCACTTGTAGTAAAGTTTTGAATTATTGAGGGATTAGGCGCGGTCGGGGAGGGGCATGGCTGATTTAGAATCCATCCAGAAAAAGATCATCTCATTCCGAAACGAGCGTGACTGGGCGCAATTCCACGATCCCAAGAACCTCGCCGAAGCCCTCTCCATTGAAGCGGGGGAGCTGCTTGAAAACTTCCTCTGGAAGACGACCGAGCAGTCCCGCAATCTCACCGCAGAAGAACTCAAGAACGTAAAAGAAGAACTGGCTGACATCTTTATCTTCCTCACCTATCTCAGCGAGGAATATAAGATTGACTTGCTGACGGAAGTTGAAAACAAGATCGCTCACAACGCGGCTAAGTATCCGGTAGAAAAAGCGAAGGGATCTGCAAAGAAGTATTCAGCGTTGATAGATAACGCTTCATAATCCTTGAACGTGCTGAAAAGAGAGGTCGAAGATAAATCGGGACATGTGGTAACGAAAAAGATTTGATGCCGCATAAGCGGAGTTTAAATGAGACAACCTCACAAGAATCTTTTTCTTTATTATCGAGGCGCACTCCCAAAAAATGATCGTTCAGATTTCGCTTTTGATCGTCAGTTGGAGGACAATGCGACTAAGGCGCTTTTGTATGTTTTGGAGCATGCGAACCGGTCACAAGTGCTTCAGCCTTTCCTGAAGAATATTGTTGGCATTCGTTCAAAATTAAGAGTCGATGAAATTCAATTTGCTCTTCAACGCGTCGATATATCGAGACCCTTAATTAAACAGCGCTATGCGCTGAGTATTGCACCCATTGAAAAACTAAAGGCTTCCGATGACCAAGAGCACCGCTCAGGACGACCTGACGCATGGATTTGGTCTGAGGAAAACTCCTTTGCAATACTTCTTGAAACAAAAGTCCATGGGCAAGTCAGTATTGCACAACTACGTCGACATGTACGTAGTGTTGAAGGCTGGACATGGAAGAAAGTTAAGCTAAAGCCATGTTCGTGGTCCGACATATATGGATTCTTTCAAGATGTACTTCGCAGGCGGTCGAAATTTGATTCAGTTACATGCTTACTCTTAGATGAGTTCGTGAGGTACATGAGGATGACCGGACTGTCCAGTATGACTACATTTGATCTTGAGGATTTTGGTTACTTCATGACGCCTCCCGAAGATCGCCAGGAAACACATCGTGAGTTGCTTAAGCGAAAGTTGTCTCGATTCGCTGCGGAGTTGAGTAGTTCAAAGGCAATGCGTCAGGTAGTTCAATATTATTCTGGCAAGTATGCTGACCCCAAGAAATTCGTACATCCTGGCGTCTTTCGTAAAGATGGGAAAAGCTATTGGATCACAGTAGGGTTAAAAGAACGGAGAAGCCGCTGTCATTTTACTGTTCGTATCACAGAGGAGGGCATCGCTCTCGAAGTATTTTCACCTCACAAGTCTTTCACGGAAAAATTAGTTAAGAAAATTAAGACAAAGCCGGATGAATTTATCGCCTCATTAAGGCCAATGAAGAGAAAGGAATCTTACATCATCCGATTGCGAGAAGCTTATTATCATGATCCCAGTAGCCCTTACAAAGGTCAGAGAATTTCCAAGGGCGTCGATTTTATGGAAATTCATCCTAGGGCCGTTAAAAAGGACAATCTTGCTAAAATAATCACTGAGCCATTAGAAGAGCATTTGAGAATGCATCAATTGCGGCCCGAGATATTCTTAGTAAGAAATTTTAGGTTAAGCGAAATGGTTGGAAACAGCGACGTAGTAAATATGGTTGCTTCTGCTGCCGCGCCTATGATGAAATATTTAGATTTTGCATTGAAACTGGAAGTCAATTAGCAAATTACGAGGCTTAACAAAAGCGATGACTACTGACCTCACCTTTATAACCAACGAGCCAGGCCGCAGCATGGCAGACCGTTTTCAGGTACTGCTTGGTGATAATACTCGTGCATTTGACTGCCTCGTTGGTTACTTCTTTATGAGCGGTCTTCATCGGCTTGCTCCCGCGCTCCAGCCTACTGAAAAAATACGTATCCTCATCGGCCTCAAGACTGACCAATCAACCTTTGAGATGCTTTCCCACGCAAAGGAACAAATTCAACTTGACCTGCGATCTCATGCCGAAGCCAAGGAGCGCGTACCAGGCCAAATACTTGCCGAGCTCGAAAGCATTGATGACAGCGCCGAGGTAGAGACCGGCGTGCGGCAGTTCGTTGAGTGGGTGAAGAGTGGAAAACTGGAAATTCGTGTTTACCCCTCCGCCAAACTCCATGCAAAGCTCTACATAATGAGTTTCGTGGAAGGTCACATCGACAAAGGGCGCGTAGTCACGGGGTCAAGTAACTTCTCGGAATCGGGCCTTGTTCAAAACCTAGAATTTAACGTCGAGCTAAAGAATCGGGCTGATTACGACTTCGCCTTGAATAAATTCAATGAGCTTTGGTCTCATTCAGTTGAAGTTTCCGAAGCTTATGTCCAGACCGTTGAATTGCGCTCGCCATTCGCGCAGTTTTCTCCATACGATCTTTATCTCAAGTTTCTTTACGAATATTTCAAGGCAGAATTGAACCGCGGCGAGGATATGGGCTCTGTCTATCTTCCGGTAGGGTTTAAAAAGCTGAAGTATCAGGACGATGCCATAACATCAGCTAGGCGTACGCTCGATGAGTACGGCGGAGTCTTCCTTGCCGATGTCGTAGGCCTTGGGAAAACATATATGGCAGCTCTTCTCGCTAAGCAACTTCCTGGGCGTACACTTGTCATCGCGCCACCAGCCCTTCTTGATGAGAATAACCCCGGGTCGTGGCCAAATGTCTTTCGTGATTTTCAGGTACCGCAAACAAAATTCCAATCCGGTGGTAAGCTTGATGAACTGATTCGTCAGGGTGTAGAGAACTATGAGAATGTTTTCATAGACGAGAGTCATCGATTCCGAACTGAAACCACCCAGACCTACGAGCGACTGGCCCAGATATGCCGCGGGAAACGCGTTATTCTTGTTTCCGCCACGCCCCTGAACAACTATCCGAGCGACATCCTTAGCCAGATTAAGTTGTTTCAAAATGGAAAGGCCAGTACGATCCCGAATGTACGCAACCTTGAAGCGTTCTTCGGACGTCTTGAAAAGAAGCTAAAAGGCCTTGATCGTCAACGTGATCGAGAGCAATACTTTTTCGTCGTTCGTGAAAATGCGCGAGAGATCCGCGAAAAAGTCCTCAAGTATCTGATGATCAGACGGACGCGCACAGAGATTTCTCGTTACTATACAGCTGATCTTGCCGCACAAAAACTGCGTTTTCCGGACATTGAAGCGCCGGAGCCGCTTTTTTATCAGCTCAACTCCAATGAAAATCGTATTTTCAGCCAGACAATTGTGCGTCTCACTCATGAGTTCACCTATGCGCGATACCGGCCGCTTACCTACTACACAGGAGATCGACCGGAAAGCGAAGTAACGGCTCAGCGGAACCTGGCTAAATTCATGAAAATCTTGCTTGTGAAAAGGCTTGAAAGTTCTTTCCACGCTTTCCGTCTCTCACTGGGCCGTTTTATTAAAACGTACGAGCAGTTTCTCGCTGCTTTTGAACAGGGCGCTGTTTATATCAGCAAAAAGCACATAGGAAAAGTGTTTGAGCTGCTCGAACAAGACGATATGGCAAGCATTCAGGAGCTGATCGACGCCGACCGTGCGGAAGAATTGCCGGCAAAAAGCTTCACCAAGGACTTCCCGCGCGATCTGGCAAAGGACCTTGCTGTTCTACGCGAAATATACGCGGACTGGCAGACTATTAGTCGTGATCCAAAGTGGGAAGAACTATCCAGCGCACTTCGGAAGCGAGAAGTTCTTCGCGATAATCGGCTAATCCTATTTACGGAGTCGAAAGAAACCGCGCTTTACCTTGTTGACCGAATTCGCAAGGAGCTCAACGAAAAGGTCCTTGTCTTCAGTGGTGATTCAGGCGCAGTCGAGCGCGAAGAGCTTATCCGCAACTTTGACGCAAGAGTTGCAAAACCGGCGGACGACTACCGCATCCTTGTCACAACCGAGGTCCTCTCAGAAGGCGTATCACTCCACCGCGCAAATGTCGTTCTCAATTACGATATTCCGTGGAATCCTACACGGCTCATTCAGCGCGTGGGGCGTGTGAACCGGGTGGACACTGCTTTTGACCGCATTCATACGTTCCACTTTTTCCCGACAGAGCAATCGAACGACCTTATCAAGCTGCGCGAGGCTGCAGAGGCGAAGATCCAAGCTTTTATTGAAATGCTGGGCGCAGACGCACAGCTCTTGACGGAAGGGGAGGAAATCAAGAGTCACGATCTCTTCCAGCAGCTTTTTTCAAAGAGCACAATTACCGGAGAGAACGAACAGCAGGAAAGCGAACTTGAATATCTGAACCTGATACGACGTATTCGCGATGAGCAGCCTCATCTTTTTGAGCGCATTAAACGTCTGCCGAAGAAGGCCCGCTCTGCACGAAAGGCCGTGACAGGTGAGCCCGCGCCAGCACTGTTAACCTATTTCCGAAAAGGGCCGTTAGAAAAGTTCTGTATTACCGAACAAAAGGACGCGGCAGCCCACGAGCTAGACTTCTTTTCCGCCGCAAGGCTACTTGCCTGTAATGCTGACACACAGCATGCTGATATTGGTTCTGACTTTTATCCATTACTCGACCTAAATAAATCAGCTTTTGACGCTGTCACGACAGAAGATGGCGATGATCAGCCTGCCCAAGCAGCGCGCGACACTGGTGCAAAGCTTCTTCACCGACTCCGTGCAAAAGAGATTCGTAACTATCCCGGCTATACGGAGGACGATGAGGAATATGTCAGGCAGGTTATGCGACTGCTAGAAGATGGTGCATTGCCGCGTCCAACTCTGAAAAAGCTTTCGGAAGCTTTCAAAACTGAGACGCATCCGCTTAAGCTGATTGGTATCATGCGCCGCGACATTCCTCAACAGTTTTTCCAGGCAACAAGAGCAGAGACTGTTCGGCACAACTTCAATCCGCGCGAGGTTATTCTCTCCGAATATCTGGTGAGTTCATAAAATGGACCGCAGCCAATCTATAGACTTAGTCAAAAAGACGTTTACCCAACGCTTTGATGAAGCGCGGTTCACTCATTTTATTCGCAATCTCGTCAACCATCTCGATGAGGAGAAGAAACAGGTCTGGACCCTGAAAAAAGCCGCCTTCCAGGACTTCGTCAATCATTTTACGCGCCTCGGCACTTACACAGATCCTCGCGGCGAACGGGTGGATGTTCTCGTCATTCATTTGCGCAAGGAGACCACGCTTGCTCGTGGTCGCGTCACTCTCCGCAATTTTGTTGCCGATTATATGACTACCGGGCACGGGCAGGGCAAGGCTGCCGTAATCGCTGCCTTCGTTTCGCCGACGGAAGATGACTGGCGTTTTTCGTTTATTAAGCTCGACTATACAATAGAAAAGACCGACCTTGGGTTTGTCACTGAGCGCGCGGAGCTTACGCCTGCGCGACGGTACAGTTACCTCGTCGGGAAAAATGAAAATTGTCACACTGCGCAAAAGCAGTTTCTTGAACTCCTACAGACTGACATCGCAGACCCTACCCTATCCGCCCTTGAAACCGCTTTCAGCGTTGAGAAGGTCACAAAGGAATTTTACGAGCATTATCATGACCTCTTCAATGACAGCAATAAAGCACTGAAATCATTTCTTCAGGCCGAGTCACGCGTCGGAAATGAGTTTGAGGAACGGGGCATAACTACCGATGATTTTGCAAAGAAACTGCTCGGCCAGATTGTATTCTTATACTTTCTGCAAAAAAAGGGCTGGTTTGGCGTTGATCGAAACAAGCCCTGGGGTAGCGGGCGTAAAGACTTTATACGGTACCTTTTCAAAGAAAGGAGTAGCTTTGCGTCTTTAGCAGCGAGGAAGAGCGGACGGGCTACGAATTTCTTTAATGATATCCTCGAACCGCTCTTTTACGACGCACTCTCTCGGCCTCGTCTTGAGGAGGACCATTATTACCCGAGCTTTGACTGCCGTATCCCATTTCTCAACGGTGGCTTGTTTGAGCCGCTTTACGGGTACAAGTGGGTCGAAACTGACATTCTATTGCCTGATACGCTATTTTCAAATGATGAGCTGTCCAAAGAAGGCGATAGTGGAACCGGTATCCTCGATGTGTTCGACCGATACAACTTTACGGTCAATGAAGCTGAGCCACTCGAAAAGGAAGTTGCTGTTGATCCAGAGATGCTCGGTAAAGTTTTTGAAAACCTCCTTCCCGAGAATGTCAGACATGGAAGCGGCACTTATTACACCCCCCGCGTTATAGTCCACTACATGTGCCAGCAGGCCCTACTTCACTATCTGACAGCCAGAGCAACGGATATTCCACGAGAAGATATTGCCGTTTTTCTTCGTCTTGCGGAGCGGTTTGCGGACTTTGAGGCGACCGTAACAAAGGCCCACGCTGACAAACGACTCCCCGATGCTATCAGTCGGAACGCCAAGCAGCTCGACGATCTACTCGCCTCTATTACGGTCTGCGATCCCGCGATCGGTTCCGGCGCCTTTCCTGTTGGAATGATGCATGAAATCGTGCGCGCCCGTATGGCCCTTACACCGGCGATCGAAAAAAAGGAGCTATCGTCGCCGATATCGGATGAAAACCCGCGTTCCGCATACGTCCTCAAGCGGCATGCCGTTCATCACTCTCTTTACGGAGTAGACATCGATCCGGGTGCAGTAGAGATTGCCAAGCTTCGGCTTTGGCTCTCAATGGTTGTGGATGAGGATGAGATAAGCGACATTCAGCCACTCCCGAACCTCGACTACAAGATCATGCAGGGCAATTCTTTGCTTGAAGAGTTCGACGGTATTCGTCTTTTTGATGAGGGCCTGCTCCAGGAGGAAGAGGATACTCAGCAGAATCCGCGCCTCGCGGAAGTTGAGAAACGACAGCGCGAGGTGCAGGAGCGGATCCTGCGCCTTGAAGCCGAAGGTAAGTTGACACACAAAAAGGCGATCGAACTGAAGAAGGAAGCGACCCTCCTTGCAAAAGAAGCAAAAGCCCTCATGAACCCGCCGGCAAAGAAAGAATCGAGTCACCCCGTATTGGCTCTTGGCTCGCGGGGCAGTCTAAAGCGCATTCAACAGCTTCATACTGAATTCTTTGATGAGTCGTCCAGGATTAAGAAGGAGAAGTTACGCACAGAGCTTGAGCGGCTAGAATGGGACTTCATGCGCGCCACCCTGCGCGAACAAGGTCGCGAGCAAGCCCTTGTCGAGTTGGAAAAAGCCAGCGCAAAACATCGAAAGCCCTTCTTCCTATGGCGGTTACATTTCAGCGAAGTTTTCCGGCAGCGCGGTGGTTTTGATGTGGTCATTGCAAACCCCCCATATGTACGTCAGGAAGAGATCACAAATTTAAAACCGGCCTTGCAGAAACAATACAAAACTTACTCAGGCCGTGGTGATCTATATATCTATTTTTATGAACTTGCTATTAAGAATCTCGCTATTGGCGGCGTGCTAGCATTCATTTCTTCGAATAAGTATTTTCGTGCAAATTATGGAGATAAACTACGTAATCTGCTGGCAAGGGAGACAGCTCTCAGAACTATTATTGACTTCGAAGATGCCCCAGTGTTCGAGGCAACCGTTTATCCAACTGTACTTGTACTTCAGAAAACACCAAGTGAGAATAAGACTATTGAAGTTGCTACTTGGTCTGGCTCGGAAGATATTGACTCATTCGTTCACTCAATTAGCGATAGAGTGATTCATCTCAGTCAGAGCGAATTAGTCACTGGTAATTGGAGCTTTCAGACAGGCACTAAAGCAAAGGTATCTTCTAAAATAAACTCAACAGGCGAGAGACTCGGCCAAATACTCGATGGTAAGATTTATGCTGGTATTAAGACGGGCTTGAATGATGCTTTTATAATTGATGCCGAAAAGCGGAAACAGCTTATAACTGAACATCCCTCAAGCACTGATGTAATAAAGCCTTTTCTGAAAGGAAAGGATATAGGCAAATGGTCAATAAGAAATGATGTAGAAAATAATCGGTATATTATCTATATTCCGCATGGCACCGATATTGATGATTACCCTGCAATTAAAAAGCATCTTAAACAATACAAAGAAAAACTAGAAGCGCGGGCATTGGATCAAAAATGGTATGAATTGCAGCAGCCGCAACTCGCTTTTACGCCGGTATTTCAGCGAAGTAAAATTGTGTATCCCAATGTTTCCCTAGGCTGCCGTTTTGCATTAGATGATGGCTCTTACCTTGATATGACGGCGTTTTGTCTTGCGACTGACGATCGCTTTTTGCTGGGCGTTATTAATTCATCAGTGATGTCATTCTATTTTGCAGGGCTTGGTATACAGCGCAGAGGGGGATATCAGGAATTTAAAACACAATATGTTCGTCAACTTCCCATACCCAATGCAAATCCAAATGAGCGTACCACTATTGGGTCTTTGGTTGAATATCTACACTGGTTAAATCGCAATGGCTTGGGGCGGGGAGATTTAGAAGGTTTGTCGCTATTAATAGGTTATTTTGAGCAGTATGTGAATGCGCTGGTGTATGAATTGTTTTTCCCTGACGAGTTACATCGCGCGGGCTTATACTTTTTCCGGATCGCCGAAGCTGCCAAACTTCGCCCATTATCCGAAATGAAGGGACGCGAACTTATTGAGCTTCGCGCCAAATTTGAAGAGTTATACGCCTCGAATCATCCCTTACGTCAGGGACTTTTCGCGCTTGATAGCATCGAAGAAGTCCGCATCATCGAGGGAAAGGCATGAGTGATCAGCCTTCATCGGCGACACCTTCTTCCGATTCATCGGGCGGGACAACGCTCACACCTCCACTGCCTGCAGTTACTCCGCCAACTGTAACGATTTCTCCTGGAACAGCACCTACAATTGACAGGCTTACTAAAATTGAAATCGAGAACTATCGGGCATATCGCGGTTCTTTTCGTATAGATCTTCCAAAAGGTGAAAACCTTCTCGTGTATGGTGAAAATGGCGCGGGGAAGTCATCGCTTTATCATACTCTACGGGTCTTTCTCGAAGCACCCGGATGGCAGGTCAGAGATTCGACCACAGGGAATCCACGACCATTAACTATAACCGATCACCGGCACCGTTTTACAACGAACGCGCCGACAATCAAGCTGAATTTCGGCACCCATTCTTTTCAATGGACAGAGACCGTCAACGAAACAGGATTAGAAGCGGTGCGATTGCTGAATCAGGGTAAGGGATTTCTCGATTACAAATCTTTACTTGAAGTGCATTACTATCATTTTGATGAAGGTGCCGAAATTGATCTTTTCCCCTTGTTGATTCGTCGTTTGCTACCATACTACACTTATCCGAATCGCGGTCAAAATGTGACTTTTCAAAAAGCATGGACAAGACTGAATGACCGTGTAAAGCTGCGTTGGTATGGCAACAGAGGTAAAGATTTCAGTGAGGATCTGACCGTATTTAATGAAGCTCTCGAAAGAACGGTAAATGACCTCGGAATCCGCGCCAGTCAGCTGCTGACGAGTTTTGGTGACGAGTTCGCAGTGGGGTTCCATTTTGAAAAAGCGGAATTCAAATCGAGGCCGAAGCGCATTATCGGCCCACGTATTCTCGCAAGACCAGCTTTCCGGAAGCAACAGGTGCCCGACTATCATGGCTTCTTTAATGAGGCTCGCCTTAGCGCGCTGGCAATCTGCCTTTTCTTCTCCGCTCAAAGACAGCCCTGCAACAGGTCTTCGCATCCTTGCATTGGATGACGTGCTTATCGGCCTTGATATGGTGAACAGGCTTACAGTCCTCGAACTGGTTCACAAACACTTCTCCGATTGGCAGATATTAATTTTCACCTATAGCAAAGCGTGGTTTGAGCTGATGAAAGAGCGTATCAAGTTGCTTGAATGGCCTACAAAGTGGAAATCTGCGATCTTGTGGGAAGAATGGCGCGAAGAAGACAACTCTCCTCATATCGTTGCAGCAGATAGTGGCGATATGATTCAAATGGCGGCGAGCCATTTGCAACATAAGGACTTTAAGGCAGCTGCCGTGTATTCACGTAGTGCGCTTGAAGCATATTGCCACCACACTTGCGCAAGAGCGGCGTTGCCTATCCCGCATGTGGATGATCCGAAAAAACGCACACTCGAAGACTATCTTGACGTAATAGAAAAACGCCTTGGTGAGCTTTCAGATGAAGCACGCCGACGAGAGTCATTGCAACTCATCGCTAGGGTACGACAGGCGCGAGCGTTTGTTCTAAATAAAAAATCGCACTTTGACATAGAAGAAGAGGATACGCTGACAGCAGAAGTTGGCGCGGCTATTCAGATTGTGAAAGACTTTAGCAAGTTTCTGTCTGAACAGAGTTGGAAGCACGGTAACTTCAAACACGGAAAAGCGTCATCAGCAGATGAGCAGATGATGATCGAACTCGCAGAAGCTCGAAAACTTGCAGAGTTTAAGCAACACTTCGAGGCGGTCAAGAAACTTGCTTTGGCACATCACTTGGCATGGGAATCCTACGGTAAGCGGAATAAGATCTGTTTGCCGATAGGGGATACGTATACCGCAAAAAGCATTTGGGACGCAGCGCTGGCGCAGTCGAAACTTGATACTGCAATGGATTCACGGCTTAAAGCCGTACGATCATATCTTTTTGGCAGTGTGGAAGATGCCGACTATGATGCCGTAAAATTTGAAGAAGCGGCGAAGCTTCTTGAAGAGGTCGCATCAAAATCCGTGTAAGCGGCTAATGTGAGTGAACAGAAGTTCTTTGCAGGACATGACACGCGATCGAGACCTTGGCGCATTAAATCTGGAATTTGATCGTGCTATGCACAATGTCGAATCTAACCCGAGAGAAGCGGCATCCGCTGCTTGTAATTTATTGGAGTCAATCTCTAAAACTTATATTGAAGATGAAAACTTGGAAATGCCGAAGAAGCAAGGCTTGCAGGGTGTCTGGGGTGTAGTCAGAAAGAGTCTGAAGTTTGATCCAGGCTGTATTGTTGATCGCGACTTACAAGAAATTCTTAGTGGATTGATATCAACTGTAAATGGTATTGGATCACTGCGCACTCATGCAAGCTCAGCTCATGGCGCTGGCAGAACAGTGTATAAGCTTGAGCCGCGTCATGCTAGGTTATCAATACATGCTGCACATACAATCGCGGCCTTCATTATTGAGTCTTGGGATAGGAAATCAGGCTCTTAACGAAATCTTACTTGTACCGCTTCTTCTTCTCCATCACCACCCCAACAATCCGGTACTCCAGGTCCTTGTTCAGGATAATGTCTTTATACTTGGGATTGAGCGGGTGGAGGATTCTGGTATTGTCGAATCGCTTATACTGCTTGAACGTAGCCTCTTCCTCGTCGTTTTCGCAACAACGTAGTCGCCAGTTACGGCCTTAGCCGTTGGGCTGATAATGATGATGTCTCCTTCATTGAACTCCGGCTCCATTGAGTCGCTCTTCACGCGGAGTGCGAAGTTGTGTTCTCCTTTAATGTCGCTCTCAACCCATTCTATTGTGTCTTCCTCCTGGGAGGTTTCGTCTGCTGCTCCCCAGTTGCCGGTACGCACCCAGGACACGACGGGGATCTTCCGCTGTTGGCCGACACTGGCCGGTTCCACGTTCACCGGCAAATACCCCGTTTTTCGTAAGAACTCCTGAACGTCGGCGCGGTAGGCGCGGAGTATCTGCATGACCTTGTTAAAGGCGGGTGACTTCTTTCCATCCTCGAGATCCATGATGTGTCCGGAATGACGTCGGCAAATTGGTACTTTTCACTCTGCATAAAGTTAAGGCCCCCGGTTGCCCAGGGGCCTATCGTTTTTTTACTTCTAACATTCTTCTAACAAAACACCCCAAAACAGCAAAAAACAGGCATAAGAACCTGACATAAGAAAACATAAAATCTCATTGACTTCAAGCTCTTAGTTGCTGTAGACTATTGCTGTCTTGTACTGTGTATCGGCTCATAACCCGAAGGTCGTCGGTTCAAATCCGGCCCCCGCTACCAATCAATTCAAGGGGTTACAGCAAATGCTGTAACCCCTTTGTGCTGTCAGTGGGCCGGTAATGGGCCGGTTGTGGGCCGGTCTTCATAATGCCGTCCCAGCTACCTAAAACGGGAGGTCGTCATGGATCGGAAAGACAAGCCGATAGTCTCGATGTCAAAGGAAGAACGGGAAGAAGTTTGGGATGAGACTTATATAAAGGAAGAAGGAATCATTATTGAATTCAATTTGGATTCTCATACAGGCAAAGTCCGCTCGCTGGTGGACGGTGCTGAATATAAGGTGGACGGTCGGGAACTCGTGCGGCCGAAAATTGAACTTCACGCAGGGGACAAAATTCTGTTTGCTCCAATAGCAGATCCCGATGGTGATGATTACGCCAGGATCATTAGAATCATTGAACTGAATACTTGAGACGTTTATCATCAGCATCCTTATGACAAAATAGACTTAGGCTTTTAATCCTGCGTTTTTTAAAGCGCTCTAAAACCTTCCGTTTCGCTATCTGTCCAGCAATAACTTCTTGTCATTAATATGCAGTGATGATATTCTGCTCATCAATAAATGTCCTATGGGTTTCAGGGGGGGCTGATTGGTGGCTGATCTTCAATCATTCAAACAAGATGTTCAGGCCTTAGTCAGGAAGTTCGAGCAGGACAAAAACCACTACCTCCAAAAGGGCTATCCCGAGGCCCAAGTACGAATCGACTTTCTGAATCCTTTCTTCGACGCCCTCGGCTGGGACATCGAGAACAAAGCCCATAAACCGCCCCATGACCGCGACGTGATCGTCGAGCTTTCCCCTGAAACATCTCTCAGGCCTGATTACAACTTCCGCATAAACGGCAATACCAAATTCTTCGTCGAGGCCAAAGCCCCATGGGTGCCGCTCGATGACGTGAACCATATCATGCAGGCCAAGACCTACGCATGGTCAACCAAAGAAGTATCGTTTGTTATCCTTACCGACTTCGAAGAATTCAAGCTCTTCGATGCGTCGCTCAAACCGAATCCCAAATATCCGCAGGAAGGTCTTCTTTATAATTTCAAATACACCGATTATCTCTCCAACATCGAGGGGCTATGGGAGCTTTCCAGGGAACGGGTTACACTAGGTTCTCTTGAAGCGCTGCTTCCCAGAGATCCTAAGAGCAAACGCTTAAGAATACCACCTGACAAGTCTTTTCTCGAAGACCTGACAGAGTGGCGCACAGAGCTTGCCAAGGACATCAACAAGCGAAATCACAAGCTCGACGTCCATGTGCTGAATGATGTGGTGCAGAAACTTCTTGACCGCATCATCTTCATCCGCATTGCCGAAGACCGGAAGATCAGGCCCGAGCGGGAGCTCTGGGAGATAGTAGCCCAGTGGAGAGAAGAAGGCAAGCGCAAGTCAATGATGCCTGCACTCGTGGACCTTTTCCGCGAGGTGAACGACGACCTGAACGGCGACATCTTCAAACCCCACGCTTGCGAGAGCGTGGATGTTGATTCCGATATTCTTTCCGAGATCATCGATAACCTTTATTTTCCCAAGACCCGCTACCGCTTCGACGCCATCGGCGTTGAACTATTAGGCAGTATCTACGAGCGCTATCTCGGCAGCACTATCCGCGTAACGCCCCAGCGCGTGAAGGTCGAGGAAAAGCCGGAGGTAAAGAAAACAGGTGGAGTTTACTATACGCCAAAGTTTATCGTTGATTACATTGTAAAGAATACTGTTGGAAAGATGATCGAAGGCAAGACGCCGAAGCAGATTGAGAAAATAAAGATTCTTGATCCGGCATGCGGCTCCGGCTCATTCCTTCTCGGCGCCTATCAATATTTTATCGACTATCATCTCAAGTACTACCGCGATCACCCCAAGGATGCGCAGAGCCTCCACTTTGATATTTATCTCAAGATGCAACCGGAAGACTTCGCCCTGCCACTCCACGAAAAAGCGAAGATTCTAAGGAACAACATCTTCGGCGTTGATATCGACCCTCAGGCAGTCGAGATCACAATGATGAGCCTAAACCTTGAACCGAAAGACTCGAAGAAAGTTGCAATGTTAAACAAACGACGATACATTAAGGCAATATCAGAGGGGAAGCGAACGGCTGGGGCACTACGTGCGGTGGATGAACCCCGCGCAAAAGTAATAAAGTATTTAAAAAACAGCTCTCGTGTAATAAGTCTTCACATCGCTGATCCGATAATAGAAAGTTGTAAACATAAAGTTGTTTATCTTGATAGGGATGGGAGTTTGTATGGAACAACTCGAGATCTAACGCATTTCTAAATTCGATATGAGGTAGTTTGTGGGGTGTACGGACGGAGGCAGAGGGGAAAATCATTGAGAGCCGCTCAAGAAATTAATCTTCAAACTCTGACGGATGAAAAGTTTACGGCTTTGTGTCATGGTCTTCTATTTGAAGAACATGGCATAAGCTATAAGCCTGTTGCGGGTGACGGTGGCGATTCAGGGATAGATGGTTTTGTAAACGACTATGAAATTATTTATCAGTTTAAATTTTTCAAGGCTCGTCCAAGGCCCTCATCTTTTATAAGCGACATTAACAAAGTTGCCGTTCAACCTAATCTTAAACAATGGGTGCTGATGCTCCCAGAAGACCCCACGCAAAGACTCCATCAGCTTATTGCAAGGGAAAAAGCAACGCGTCCTTTCAACGTGGAAGCATTGGGTAAGACTTGGATACTGTCAAAGCTAGATAAGCACGTTCATATCAAAGAGCGGTTCTTCCCGGAAATCGCTAAAGAGGTGAGCGTGCAAAAAGTGATAAGTCTTAGTGAATTTGCCGCGAAGAAACATGAAAAAATGTTAATAGAACTTAAACAAGAAGTTAGGAGTAAAAAACCGATCAGGGTTTCGCTAGAAAGACCGACGGATAGTCTAACTTCCGAACATATTCGGCTCATAAAAGACGAAATAAAAAAAATAGATAAAGCTACAAACGCAAGATATTCTTTTGGAAAAATATGTGCGAATCTAAAAAATAAATACCGCATCGATAATTGGCTTTTGATTAAGGATGAGCATTTCCCGGAGATAATGGATTGGCTCCGTAGGTATTATTTTGGAACAAAAGATAACTATAAATCGCCCGGACAAACTAGAAATCAGCTCATAGGCATCATAAAATCCCAGCAAAAAACGCTAAAGCTGACAGATAAAGTATATAGAGAATATTTATTCAAGCTTACAGGCAAAAGTTCATCAACTAAAATGGAAATTCAAGAGCTTGAGAAAATAAAAGATTATTTTAACATTTTACTAGGGCAATAGACATAAGACTTAGGTATGCCACGTCGATTTGGCTGATCAACGAATATAATAAAGGCGCTAGGGCCCACTAAAATCGGCATGAAAACGTCCCGTACGATCCTGAGAAAATTGGAAGAGGCATAAGCAGTCTTCTGAGAGCAATCGAGGAAGATAAATATAGCATCAAGCTTTATTCTAATTTTGTATAACTTGATCCTTGATTAAAATGTTATTTTTTATTATGATGACCTATCAAAAAGGATGATTGAACATGGCACGTGCAGATTTGTTGATTAATTTGGTTAAGGCGGCGAATACTGGAGACCGAACGCTGTTTCGAAAAACAGTCGAGGCATTAATCGCGGAGGAACGAGCTAAGCACCATCACACCCTTGCAGATCGACTTGCAGAAAATATAAACGGTAACGGCAACTTATCTCCTCCCTCTCTTACTACGGCGGCTTCACAAGTTCAAAATCTTCTTTTTGAAACAACGCCTCGCAAAACTCTTGACAATCTTATTCTCCCAGATGTGGTTATCGCTGCATGTAAAGAGTTGGTTGAGGAACAGCACCGCTATGAGTTACTTCGCTCATACAATTTAGAACCCCGTCATCGCATTCTATTAGCTGGCCCTCCAGGCAACGGCAAAACAACTTTAGCTGAAGCACTGGCGGAAGCGATCATGGTCCCCATGATTGTCGTACGTTATGAAGGAATCATCGGAAGTTATTTAGGCGAAACATCCCAAAGGCTTAAAAGATTATTTGAGTATGTCAGCACTAGACGATGTCTTTTATTCTTCGATGAGTTCGACACTTTAGGGAAGGAACGTGGCGATATACATGAAACGGGTGAAATAAAGCGTGTCGTGAGTTCACTTTTGTTGCAAATGGATGCTTTACCCTCTCATGTAATTGTGGTTACCGCTAGTAATCATCCAGAATTGTTGGATCGAGCGGTTTGGCGGCGTTTTCAAGTCAGGTTACATTTACCGCCACCTGCTGTAGTTGAAATTGAAGAGTGGTTTCTCCGTTTCGAGAAACGCCTTGGTAAACCACTAGCTATTGCACCAAGAACGTTAGCGCAATCATTGAAAGGTTTGAGTTTCGCTGAGGTTGAAGATTTCGGCTTGGATATACAGCGTCGCTTCGTTTTATCTCAGGGCGAGGCCAATATTAAGAACATTGTTGCGGATCGATTAAAACAGTGGAAGTCTCGTTTTACGCCTAATATGAAATCGCGTTAATATCGAGTATCCTTATGGATGGAAAACCTTTACTCATATTCCCACAACCTACCAGACTCGGTAGAAAAAAGAAAGATCCTTTCCCTGTCTCTAAAAGTGTTCACACACCAAATGCTAAAAGACAAGGTGACCGCTTTAATCCAATCTTTCAACGGCTAAATGCCGCCTTTGAAGCTCGCCGTGTAGAACTACAAAATAATCCCCTCGGGCTAGTGCCAGAAAAAGTTCTCGTATTGGAGACTATTGGCTCTGTTAAAGATTTTATTAAGGTTGTTAGGCTGATACCTGGGCTGGATTGGCTCGCAGAGTGGAGTACGGATGATATTCTTCCGGACGAAGATTATTATGATAAAAAGACGCGGGACAAAGTTTTAAAAGGCCGACTGTTTCTTGTTATGAGTGATCAGCAGGCCTTGCGAGAACTGCTGGCGCTATGGCAACGTTACCAGAAACAGCCAAAAAAGAAATTTCAACATGGCTGGGGGAAGTGGTTAGAGCTTTTCGCTCAGCTACACGACATCCGTTCATGGGATGTTCAAGATCGTTTGGCGGACACTGGCGTTCTGGGGGATTGGGCGGAACGCGTACAGTCAGGTGATCAGACTGTCCGCTTTGAGATGGAACTGTGGTTTAGAAGTGATTCCGCACGAAGAGATCAGGCGGGCAAATATATTAGTGATTTAGTTCAAGGAGAAGGGGGTAAGGTTCGAGCTCAGTCAGTCGTGTCGGAGATCGCTTACCATGGGATTCTTGGTGAATTGCCGATTGCAGCGATAAAAAAACTCCAGAGTGATCAAAATACTCAACTATTGCGTTGTGATTATGTTATGCATTTTCGTCCAGTAGGGCAATGTGCTACTCGTATATATGATAATCAAACAGTGCCAGATAGCTCGGATGCCAGCGCTTTAATTCCGCCACAAAAAAACCAACCTGTTGTCGCTCTATTAGACGGTTTGCCGTTAGTAAAGCACAAATTGCTGGATGGCCGTTTATTAATAGATGATCCAGACGGTTGGAGCCCGTCGTACTTGGCCGATGAAAGAAATCATGGAACGGCTATGGCTTCACTGATCACACATGGCGAGCTCGATGACAAGGGTGCTCCACTAGAACGAGTTATTTATGTTAGGCCAATACTAAAACCACATCCCTATGATCGGAAAAGAATTGAGTGTGTTCCTGAAGAGGAACTCCCGATTGATTTGATTCATCGAGCAGTACGTCGACTTTTTGAACCCGAGAATGGTGCCCCGCCTATTGCACCTAATGTGCGCATTATTAACTTGTCTGTTGGTGATCCATCCCAACTTTTTGATCGATATCTTAGCCCTTGGGCTCGTCTACTTGATTGGTTGTCTTGGAAATACAATGTGCTATTTATAGTTAGTGCGGGAAATCACCTCCATGATATTGAATTAGATGTTCCGCGACCATCTTTACTGCAGTTGTCAGCTGCACAAATTGAAACAGCTTCTATACAAGCTATCGATAATGATCTGCGTCATCGCCGTTTGTTGTCGCCTTCAGAAGCAATTAATGTTTTAACCATTGCTGCAGCGCACCATGATAGTGCTGGTCCTGCAGTCCCCCCGCGATCACTTAATCCATATCAATCTCCAAACATGCCAAGTCCAATTAATGCTATAGGTCTTGGTTACAGGCGGTCTATAAAGCCCGACCTTTTGTTCCCGGGAGGAAGACAGCTCTTTGATGAAAAACCGGGTAATACACATGCGAAGGCAATTATTCAGGTTAAAGATTTACATATAGGGCCTGGACAAAAAGTCGCATCACCTGGCAGTACAGCAGGTGCACTTGATTCATGTCGTTATACTCGTGGGACAAGCAATGCTGCTGCCTTGGCCACGCGTGGAGCAGCTAATATTTATGAAACTATTCAGCTGTTAAGAGACGATCCGGATGGGCATTTGCTGCGGTCCGAGTTTGATGCTGTATTATTAAAAACACTATTAGTTCACGGGGCGAGTTGGGAAGGTGCTGTCGATGTTCTTGTAAATACACTTAAAGCTGACAACCCGGGTGTTAACTTTAAGGAATACGTTGCAAGGTATTTAGGATTTGGCCATGTTCAACTTGATAAAACCTTGCGCTGTACTGATCAGCGTGTAACACTATTGGGGTGTGGTTATTTGGAGGCGGAAGACGCACATCTTTATTCGATGCCATTGCCTCCCAGTTTAAGTGGTAAGAAAATATGGCGACGTTTGACAATTACATTGACTTGGTTGAGCTCATGTAATTCCTATCATCAGCAATATCGAAGAGCATCTTTATGGTTTGACCCTCCCGCAGAAAAATCAACTGAGAATGTATTGAAAATTAAACGCCAACAAGCAGAATGGAACGCAGTAAAGCGGGGTACAGTTCAGCATGAGATATTAGAGGGAGATGAGGCCGTTGCATATCATGATGGACGATACTTCAAGATTCAAGTCAACTGTAGGGCTGATGCTGGAACCTTTGAAGGCGCTGCGCCGTATGCGCTTGCTGTAACGTTGGAAATTGCTCCAGAAATACAACTTCCAATATATGAAGAGGTTCGTGCTCGCATCCAAGCTCCCGTTACAATTAAACCATAAAGTGCATTAACGATATTCAAACCCGCACCACTCAAACTCGACAGGGCTACAGATCAGCGCAGAGCGCACAGCTTCGCATAAGGTGGCTCGGCTCCTTCACCACGTTTTCTTCACTTCGCTCCGCTTGCTCCTCTTTGTTTCATGCACCGTCCTGCTAGAGCCCCATATTGAAGAGTGATCAAAACAGCTCCGCGACGCGTAAAGTTATGCAGACTGTATGGAAAACAACGCAAATAATAAATAGAAGAAAAAAAATTATCCTGCAGTTAAAGTATGTTTACTTTTTCGGTTTGAACTCCAAAATATCCGCTACTGAGCAGCTGAAGTACTTGCAGAGTTTATCAAGCACGTCAAAGTCTATCCTTTTCGCCCTCTCATAATACAATAATGTAATAGTATTTCGGTGAACGTCGAGGTCCTTCGCCACATCGCCGATCTTCAGTTTCCGTTCCCCCATCAATGTCGATAGATGGCATTTGATCATTTCATCCCACCTCTTCCTACGTTAATCCCCTTAAAAAACTGCACTTTATTATCATAACATGAGGCATTTTGTCAATTTAAATAAATAAATTTCATTCTAAATGATAAAATACCTTGACAAATGACATTTAATATAATAAATTGTTATTCAAGATGTTAAAAATTCATATTGAAAGAGAGGCGAGCAATTTCCAAATAACCGAATAGAAAACCGATCTAAACGGGGAAGCACTTGGCCATGTGCCATTTTAGTAGTCCGACAATAACTCTTATATATAGGAAGGAGACATGTTGTACATAAAAAATGAAGATTACGATTACTTTGACCGACTGTTCAACAGCCTCGATCATGACCGAAGCTACGCCTTTCTGGATCTTCTGCTCAAAGCAGGCAGTGAAAAAAAAGGCACCGACGTTTTCGTGATTACACTGAGACATAAGGAATTAACCGGCGACGGAGAAATTGTATTTCGCACCAAAAGCGGGAGGCCATTTGACCACGACGATGTCACAAAAAGAATATGGTACCCGACGCTATTGAAAGCAGGTCTTGCGCCGAGATCACCATACCAATCCAGACATACGGCCGCAAGCATGTGGCTCGCTTCTGGAGAGAACCCGGAGTGGGTGGCCCGTCAGCTTGGACATGCGAATACGGAGATGCTTTTCAAGGTTTATTCGAAATTCATTCCGAATCTGACAAGAAGGGATGGGTCGGCTTTTGAAAAGTTCATTGGGGAAAAGCTAAAAGCTGAGCATTCGGAACGAGCTCTTATGGAAAGAGAGGATATACATTATGAAGAAAAAACGTTTCATTAAGGCGTCAGAGTTTGGACAATGGGAATATTGCCCAAGGAAGTAGTATTTAAGTAAAACTATGGGCATAGAGGTTTGAGGAGCTACCCCCCGTTGTAGCTGGCAATTTTTAGCCGGGCCGGTTTTTATGACCAGTCTACTCAGAGTATCTACTTCAAAAGACAGTATTTTTTATCGCTCTTGCCAGAAACCCCCAGTTTTTAAAACTCGGGATAAAGGCTGCCCGGAGCGAAGCGGAGGTCGAATCGACGTTACTTCTGCAACGTAGCCGGGATTTTGAGGCGCTAGAACAGGAACGAGAAGGACTTTCAGGCCCAAAGAATTCAACGGAGAAGTGTCGGTCAAAGCCGGTTGGCACTTTTAGTGTTAGCAAAACTACATTTTCCTAAGCTGAATTTGCAAAGCTTGCTGCCGGCTTCATATCTTCGGAACTTTAATCGCGTTTTTAGAAACCGTTTCAACAGCTCTTTCCTTTGGTAAAGATTCAACAATCCGCTGATAAAAGAATCCTCCATCATTTTTCCTTTTATATCCTACGCGTTGCGCCCGCTATCCCGATTTTATCCTTCCTGCAGGATATTTTAGATCCCTTCTGTTTCCTGACCCGAAGCCTTTTGAAAAATGGTTTCATTAACATTTAATCAATACGTCATACTGACGTAATAAAAAGAGAGTAAGTTACTTCCCGAGTAGAGATGAGGCGGTCCCGAAACTGCCTGCGGCAACGGCCGCAGCAGCCGCAAAAACCTTTTTAATTTTGCAATCTCCACGATCTTAATTATTTCGAGAACGTGTAATCTTAAGGCTCTACCGGGCGATGACAGCAAATTGAATTGCGGCACGACGATCAAATTATCCATTCTATCTCAACAAACAGCATGAGGGATATTATTATGGCGGCGACGGACGGAAAAAAGGTGCTCATCGTAGATGATGAACCGACTGCAATCAAGGTGCTCTCGGTGATCTTACGGGAAGAAGGTTATCGCGTCCATGAATCAATGAGTGTCGACCAGGCCGTCGGCATTATGCAGAGGGAAGAGGTAGATGCCGTGATTACCGATCTGATAATGCCCGACAAGGACGGGTTCCAGCTTTTTAACTACGTTTCCGAGCATTATCCCCAAACACCGGTCCTTTTTCTGACCGCTTATGGTTCCGTCGAGTCCGCGGTCAATGCCATGACCAGCGGCGCCTATTATTACTTCATCAAGCCGCCCGATTATCCAAAGCTCAAGAACGTCCTCGCGACGGCTATAGAAGATAATGCCGCTCAAAAGAAACTTGAGGACCTGAAAAAGAAATCGTCCCACCAATACAACTCACACCGCTTTGTTGGGCAGGCCCCGCCGATGGTCGGCATTATGAAAACCATCGACACGGTCAAAGACTCGGAAAGCAGCGTTCTCATCCAGGGAGAAACCGGCACCGGGAAAGAGGTAATCGCATCCAATCTGCATTTCCGCAGTAAGCGCTTCAACAAGCCTTTTGTCGCTATAAACTGCGCTGCGATACCCCGGGAGCTGATTGAAGCGGAGTTCTTCGGGTATGAAAAAGGCGCTTTTACTGGAGCTGCAACTTCACGGGCGGGAAAATTCTAAGAGGCCATGGATGGCACGATATTTCTCGATGAGATCGGGGAGCTCAATATTACCCTCCAGGCAAAGCTCCTCCGGGTCCTGCAGGAGCGGGAGATCGAGCGGCTCGGAACGAACAAAAAAACCAAGGTCAATTTCCGGCTCGTCTCGTCGACAAACAAGGACCTGAAACTGGAAGTGGAGCGGGGCAACTTCCGGCAGGATCTTTTTTACCGGCTCAATGTCGTGAAGATAAACGTACCACCCCTTCGTGAACGCAAGCAGGACATTCCCCTGCTTTCGGTAGAATTCTTACAAACATTTTCTCTCCAGGAAAATAGGCCATTCTTCCTCAGCGATGAAGTTATGGAAATATTCATGGGCTACGATTGGCCGGGAAATGTCCGGCAACTCAGGAACGTCATAGAGCGGGCCGCTGCCTTCGCACGAGGCGAACGCATCACGATAAATGAGCTCCCCGAAGAACTTCACTGCCGGCGACGGAGCCTATCGCTCAACAGCACCGTGAAGCCGCTGAAAATGCTGGAGCGCCAGGCTGTTACCGAGGCGCTTCAGGTGTTCCGCGGCAACAAATCCAGGGCAGCCAGAAGTCTCGGCATATCGAGAAAGACGTTCTACAAAAGGCTCAGCTAAAGAGCCCCTTTTCCCTGGTCCTTGAAGTGTGAAGCTGCGAAATGAGTTTGTCGAGTGGACCGCTGCATAGTGTTATTCGCTTAATCGTTTGGCGGATAAGATTATATCGAGTGCAACCTGCGCACGGTTGAACCGACTGCGGGCGTGAAATTCTTCTGGAAGACCTAACCCGGACAAGCCGGAACCAACAGGTTTTATAAAAACCATGCTACAATGAGTCATTTCTCATTGTCGTCATGGAGGGTTGCTATGATGATTTCTGAACGCTACCAAGACAAAATTTCCGGAACACTATCCTGTTATGACCGTATGATCCTGCAGGGCACGCTGCCCGGCTGGTGCTACGATAAGGGAATGACGGCATTCCTCTATGCCCGGCAAATTAAAATATTCGACTATGCCCAATTCGCCAAAGCGCTTCGGGAAAAAGTCCGGGAAAACGTTGAGCGCATTGCGGATGAGAACGGCATAGAGCTCGAGTTCATCCGTAAGCTAGGTGCGTTCCGTAAAGAGGCCCGGATCAAAGAGGTCATCAAAGAGCGTGGCGAACAACCCGGCCTCGTTCATATCTTCTCAGCCATGGAAGCCTGCACGAGTTACAGGCCCTGACACGACAAGAAAACCGGCAAGACCTTTCTCAAATACGATCCCGGCAAGTGTCTCCATTATTATTTCTACTTCATCGACAAAACATTCGGCCTGTGCTATCTGCGCGTTCCCACCTGGGTGCCGTTCCGGCTCCAGTTCTACATGAACGGCCACAACTGGCTGGCGGGGAAACTGAACAGGAAGAAGATTTCCTATGTTCTTCGGGAGAACGCCTTTCTCTCGATCGATAATTTCCCCAAAGCCCAGGAACTTTCTGACAGCATCAAGGTCTCGGATTTACACCACGCCTTGGACAGATTCGCTGAAAAATACTGCCCGGTCGGCAAAGAGTACGGCCTTACCTACCATTGGTGCACCATGCAGGTGGACTATGCCACCGATATTATTTTCAAAAAGCAATCCGACCTTCGTGCGTTATACGATCAAATTGTTCGAACCGCCATTCACTCCGTGAAACCGGAGAATATCGCGACCTTCCTGGGCCGCAAGCTGCACGGGAACTATCAGGGCGAAATGGGCAACAACTTCAACACCCGAATTCAGGGACACGGATCAAGCACTATATGGGCGCTTCGTCCATCAAGATGTACGACAAGTTCAGCATCATGCTCCGGATCGAAACCACGACCAACGACATTTCGGAGTTCAAGCATTTCCGTGAAGTCGAGTCGCGGACCGGAGACTCCGTCCACAAGCATGCGCCCATGAAGAAGAACATCTACAGTCTGTTTGACGTCGCTGCGATTTTCAAGGCCTCGAACCGCCGCTATCTTGAGTTCATCTCCACGTTCGACGATCAAAGCAAGGGAATCAAGAATCTCGACAGAATCTCAAAACCCGTGGAAACCGACGACCGTTCCTACAAGGGCTTCAATCTCTTCAGCGACGATGATCGTAAGCTGTTCGAGGTTCTCGTCTGCGGCGAGTTCAATATCAACGGACTTCAAAACAAATCTCTGCGAAAACAACTGCCATCAATACGTAATAATTCATATTCGCGAGATTACTCAAGCTTAACTGCTATCAAAATCTAAGGTTATAACAGCGTTGACCGAGGATCAGGCAGGTAAAAAATCAACTCTCATCATTAGATTGAAGATAAAATGTAGTTCGCCTACGTGTCTTCACGGCGAAAAGAGATTTGGGAGGGAGCACAATAGTCCGGGCTGAAAAAATAGCGCATTCAAATAAAAAGGGTCAGCTCTTATCGAAGACGAACTGCGCGGATGGTGCATGGCTCATTGTGGAGTTTCTAAAGGCTTTCCACATATCCATGACCGCAAGCTGGATGCCTTTCGCTCGCTTCGGCCCTAAATGCGACCCATAGGAAACCCGGAAGAGCCAAAAAAAGAGATCACAAAACTTCCAGCTTTTTTTATGGCTCCCTTCTCGCGGCCTTTACGGTCAAAAATAGTACCGAAAACATAAAAGCGCAATCGTTTAATGATATGTGGCGACGGTCGTGATGGATTGTGGACCCGTTTCTGCTGCCGCGGTCGCAGGTGACATGGGCGTGAGGCCGCCGTTCGAATTAATCGAATACTGCGAGACGTTGTTGCTCGTGCTGCTCGTCACATAAACAAACTTGCCCGAGAGGTCGATGGTGACGGAGGTGGGGTTCGTCCCGGCTATCACCGTTCGAGCAGCCATTGGCGTAAGGCCGCCATCCGGCTTAATGGAGAACTGAGAAACGTTGTTGCTGCCATAATTCGCCACGTAAGCATATTTGCCCGAGGGGTCGATGGCGACGGAGCGGGGGCCGGTCCCGGCTGTTACCGTCGGAGTGGTCATGGGAAGGAGGCTGCCGTCCAATTTGATTGAATATTGCGAGACATTGTTGCTGCCGTAGTTCACCGCATAGGCATACTTGCCAGAGGGGTCGACAACGACCGATTGCGGGCCGGTCCCGGCCGTGACGGTCGGAGTTGACATGGGCGTGATGCTGCCGCTCGATTTTATCGAGTACTGCGAGACGTTGTTGCTGCCGTAGTTCACCGCATAGGCATACTTGCCTGAGGGATCGACAACGACCGATTGCGGGCCGGTCCCGGCCGTGACGGTCGGGGTTGACATGGGCGTGATGCTGCCGCTCGATTTGATTAAGTACTGCGAGACATTATTACTGCCTCTGTTCGCCACATAGGCATATTTCGGCACAGCGACGACAGCCGTGCTGCCGCGGGTCAGGGCGATGGCAGAAGGGCTGTTCTGTGCGGCAACGGTTGACGGACCTAAGTTGCTGATGCTGCCGTTGGAACTGATTGAATACTGCGATAAGGTGTTTTCATCGATATTCGCCGCATAGACAAACTTGCCCGAGGGGTCGACGGCGACGGAACGAGGGGTGGCCCCGGCTGCCACGGTCGGAGTAGCCATGGACGTGAGGCTGCCGTCGGCATTAATCGAATATTGCGAGACGTTGCCGCTGCCGTAGTTCGCCGCATACGCTTACATGCCGGATGGTTCGATGGCAATGGAAAAGGGGCCTGTCCCGGCCGCTGCGGCCGTTGTTATTTCCGTAAGGCTGCCGCCTGCATTGATCGAATACTGCACGACGCTGTTTTCATCGATATTCGCCACATAGGCGTATCTGCCCGACGGGTCGATGGTAATGGAGGAGGGACCTGTCCCGCCTGCTGCAACAGTCGGAGCAGCCATGGGTGCGAGGCCGCCGTCGGCACCGATCGAGTACTGTGAGACGTTGCCGCTGCCGTAGTTCGCCACATAAGCATACCTCCCTGAGGGCTCGACGGCGACGGAGCGGGGGCCAATCCCGGCCGCCACGGTCGGAGTATCCATGGACTTGAGGCTGCCGTCCGATCTGATTGAGTACTGTGAGACGTTGTTGCCGGTGTAGTTCGCCACATAAGCATACTTGTCGGAGGGATCGACGGCGATGGAGGAGGGACCTGTGCCGGTCGCCACGGGTGCTGTTATTGCCGTGAGACTGCCATCGGCATTAATTGCGTACTGTGAGATGTTATTGCCATAGTAATTCCCCACATAAGCAAACTTGCCCGAGGGATCGACGGTGACGGAACAGGGGCCGGCTCCGGCCGCGATCTTGCCGATGTACTTCATGCGGCCGGTGGCGGCATCGACAACATAGGTCGAGACGCTGTTGTCTTCGGCGTCGGCCACGTAAGCGAAACGCGGTTCGACGGATGTCAAAACGCGGTTTTCGTTTTCGACTGTATTGTTCTCGTTGCCGCAGGCGAAGAAGAGAACTGATAGTAATGCGATTACGACGGCAATAAATTTTTTCATTTTTTGTTTCTCTCCTGGAGCAATTCTGTATTGTCAAACATTAACGAGGCAATGCCTCAGACCGATGAAGCATAAATCAATTTTGCCATGAAAGATCGCAAAGAACTCAAAGAAAAAGAAAGAAATTTGCATTTCAGTTTTAAATTCCTTTTGCATTCCTTGCGTTCTTTCGCGGCTAACAAGCTTTGCTTTTATTGTTGATTCAAAAAATTGACTCAGATTTTAAGATGTTGGTCAGTAAAGTACTTTAACGTGAGGATTTTATATCACAATCTATGCGTAGTTCAAGTTAAGATTGCGTTACAGAGGGCGTTTTTCGGCGAATACCGCATTTTTGTATGCCGCCGCAGCGGCCGTTTCCCTGTCATTCTTTATAGTGCTGTCCCGGTACTCAAATCCGCTTGTACAAAAGCTTACAGGGTTTTCCGCTGTAACAGTAATTTAACAGAGTCTACATACTTGTTTAACATTTCTCTGGTATTGTTCCCTGCATACGGTCATCGAATCACCATCAGCCCTGCACGTTGATGCCTCGAAAGCACCGCTGAACAGCGGCGGACAACAACCGTAGGAGACGCAGGGAGCAGCGGGCGCCATGGATCAACACCCTGAGAACGTCGCTCTTCCCTGCGTCTTCTGCGACAGGATGCTTTTGTATCGCCGAATTCAAAAGCCCAAGACAAAAAAACGGCACGTCGATGACGAGCATATCACTTCCCAGAGGAGCATTGAGGACGAGTTCCCCGCCGTATCCGAGCAGGTCCGTCCGCAAAGCCGTTACACCACAGGGTCGCGTTGAAATGCCCGGATTCTTCGAATCGCGGGAAGAGCCGGACTTGAAGCAGCCGGTTTTCCCTCAAAAAGCGCCCATAGCCCGGCAGAATGGAGTCCCATGAAAAGTTTTCAAAATCTCACAATTGTTTCAACAGTGACGTTCATAGCATTTTACCTTATTGCGCCCGCTGCGCAGGCAGCGGGCAAAAGCAATAAAGCCGCCGAGTGCCCCCGGCTTGAAAGGAAAGACGCGGACACTCTCGTCAAAAAAATCGTCCCCGACGGTAAGGCTGTAGATGTCAGGGAGTCTCAAGTCAAGGGAGTGTGGCAGATCGATATTGAAAAAGGCGGGCAGCACGGGACGATATTTCTCGATTGCTCACGAAAATACCTCGTCCAGCTCATAGACGTCGCTGACTACCTCAAACAGCTGCAGGCCCAGAAGACCCCTGAGAAAGTCGATGTGTCGAAGATTCCTCTCGACGATTCCATTACCGTGGGCGCAAAGACAGCAGCAAGGAAAGTGCTCGTCTTCAGCGACCCCGACTGCCCCTATTGCCGGAAACTTCACGAGAGGATAAAACAGATCATTGCCGCAAGGCCGGATATTGCATTCATTGAAATTCTCCATCCGCTGCCGATGCACAAGGATGCTCCCAAAAAAGTCCAGGCCATCCTGTGCTCGAAATCCGGGGAGATGCTCGATGACGCTTTCTCGGGGAAAAATGTGCCGGAGCCGCCCGCGACCTGCACAGCCGACGCGATGGAGCGGAACATAGCGCTGGCGCGGTCGTTCAATTTCAACGGCACGCCGACGTTGGTGCGCGACGACGGCGCCGTGCTTTCGGGATTGATCCCGGAAGATAAGTTGATCGAGTGGATCGATAAAAAACAGTAAGTTTGGAGCTTCAACAGATATCAGGCGGAAACAATGAGAGAGATGCTCCTGCTTTCAGTCGTGATAACAGGGATTCTTTCCCTGTTACACTAGGATCTCCGGGAATGCCATGAAAACCGTGTCCAAGCAGAAGGCGATCAAAAGGGTTTCATTCATCGAAGCGCGTTCTCCGGGACTTCACATCTTCAGCAGGTACCCCATGCCGCGCCTCGGGGCCGCGCTTTTGTCCACCATCCTCAGGGAAAAGGGATACGACGTGAAAGCGTTTGTCGAGGACGTTGCCGAACCGGACTGGGCGTTTATCGAAAGCTCGGACCTTGTCTGCATCTCGACCATTACGTCTACCGCTTTACGGGCGTACGACATCGGCAAGCGGATGCAGGCGCTGCAAATCCCCGTGGTCATGGGCGGGGCGCATCCGACGTTCATGGCTGACGAGTCTTTGGAGCATGCCGATTTCGTTATCCGGGGGGAAGGAGAGAACGCCCTCGGGGAACTGCTGGAGCACCTGGAAACGGGGGCCCCGGCCCTGGAAAACATTAAAGGCCTCTCCTTCAAAACGGCCGATAATAAAAAAGTCCACAACACGCAGCGGGAATTCATCGAGGACCTCGATGTTTTGCCGATGCCGGACTTCTCTCTCGTACACAAGTGGAACCCGTCGAATCCCTACCCCCTGTCAACGTCGCGGGGCTGTCCGCATGCCTGTAAGTTCTGTTCCGTCATCGCGGCGTTCGGCCGGGAATACCGTTTCCAGTCGGTCGGCGCGACGCTCAAAGCACTGCGCTATGCGACATCGGTTTCGAAAGCGACCAAGTTTATCGTCGATGACAACTTTGCCGCGAACAAAAAGCGGTCCAAAGAAATCCTCCGCAGGATGATCACGGAAGGGATCAAGACCCCCTGGTCCGCTCAGGTGCGGACAGATGTCGCCCTGGACCGGGAACTGCTCCGGCTCATGGCGGAAACGGGCTGTCGGATGCTGTTCATCGGTTTTGAATCCATCAACCCGCAGACGCTTGCCGCCTATAACAAAAAACAGAACCTGAAGGACATCGTTAACTGCATACGGGCCGTCAAAGATCACGGCATCCGAATCCACGGCATGTTCGCCGTCGGTGCGGACACCGACGATGTCGAAACGATCCGGGAAACGGCCCGATTTGCGACTGCTCTCGGCGTCGACACGGTCCAGTTCCTTATTCTTACGCCGCTGCCGGGAACGCCCCTCTTTGAGGACATGGTGAGAAGCGAACGGCTCCTGCATCGGCTGTGGAGCAAATACGACGTCCTCCATGTGGTCTTCAAGCCGCTACGCATGTCATCCACGGCCCTGCAACTCGAGACATTCAAGGCAATGGGCCGCTTTTACTCGTGGAAATATATCGCCGCGCACCTCGGCAGAATGGACTTCCAGTACGCGGCGATCGGCCTGTTCGGGAAAGTAGCGGTACATCATTTTTTAAAAACCTCCGCACGTTACCTGGATGATTTAGGGGGGCTTTCATCTGAAGCAGGGTTTCCACGGTAACGACAAGGTAACGTGTCTCAGGAAAACGTTAAAATTCGGACAAAAGAAGGAGGCCTTACCTTGAAAAGGCTTGCAGCAGCAGCGATCCTCATCTCTCTTGGCCCTCCTCGCCGCCTGCGGCGGGAGCGGGGGCGGCGGAACCACTCCGCTGTCCACTGCAAAAGCCATCAGTGCTTTCTCATTTACGAACTCGTCCGCAACGGGGATCATCGATGACAATGCAAAAACCATTTCCGTGACCGTGCCCTACGGGACAGACGTCACCGCGCTGGTTGCGACGTTCACAACGTATGGGATCGTAAAGGTCGGCTCAACGTTTCAGGTAAGCGGGACGACAGCGAACAACTTCACGAGCCCGGTTGTCTACTCGGTGGTCATGGCAGACGGCACCACGGCGGAGTATACGGTAACAGTAAAGACAGCACGCGAGATTTATGCAGCCAATATTCAAATGATACGGTTTCCGTTTATGATTCATCTTTTAACGGGGACGTGAATGCACTGAGACAATTCGGCTGCCTTACCGGTCTGGATAGCCCGCAGGGCATCGCCGTAGACACGCTCAATGACCAGATCATTGTGGCTAACTCGAGGAACGACTCTATCACGGGATATGGCAGGACGGACAGCGGCGATACTGCGCCGATAATGACCATCGCCGGACCAAGCACCGGCTTGGACAGCCCATGGGGCATTGCGCTGCAGTAGAAGCTTTTTTTGATTGCCGGCGGCTTAACTGGTTTGCGGACAAGATAAGACCTTCATTGAGTGCGATGCTTTCGGCTGAGGGGGATTCGTTGTGAGGACAAGGATTTATTTCTTTTTTATACTGTGCTGTCTGTTATGGCGTCCGGCAATCGCAGAGGAACAACCATTGGACTGGAGCAAACTCTTTGCGCGCGATGTGGTCACTGAGGCAATTAAGACGATAGACAACATCCCCGGAGTTAAAGCGAGCTTCTGCGTAAAATCTACGCCCGAGCGTATCTGGGCGGTGCTTACGGGCTATGGCAATTTCCCAAAAATCTACAAAGGCTTAAAAAAGGCAAATGTTCTCATGAGCAGTAACGATGGGGCTGAGGTGGAATATTTATATTTAGTTCATTTCCTGGGTATCTTTAATAAACAACTGGACTATGTAATCAGCGATCAATATTCACCGTCTCACCGTCGAATAGTGTGGAAGCGCGTGTCAGGCGACCTAGAGCGAATTGAAGGAAGCTGGGAGATTATCGATACACAGAGGGACGGCACCTATCTTCTTGAGTACTGTTCTTACGTCAAACTGCCTTGGTATGTCCCTGAAATTTTCGTACGGTCAAAAGCTATGAATCAGGTCAAAGAAATGGCCAACGCTGTTCGCACTTGGATGGAAAAAAGTGAACAGTAAAATCATGAGGGTTTGGGGACATCTCCAGCTGAAGCGACATGCGTTCCGTCGGACTGGAATTCCGCGTGAAACCGCCGGTGATATGATTCCGACAGGTGAAGGATAAACACAGGACTTCCGTATATTCACCCTGATTCCAGCACATCGTGTTCAAGACGATGACTAAAAAAACACACCGGTTGCCTGTGCGATCATAGAACAGGACGGCAACGTTCTCGTTGTCCAGCGCAGTGAGTTCATGAAACTGCCGCTCAAATGGGAGTTTCCGGGCGGAAAGATCGAACGGAGCGAGTCTCCGGACCAGTGCGTTGTCCGCGAGATATCCGAAGAGCTGAACCTTCAGATAGCAGTCTGCTGGTCATTGACCTCCGTAAGTTATGACTATCCTGATTTTTCCGTAACGCTTTTTCTCTTCGTCTGCGCAATCATCTCAGGTGAAATCGCCCTGCACGAACACAAAGCAACGCTCTGGTTATCGACCCGCGAACTGTGGTCACTCGACTGGGTCGCCGCGGATTTCCTGGTCATCTCCGAATACTGTGGCGGTTTGAACAGGCATCCGGCGTAAGGAAGTTCAGTGCAGAGACAGGGCGGCTTTGTGTCTTGCGGGACTCTTCGTCTCAACCTCCCTCCGCAACCTCCAGCCGGGCAGATTGCTCTGTTTGTTTGCTGCTTGACGTTCTTTCTGCTGAATAATATTCTACGCGATATTTAACATAACTTTCACGGACCCTTAATAAACATGTAACAGAGGTGCTGTAGAGTCTTCTGGAAAAACACAGTTTCCAATTGTCGTACGCTCAAGAATCACAGAGGCGTCTGCAGCAGTAACGGAGGTGTTCCAACATGCAGGAATTAGGAGCGAAGATAGACGAATCAATGATCGAACGGAGTTTGCCGAGACTGAAGACGGGTCTCGACGTTCTTCAGAAGCATAAATTTCTCGCCGTGGAATTGCCCGTGCACGGACTCGACGCCATCAGTAACGGCAGGCTGGATTATGCCCGGGTCATGCACGTGAGAGAACTCCTTGCAGATTATGATTTTCATTACAGCGTGCACTCGCCGGACCCCCTCAATCTCATGGACCAGGACAAGCTTGACCTGCATGTCGGGGTCTTGAGGGCCTCGATCGAATTCGCCCTTCTCATCGATGCGACCGTCCTGGTATACCATCCGGGACGGTACGCATCTGAAGAGCTGTTCATGCTCTATGAGAAACACGACTTTTCGTCCAATGAGAAAAGAAAACTCCTTGACAAAGAAGCATTACTGCTGCAGCGGATCGCGGACGAGTATCCGGAGATGACGATCTGCATGGAAAATTCACGGCCCTATCTGTTTCACTCGCCCTACTGTTACGCGGAACGGCTGGGCCCCCTCGCGGAGCAGGTGGAACACATCAACAGAAAGAACATCAAGATCAACCTCGATTTCGGCCATCTCTATCTCTCGTCGAAATACTACGGATTCGACGCAATAAGAGAGGTCGAAAAAAATCGATCGCATATCGGCCACACGCACATCCACGACAACTTCGGAAAAGTCGTTTTTCATCGTGAAATGCACGAGACACGGCTTTTTTCTTTCGGGAAAGGTGACTCTCACATGCCGGTCGGGTGGGGAGAGATCCCTTTTGAGGATATCCTGTCCACGTTCATCGAGGGATACGAAGGCATGTTCATGATGGAGCTGCGCGAACGATACTTCGACAGCGTTCTCGAGTCGAGGGATAATTTTCGGGCGATCCTCGCATCGTGCACACCGCGCCGGTCTGAACAGGACGTACGATCGCGAACGCCGCATAATGGCCGAGTCCATGCTTCACCCGGTAATCCTTGACGACAGAACAGCATGCTTTGGCCGGCCCGGGGAAGATCAATTCATCCGCAAGAGCTCCGCACTCGTGGCCGCTGCAAACCATGTTTCTCCAACCTGTCAATCATCCGGCAATAAGCGGGATGGTCTGATCCGTTCAGGTCAATACCAGGAGCAGGAGGAGGGGGAGTTAATAATGAACTTTAAGCTATTCATTTTTGTGGTGATTTTATTGCCGATGATGACCTTCGGATGCGCCAAAACGTCTCCCTTGCTGGCAGCCGTAAATCAAGGGGACTCCACGAAAGTTCGGCAACTCATCGGTCAGGGCGCCGACATCAACGAGCCGGGCGGGCCAAAAGATGAGACGCCATTGATGGCTGCAGCGAGGCTGGGAAGGATCGAAATCGTCAAAGAATTATTGATATCCGGAGCTGATATCGATTTCCACAGCAAGAACAATGATACGGCGCTCCTGGAAGCGGCCGGGCAATGCAAATCCGATATCGTCAGGGAACTGATCGACGAAGGCGCGGACGTCAACGTCCAAAACAGGATTTCCTTAGTTACGCCGCTCATGCTGGCTGCCGAGTGCAACGATTCGACCAGTGCGAAAGCGCTGATTATGAGCGGCGCAAACGTAAATACGAAAAACCGGTTAGGCATGACGGCCCTGACCCTGGCCGCCTTCAGGAATTCCCGCGAAGTTGCCTTAGCGCTCCTGGATGCCGGAGCAGATATCGAGGGGGCATGGGGCAAGGGTGAAACCGCGTTATACGCCGCAGCGCGGCAAGGTAACGACCCTGTCGTTAAATTATTGATAAGCCGTGGCGCCAATGTCAATGTGCACTCCGAGCAGAATGGCTGGACGCCGTCGATGATTGCAGCAGCGGAGAACCATTATTCGACTGTTGCGATACTCATAGCAGCGGGGGCGGACGTCAACGCCAGGAACCAATTCGAAAGAACGGCTTTAATGTTCACTTCCAAATACGGCTATGACAAGATCTCCGAGCTCTTGAGAGATGCAGGAGCAACGTAAACGATTTCACTAAAAAAGCATTTGATATGGATAAAAGCTCAGCGTCCAAATGCTCTTTCCAGGATTATGCTCCCTGCGGACGCGATTCATTACAAAACCTATGCTTTCTGCCATAACTTGTTGAGTCTATTTGATTAACAGCCGACAGGCCCGGTCCGCCTCAAATAATTTAACTGAGAATTAAAGAAATGTTCATACTATTGTAACGAAAATAGTATTTAATGGGCCGACGTTAATGCGGACTTGGGCCCTTTGCTGACCTCGATGAGGACACAGAAAACCCGGTAAGGAACCTTTTATGGTTCTTTTCCGGGTTTTTTTGTTTGAAAGAGACGATTGAAAAAAACATCCCTAAGGGGAATTCGAAAATAAGGAGGAACAAGGAATGAAGAAGTCAATAGTAACAATTATTGTTGTAATGTTCACGGTAATGCTGATGTCAGCTCCTCACGCGGCCCATGCAGATCTGGTCATAACCCAGATTTACGGCGGGGGAGGCGCGACGGGTTCTAACCCCCTCTACACCAATGATTGGGTACAGCTGTACAATTCCGGACCGACAGCGATCGACCTGACCGGCTACAGCCTCCAGTATGCCGCCGCCGGAAATACATCCACGTTCGGGTCCAGCAACGTCCATGCGCTGTCCGAAACCATCGGCGCAGGAAGCTATTTTCTCGTTCAAGAAGGACAGGGAGGCGGTAAGATCGGTACGGCGCCTGATCCGGCATACGATCTGACGGGGGGCAATCTCAACTTGTCGGCCGGTGCGGGGAAATTAGCCCTGTTCAGTACGACTGCCTCAGGCGCAAGCACTGTCGCGACTTCTCCTTACCTGGTCGATCTCGTCGGGTATGGCACCTCGGCAAACTTCAGTCTCTATCCCACGATGACCGCCAACCTGAGCACAACGACGGCAGCCATCCGCACCATCGACGCCCAGGGCAATACGATCTTTGTCGCCGGGACGCCGTCTCCCAACCCCGCTGCCACACCCATCCCGGCCGCGGCCTGGCTGTTCGGCAGCGGTTTGGCCGGTTTGGCCGGCATCCGCCGCTCTTGGGCATAAATGACGACGATCCTTGATGTACATTACTGGCGGTTTCCGGGCCCAAGAGAAATCGGGGAGAACAGGAAATGACCGACTCAAACATCTTTAAGAATCTGCTGCTCGGAGTTTTTTTTACAGCGACGTTTGCCGTCAACGCAGACACCGCCCTCGCTTCGTTGAGTTTCAATCCGGACAACACGTTCAGCGGCAACGCCCCTGCGGGTTTTCTCACTGCCGATTTTACCGATGTCACCGGTGGCGTTCAGTTAGTGATCACCAGCAATCTTGCATCCGGCGAAAATATTGACGCAGGTAAGGCGCTGTATTTCAACTTTAATCCGTCTAAAGATTCAATTCTGCAAGATCTCTCCTTTAACTTGACAGGGGATAGGAATTTCAACCAGCAAGCCGTCGTATCGACCGGCGCTGACGGCTTTAAGGCTGATGGAGACGGATACTACGACATCATTTTTTCATTCACTCCCTCTACCATGGCATTCACAACCGGGGAGTCGCAGACCTACAAAATAACTACCAGCAGCGGAAACATCAGCGCAAGCGACTTTACCAGCTACCTGAGCAGTCACGGAGGCGGAAATGGAAGCTGGCTCGCGGCAGCTCATGTGCAGAACACAACGGCCGGCGGAAGAGGGAGCGCCTGGGTAGGCGGCACGGTAACAGTAGCTCAGACACCCCTCCCGGCCGCCGCATGGCTATTGGGTTCCGGCCTGCTGGCGCTGGCGGGAATAAAGAGAGGAACGCAGCATTCCTGATTGCCTTTAAGGGATAAGTCAATGCCTACCTTAAAAAATTAATCGGAGGCGCCACGACTATTACCTGAAGGACGACCCTGGCCGGGGCCGCGGTCTTGGCCAGGGTCTTTTTTATCTGCGCTTCGTCAGGCAGGTTGTAACCGGCAAACGAGTGAAGAGAAACCGCAGAGTTTTTGAAAACGTCCGGGCCGAACAGGCCGTTTGCGCTGATTCTGACCGGTGTTCGATTCTTCATTATCTTTCAAATCAAGGAGATTGCATCATGACACCGTTCAGAACAAGCGCGTTACGATCCTGCCTGAAGATCCTGCCCCGTCTCGCGGCACTGTGGGCCATCACTATCTTTGTTCTCGCGGTCCCTGCGTTCGGCGCTTCGCCTGACGTCGTCATCAGTCAGGTGTACGGAGGCGGCGGCAACAGCGGCGCCACGTGGAAAAACGACTTTATCGAATTGTTCAACAGCGGACCGAGCCCCGTGAATCTTGCCGGATGGTCGGTGCAGTACGCTTCGGCAACCGGCACGACCTGGCAGGTAACAAACCTCTCCAGAACGATTCAGCCGGGAGAACATTACCTGGTCCAGGAGGCGGTAGGCGCGGGAGGCACCGTAAATCTGCCGATTCCCGATGCGACCGGCACAATCGCCATGAGTGCTACTGCCGGAAAAGTGGCGCTGGTCACGAGCACGAGCGCTCTTTCCTGCGGCAGTAGTTGTGCGACGAATGCGGCGGTCCGTGATTATGTCGGATTCGGCACGACAGCAAACAACTACGAGGGGGCCGGCCCGACTCCTGCGCCGAGCAACACCACCGCAGTGCTCCGCGCGAGCAACGGCTGCACGGATACCGACAATAACGCCGCTGATTTTACAGCTGGAACGCCGAACCCGCGCAACGGCGCCTCGACATTCACCTATTGCGCCACCCCGGTCGATGGGGCCTGCGGCGAAGCGAACAACCAGACGCTGACATCCGCGCCGACAACAAGCCTGTGCCTCGCGGGCAGTGCGTCGTCAATCATTGGCAGCGGCCATCCCTGGTCCTGGACCTGCAACGGGCTGTACGGCGGCAGTCCTGCCAGCTGTTCGGCCACAATCCAGACCTTTACGTTAACCTTCGCAACAGACGGCAACGGCGTCCTCAGCGGGACGGCAACACAAGCCGTCGATTACGGCAGTTCATCCTCCCCAGTCAGCGCTATTGCCAACAGCGGCTACACGTTTGTGAACTGGACTGGGACAAACGGATTCTTGACGACCACTGCGAATCCCCTGACAATAAACAACGTCGTTATTGGACAGGAAATCACAGCACACTTTACCGCGAGTCCGGTCAACGGCGCCTGCGGTACGGACGACGGCCAGACGCTGGCAGCATCAACCCCAACCAATCTCTGCACAGCGGGCCTTGCTTCAGCAGTGACCGGCAGCGGCCATCCCTGGACTTGGACCTGCGTCGGAGGCAACGGTGGCAGCACGGCAAATTGCTCGGCAACCATCCGTACTTACACCTTGACCTTTGCAACGGGAAGCAACGGCACGCTGAACGGCAATACCTCGCAGGCGGTTGATTACAACGGATCATCCGCTCCCGTCAGCGCCGGCGCCAACAGCGGCTATGCCTTCGTAAATTGGACAGGAGATAACGGCTTCGTAACGACAACGACAAATCCGTTGACCGTAAGCAACGTCGTTTCCAGCCAAACCATTACTGCGAACTTTACCGGAAGTTTCGCCATATTTCATGTAAACGACACCCACGCGCGGGTCACGCCGCACAAGTGGGCCATTCCGAAACACGGCTCGGATACGTCTTCGTTCGAGGACGTCGGTGGAGCGGCATACCTGGCGGCGGAAATGCTTCAGCTCACCGCCGCGCAGCCCAACTCCCTGGTGATCGACGCGGGCGACATCTCCGAAGGCAACCCCATCGGCGACATGAACGGCAACGGCAGCATGACCCAGTTCTACCAGATGCTTTCCGGCAAGCTCCTTGCGCAGCGCGGTCGCGGCATCGATGCGGTCGTCGTCGGCAACCACGACGTCCGCGACGTGAACTATATTGCGAACCTCACCAACCTCCAGAACTCGGGCGTCCCGGTCATTTCGGTCAACGTCAGGGACATAAACACGCATCTGCCGTACTTCGCCCCCTACACTATCGTGACGCTCAACAACGTGAAGATCGGGATCCTCGGCTACACCACCTCGGCGTCCGAAGTCGGCGCATCTCTGGCGAACACGCTCGAAGTCGCGGCCTGCGACTGGAACAGCGCCGATTCCACGAAGGTCCACCTCGCGAGCTACGTGAATGAACTGCGCAACAACCAGGGCTGCGATATCGTCGTTCTCGTGGCCCACATCGGGCACAGCGGATTGGTCGATCCCG
This sequence comes from Nitrospirota bacterium, assembly GCA_963769335.1. Classification (GTDB taxonomy): domain Bacteria; phylum Nitrospirota; class UBA9217; order UBA9217; family UBA9217; genus JAJYKN01. The sequence continues at coordinate 6,649 of CAVYLT010000003.1, read as the reverse complement.
CGGCGCCGCTGCTCGTGGACGACGGCGCGGCGAAGCTTCCCGAAGTCGTCGTGACCGGTCACTGGCATACCTGGGCCGACACGGTCTGGCAGCCGTCGATGCTCAACTATAAAACCATCTTTACCGAGTCTGCCAGCTACATGAAGTACATCGGCGAACTGCAGGTGACCAACACGGGCGCCTATGTTGGCTCGATGCAGCACGTCATCCGTGACGCCGACCTCACTCCCGACCCGGACGTGCAGACGCTCATCGACAGCCTCACCGAGCAGTACAATGCGGACCACCCCGGCCATCCCGTGGACGAGCTCATCGGCTACACCGCCGACGACCTGATGCTCGACAACGACATGAAATGGTGGTCGGCGGACGAATATCCGTGGAGCGGCAACAACACCGCCGGGCAGTGGATCTGCGACGCCATGCAGTGGAAGGCAACGCAGCTCTTCGGCCAGTGCGATCTCGCCATGGAAGCGGGCGGCGGCGTGCGCGCCGATATTCCCGCCGGGCCCGGTCACCTATCTGCAGATCTACGAGACCTTCCCCTGGAACGACGACACTGTTCACCCGCGTCAACATGACCGGCCAGGAGATCGTCAATTTCCTGAAGCAGACCAACATGGATGCCGGCTTCTCCAGCGCCCTGGACGTGACCGCCTTCGACGGCATGCCGACGCTTGTCAAGTTCAACGGCCAGCCGATCGACCTCAATCATACCTACACCGTGGCCATCAACAATTACATGTACGATCATCCCCCTGCGGGCTGGACCTGGTCCGACGGCAACCCCATGACGTCGGATGTTCTCTGCCGCGACGGCATCGTCGATTACATGCGGCAGTTCACCGCAGGCAATCCCTATCATGTCGGCGGTCAGCGCTATCATTTGAACACCGAGTTCTCCGGCGGGTTCCGCGCCGTCGTAACGATGATGAACGACAACGACACCAAGCCAAGCTATGACGACGCGTTCATCCGGTTCCTCAGCGCTACACCGGAAACGCTGGCCCGGCGCGGCACAGCGCAGGTACCGGTCGAATTCGTCAACGCCGACGGCACGATCAATGCGGCAAACCGCCTGTCGGAGGAAGAACTTTACCGGAGCTATCTCGGGTTCAAGACCGGCCTCCTTAAGCCGGGCGATATCATTGAGACCTGGGGCAAAGGCAGCTTCTACGGGGGCGATCCGGAATTTGTGGACCAGGAGGGCATCTATGCGGACGGCGTGGAGTTCAGGATTGTGGGCCACGACGACAGCCTTGCGAAACCGGTATACATGTCTTCCATCGGAGCATTCTGGGACGACCAGCACAAGAACCACTATGTGGAGTTTCTCGCAAAAAAGACGGGCGTTGACACCGTAACCGATCAGTACGGCCAGACGCTCAAGATGTGGGATGCGACCGCTTATGCGTCAAAGGCCCTGCCCGGCAACGTTGGGGACACACTTATGATCTCGGGCGTGCCCACGATGGAGAGCTACGCCATGCGGTTCCGCTGTGACAACGCGGTGACGACAACGAGCAACTTGCCGCCTGCCTCCAGCGTTTCGTCGTTTGTCAACCCAGTACCCACAGGCGCGACCGGTTCAGCGCTCAGCCTGAGCGCCGCCGCGACAGTGGGCGGCGGAACATACCTACTCGCGCCTGTTGCCGATTCCCAGGTTGCGAGCGGCAATCCGGGGACAAACTACGGGACCGGCACCAACCTGTACCTGCAGAGCAGTGCGAGCGGTTATGGAAACGAGCGGGCTTGGCTGAAGTTCGATCTCTCCGCCATCCCGGCAAGCGCGACCATCTCAAGCGCAAATCTCCAACTCTGGAACTGGAAGTCCACAGGCGCTGCGATGCCAGTAGAGGTGCATGGCGGAAATGACGACACCTGGACGGAAACAGGAATCACCTGGAATTCACAGCCGGCATTCGGTGCAACGCTTACGACCCAGACGCTTGCCGCAGGCGCAGCCAATATCTGGTACTCCTGGGATGTAACCTCCTTTGTCCAGGGCAAATGGAGCGGGAACAAACTCGTATCAATCGTGGCCAAACCAGCGACGGAGAGTTCATCGTTCTCGCCGGCCCCGAGCTATGGATTTGACGCCAAAGAGTACGGAAGCAACGCGCCAATGCTGCAGGTATCCACAGGAGGCGGGGCAACAACGCTTGCGCAGGTACAGTTCTTCTACCGCTATTCCTCTGACAACGCGGCCTGGGGTTCGTGGACTGCCTTCGCCACAAGCGTGACAGCGCCTTTTACAGCGACATTCAATTATCCCGAGGGCAACGGGTACTATGAGTTCTACAGTCAAGCCACCGATAACCTGGGGTCTGTCGAGCCCGCTCCCGCGGCGGCCCAAGCCTCCACGCACTACACCGATACGCCCGCATATTACCCGATCGTTTCAATCGGCAGTTTGTATCAGGCCTATGACGGCTCGCCGAAGCCGGTCATGGTATCAACCATACCCGCAGGCGCACCCTACGATGTGACCTATAACGGAAGCCCGACAGCTCCGTTGAATGCCGGAACGTATGCGGTGACGGCGACATCGACCTTTGCGGGAAATACGGCAACTGCCGGTGGTTTGCTCACGATCGGGAGGAGATCTGCGACAATCACCCTGGGGAACTTGACTCAGGCCTATGACGGCTCCGCGAAATACATTTATGTTACAACATATCCGCAGAATCTAAGCAGTACTATCACGTACAACGGTTCCATGGCGGCGCCTGTCAACGCGGGGACCTACTCGGTTACAGCGACGATCAGCGATCCCAATTATGAAGGAAGGGCCGCCGGAACGATGACCATCGCCAAGGCAACGGCCCCGGTGACGCTGGGAAACCTGAACTTTACCTATGACGGTTCGCCCAAGAACGCATCGGCGACCACGAATCCGGCAGGGCTTGCTGTAACTATCACCTACAATGGTTCCACCTCGATCCCGTCCGACGCCGGGACCTACACCGTGATCGCGACAATCAATGACATTAATTACCAGGGAAGCGCAACGGGAACAATGACGATTTCCGGCGCAGCGACTACAGAATCGGTGCCGGCCCTGGGCTTATGGGGAATGATGGTGACGATCATGATGCTGGCGGGATTTATATCTTTGAGACGACGGCCCCGGTAACCTCATGTCCGTTAGCTGTCTGCCCAGTGAGCCGCGGAAAGTCGCGTCAGTTATGCCGTGTCCTGGCGCGGACTTTTAACACGGAAAGCGGGATTTGCCCGCAAGCGTTGGGATACCGTGCAGGGTCTTCGTTTCTGTTTTTTGACTGTGAAAAAAGGGCTTACTTCGGAGATGAGGCGCGAGATCACTCGTTTTGAAATTATGGAAAATTGGAAAAACATATTTAGGGATAGATTCCCCAAGGGCCGTCTCGGGCGTACGGCTGAGAGCAGCCACGAGGTAGAAATCCCGGAAGGGGAAGGAAGCCTGGTTCAATTCTTTGGCAACGCTGGACCTGGTGTTGAAAAAGGAGAAGATGCCATATACGCGCGGTGTGGCGAAGTTTTTGATGAACCTTAGAACTCTGGACTGAGTATACCGAAATTAGAAAGACTAAATTTTAACGAAAGTATAACGCAACATTCATATTGCTTTAATACTCATCTGGTTTAATAGGGGCAGCATTCAGTCGGCCCCCGCAGTCAATTTGCCAGGAACCACGGGTGGGCAGCGCAGCCTGAACAAAATAACAGGAAAGGTTGAATCATGAAATTGAGCTTGGAGACCGTTATTGAATATCCGCAGCCGGACGACGCCAAAAATAACGTCTGTCCAGCCCTTATTCTGGCGGACAGGGTCATGTGCGATGCCTTGGAACAGCTTTATCACCCGAGCAAGCGTCAAATCAGGGAATTCTGCACAAAGGAAAATCATATCACCTGTTCACTGCTTTCTTCAGCGTAAGTGCGGGCCTTCGGGCAGTTTACGCCGGTTCGTTTCCCGATACATTCCGTCACGAATCTTATCAAAGGAGACCAAACAAATGAAAAAAACGCTTTTAAAAACTGTATTTACTCTGACCTTGGCGCTGACAAGAGCGGATACTGGGCTTCCTCCGGCGAGATGGTCTACATGAAGGACAAAGACTCAACATACCCGGTTTTTGTCGGTGCTACCAACCAGCAGCTTCCGTAAGAGGTGTGTTTGAGCAGTAAGAATGTAAGCTAAACTTCAAACTTTTGCGGGCTCTTTCGGGGCCCCGCATTTTTTCTTCTTTATGCTCCGGCGCGTTTATAAACGTGGGGTTTGAGAAACAACTACAAGCGGAGTTAACATTGAAGGTTTCAAAAAATACGTCATTCCCGCTTGTCGGGAATCGTCATGCCATATAACGCACTGAAGAGGATGGATTCCGGACTAGCCGAAATGACGTCATAGGGGTATCTCCGACTTTTCGGGCTTCATCAAATTTAATTGAGAAAACAAGGATTGATGAAAAACTGGATTTGCTTCATAGGTCTGCTGCTCGCGCTACTCAGCCCTGCGCAGTCATTCGCTGGAATTACGATGCACGCCAGTCCGATCGGGAACGGGTCGTATCTCCTGGTGGGGGGACAATGTCGTTGGCGTGACGGCCCTTGACGTCATAATCGATTACGATTCACTTCTTCTGTTGAACCCCAGTGTGGAGGCAGAGGGAGGGACCGTGACCGATATCGATGCAGGCACTCCGGGGCGACTCTTTGTCAGTATAAATCGGGGTGACACGAATGCAGCGTTGTATCTCAAACTGCGTTTCGACAATCCGGGAAGAGCGCGGGGGACAAGGGGCATCAATTTCGTGACCGCAACGAGCAAGGACGCAGGCGATAAGACGCCGTCGGCATCGGATGCGGCCGCTGCCCCGAATGCGGAAAACGGGCCTGGGAACGACGCCAAGGCTGTCCTGTCTACGAATGGAACGGGCACAGCCGGACGAGCGGCAGATCGACTGACCTGGCGCCCGACGCCAATAAAAGGGTTATATCGTCTTCTTCGGAACAGGAGAAGAGCGTTCTGCAGCGTTTTATAGAATTCAAGGAGTGAAAAACCTTCAATCCTTTGCCGTTCTGTTTGAACGGAGTGATTGGGCGTGGGCAAAACAGTATCCGTCGATCGCCCTTACGGACGGGAAAACTCCGGTCACGATAAAGCTGGAAATGGAGCAAGAGGAGAATGGTTCTCCTGACATCGCGGTTTGGGATGCTACGCTTGTTTCTTTGCATAAGGAGGGAGCAAAAAGCTGGGTCGTAACAATCGTCCCAAGCGAGGGTGCATGTGAGGCAAAACTCATTTTCAAGGTCAACGGTGAAATTACGGAATTTCCCCTGGTCGTCGCCCCGCCTGTCGAGCTCGCATGCAACATAAACGAACAAAATTTCCTTGCTGCTTTGAACGACTATCTGTCTGTTCAGGACGCCCCGTATGAGAAAGGAAATATCCTGGCCCTGAGCGAATATATTTTTACGGCAAATTATCTGGCGTGCAGGCGCGACTTGGCTTCGCAGAAGGGGCCTCATTGACGGGCAATCCCCGGTATCCGTTCACAAAAAGCCGGCTTCCGATCGCTTTCGCCTGCCCGTCTGTGCCTTGCAATAGGCAAAAATTTAATGGAACCGCAACGATTTTTTCATAAAAACTAAACATCAATATGATAGGGTGGTAGAAATTAACGAGGCTGTAGAAAAAGGCCCTCCGTCGGCATAAACGCACCCTAAAGGGTGCGGCTACCTGATTATCAATATGATACGTTTTGGTAGCCGCAGGCTTTAGCCTGCGAAAAAAGGTTTTTCAACAACCTGTTTTAACATTCTGTTGAAAAAGTGTTTTAAGCCGTCCTTGCGAGCCCCGGTACTTAATCGGGATAAACTCCCGCTGAAGCTCTTTTCAACAGCCTGTTATTGCTCCGGTTTCGAACAGGCAGTTGAAATTTTACTCGTCGGGTACTTTTTAGGCCCCCGGAACAGGGGTACCTTGAAGCCCGCTGCGAATTCATTCGCAGCGGGCTTTTTTTTCAAGAGTTCGTTAGATGCCTGCCAGCAACAGATATTCGATCTTGAGCGTATAACAAGATCAAAATAACTGCTCAGTTGCCAAAGCCAAACCCATTGCGAAATGGGGACGGAAAGCCACGGGTCCCTCGCGGACAGCCGGGTTGCCTTTCTCTGAAGAGAGCACCCGGTTTTTTTTCGCCGAGAAGAGGCCGACGAAGCAGCATTCATTACAGAAAGGGGGGATGGCTTTTTATTGAGTTGCACGAAAACAGAGGATTTTGTCTAAGAGGGACCACTTTAAAAAAATCAAGCAATCAGGAGGAATAAAATGAAACGTCTAATAATCAATCTTCTCGTCATAGCTGTGGTAATGCTCGCCGCCACGTCGGCCTTCGCGGATTATTCCTACAATTTCGACGTGAACACATCTTCCGTTTCCGGTCAGACCGGATACATCGAACTGCAGTTCAATCCCGGCCTCAACCCGGGATCAGCAAGCGCCGTTGTTTCGAATTTCGCATCTGATGCCACGCTTGCCGGTGCACCACAAGTAACGGGCGACGTCACGGGCGCGCTTCCCGCGACCGTCACACTCAATAACACGTCGGGTTGGAACGACTACTTCCAGGCGGTAACGTTCGGTAATACCATGAATTACTCG
>CAVYLT010000002.1:0-9095 GCA_963769335.1 Nitrospirota bacterium | reverse complement strand
TTTGTTTGGACCCGCGCATAGTTGTCGAATATGCGTATCTGCATGAATGTCACAGAATGGCCTTGACAAAAATCCTGCATCATATTATAAGATTGTCACTGTAATACTAAAGATTTATCAGCTCGCGATTTTTTTTAAGAATACGGGAAAGGAGGCGAAGGAATGAAGCGGGTGCCGGGTGAGTTCACCCCGCAATCAAGGGATAGACAAGATGCCCGCTGCTTTACCGTTTTACCTGATACAAAAATTTTATCTTAATTTAAAGGAGAAACAGGATCATGAGAAAACTCGTTATTATCGCAGTGGTTGTTGTCATGGCTGTCAGCATGGGAATGGGAAGCGCTTTTGCGGCAAATGACCTGCAGCAGGGAAAGATGGGCGTCAGCGTGGGGATGGGCGACAGTGTCTTCGCACATAAAGCCATGCCGGAGTCGAACGGCTTTGTAAATGACGTAGTTGACATCAATGGCCGCTATTTCGTTGCCAGAGATCTGGCGATCACGGGCGGGTTCGGACTTCAGCTTGACGGCAGCGACGCAAAAGGCACCTATTTCAGCATCAATGGCGGCGTGCGGAAATATTTGAAAGTTGACGACTTCGCACCTTTTATCGGCGGCCAAATTTCCCTTATCTCGTCCAAAGTTGATTCCAATAACAACATCACCATCATTGATCTCGCAGCCATGTTCGGCGCTGAATATTTTTTGAACAAGCAGTTCAGCCTCGAAGGCGCGATTGGCGCGGGTCTTGGCACGGCTGATGTGAAAATTGCCGGCAAGTCAAGCACCGATACGTATATCGGCACGCGTACCTTAGGTGTCCGGGCGAACCTTTATTTCTAATCTTGCCGGACACTCTGCCGCTGTTCCCGGAATACGAATTCACCCGGGGAGGCGGGCTTTCAGACGGCGACGTCTGGAAACGTGCGTAGGCGAAGGAGGCACCATGCCGAAAATGATCAGGATCAGCTTATTCATCATATTAACCCTTGCATCACTTCTTCTTGTCGTCAGTTGCGGGAGCGACAAGGGAGGGCAAGCACCAAGGATCAACCCAATCGATACGGTCACCGGAAACAATAGTACGCCCGGTAGCGGGTCCAATAATACCCTTGGCGGCGGGGGCGGCGGAACGGGCGCCTGTGTAGTGACCGTCACGGGAGCGGGGGCTGTTTGTTACTCGGGCATTGACCAGACAGCGTGCAACAATTTAGCAGGGGCCGGAACCGTCAATTTTAACGCAGGCCAGAGCTGCCAGGCTCTCGGATATACCAACTGCCAGACGATCGGCGGCGTATCTGTGTGTATGTGATACTCGGTCCACTTTGCGTTTCGAAACCCGGAAGGCTCATCGCTTTCCGGGTTTTTTATTTTTGAAAGTGCGGCTTAACCCGCGAGACCCACCCCGACCACCCGTCCGATCAAAAAAACCGCAGCAGCCGCGGCCAGACCAAAGAGCACCTGTCGTAGTGCCTGAGTAGAGCACCGATTTCCCGGTAAAGAGCGTGATTGCAGAGCCGACGACAAAGAGTCCCACAGCGCTCACGCCCGCGCTCACGGCAACGGCCATGGCGCCCTTCCAAAAAGAGAAACGGCACCACCGGCACGATGGCGCCTGCGGCAAAGAGCAGGAACGATGTGATGGCCGCTTGCCAGGCCGAGCCTCCCAGGTCTTCGGGATTCACGCCGAGTTCGTCCCGGGCAAGCGTATCGAGCGCGCTGTCGGGATTGCTCATGAGCCGCGTCGCGAGCAGCCGCGCCGTTTCCTCGTCCATACCGCGCGCCTGGTAGATCAGGACAAGTTCCTCCGTTTCCTCTTCCGGCACCGTTTTTGATTTCCTCGGCTTCAACGCTGATCTGTTTTTCGTAGAGTTCGCGGGAACTCTGGACCGAGATCCATTCGCCCAGCCCCATGGATATGGCGCCGGCAAGCAATCCGGCAAAACCGGTGAGCAGGATCCCCGCTCCCGAGAGCTCCGCGCCGGCCACTCCCATGACGAGGTTGAAGTTGGACAGCAGGCCGTCGCTCGCGCCCAGGACCGCTGCCCGCAACGCGTTGCCGCTGCCTGCGCGGTGGCGACCCTCGATCCGGGCAAGCAGATTGCCCTGCATGCCGCGCGGCTCCTGTTCGAGCTGGCGGAGCAGGCGTGCGTGGGATTGTTCCTCGGGAACCATGCCCGCAGCTTCAGGCTGACTGTCGTAAGCATGCGAGTTTTTCTGTTCCATGGACGACATGGCAGGAAGCACAGCGTCCACGCCGAAGCGGCGGGCCAGCCACGCCAGTATCCGCGTTCGAAGCGAAGACCGGAACTCAGGCACGTCTTCTCCTGCGTCCCGCAACCGTGACGCCCAGGTATCCGCATGCTTCTCTTCTGTTGCGGCAAGCCTGCGATAGACGTCGGCAAGCTGCGCATTTTTTTCATACTCCGCCAAAGCGCGGTACAGTGCGGCGCTGTTGCGCTCTTCCTCGAAATTTGCACGATAACGTTTGATGTCTTTTCTGTCAGCCATTGCGCGGGTCCCTCTCGGCAGGGTTTCAGCCTGGACGAATATACCATATATATTTGATGGTTTCGTAAAAAATCTATTTTAGCCACAGAGGTCACCGAGGACTCAGAGAAAACATTTTATTTATTAAAGTCTTACTCTGTGCTCTCTGCGTGCTCTGTGGCAAATCCTGACTTCCTACGGTTTCATCATATTTACATTGGAAAAGTATAGCGTGCTTTTGGCTTGTCCGGAAAGACCCTAACCAGACAACGGGCTGCAAATAAAAAAGGCGGGCAGCCTTGTTTCTCGCTGTCCGCCTCACCTATCCGCAGGAACTCAGAAACTATGGACTATTTTATTTGCGCTCCTGAGTCTCCGCCTGGTACGCCTCATTGCTCACCACGGTCTTGCTCAGCGCCACCAAGGGCGTCAAACCAACACGGACGACCGTGCGAAGCGATTCGTGCTCCCGGATGAAGTCCGCGATTGGCGGACTGACCGAATAGTAGAATTTCACAAATTGCTGACCTGCGGCATTGGTCATGAGATATTCATCCCTGAATGCGCGGAGGTAACGAACTTCCTGAGCCATGGGAGTGCCGTATGCAGCAGTTGCGATGAAACATCCGCCTTTTCCTGAACTGCCGCTGCTGGTAGTACCACCCCCGCCACTGGTGGGCGTTGTCGAGCTTGTTATCTTGGTCACAAAGCCGTCAAACTGGCCGCCCCCATGTACGCTCTGGAATGCACTCGACAGTGGGGAAATCCGTTGAATCGGTCTGGCCGACCACAATGACATCCTCATTGCTGTCCAGTGCAAGGCCGAACGCTTTGTCACCGCCCGCGACATTGCCCGTGCCGCCCAAATAGCTCGAGTACGCAAGCGCTGTACCGGCCGGATTGAGTACCGAGACGAAGGCGTCAGAATTTGAACTGGCCCTTGCCGGCTGGATAGCATCCGTTGTCGTCGGAAAATTGGATGAACTTGTTTCCCCGGCAACATAGGCATCGCCTGCGCTGTCGATCACGATGGCATGACCGATATCAGTTGAAGAACTGCCGCCGAGGTAGGTGGAGTAAAGCAGCGTGTTGCCTGTTGAATCAAGCTTGGTAACGAACGCATCGGTCAACCCGCCGTAGGTGGTTTGGTAAGCGCCCGCGGTAACATTGAAGTCCGATGCCCCGGTATAGCCGGTCACATAGGCATTTCCCGCGCTGTCCACTGCTATGCCGTATCCGGAGCTGTCAGCTGTGCCGCCGAAGTAAGTTGCGTAGACCTGGCCGCCGCTGGAATTGAATTTTGCAACCAGTACCTGGCGCGCCCCATTGGAATTGCCCAAATCGGTGTCGCCGGCAATATAGGCGTTTCCGCTGCTGTCCACAGCCACGGCATAGGCATAGTCCCGGGCCGTATCTCCCCAAAGGGTAGAATAGACGAGTGAGCTCAAACCGGTTTGCGCGGTGTCGATCTTCATGATAAAAGCGTCATATTGCCCGCCTGCGCCGATGAGCGTGCTGTAGGTTCCGCTGTCGGGCCAGAGCGGGAAATGGGTACTCGCCACTGCCATGCCTGCAATATAAGCGTTGGCACCCTGCACGGCAATACCATACCCGACAACACTGCTGCCGCTTCTAAGGAGCGTTGAATAGAGGATGGTGGAGCCCGTGGCGTTGAGCTTGAACACGAATGCGCCGCCGCCGGATATCGGGCCGGTGCCGGATGTCGCGGGGTCGGTGAAACCGTTCACGACCGGGAACGCCGCTCCGCTGCCGGGATAGTACGAGTCGCCGGTGACATAGGCATTTCCTGTGCTGTCCACTGCAATGCTCCGTCCCGTGTCCGAGGTATTCGTGGTGCCTACATAGGTGGAATACATCAGCGCGCCCGCGGGGCTGATCTTGGAAACGAAAACGGTATTATAACCGCTCGCGATCCGGGTGAACGGGTTCCCAAGGTCCCTGCCGTGGTCGGGAAATTCGCCGAATTTGTGTATCCGGTCACGTAGATGTTGTTTGCACTGTCCACAGCCACACTCTGGGCATAATCGTAGCCGCTGCCTCCGAGAAAGGTCGAAAAGACAAACACGGGATCGATATACAGCGTTTTGGCCGCGTCGTACGCCGCAAGTCTGAACCCGATCTCGTGTTCTCCTTTCTTCACATAGGAACCGGCGATCTGCTGCTTCGCGCCGTTCACTTCCTGATACACGACGGGGACCTTCTGCACGAGCTTTTCTTTCCCTGTATGCACGACCAGGTTCCCCTGCTTGTCGATGCTCAGCCGATCCTCGCCTGCGAAGGAAAGACGGATCGCATCCGGGTCTGCTCCGGCAGCGACGACAAAATCGTACTCCAGCTGTCGCTGATTTCCATAAAACACGAGATCAATGCCGGGATACAGTTTCTCGTACCGCACCTTTGCATAGGAAGGGACATTCGTGCGCCATTTCGACTGATCGCTCCCGATCAAATAATTGCTCTTGCCCGTCAAGCTGATCGACACCTGTTATGCGTGCCCGAGGATCAGCTCCTTTCCACGCCATGCGAACAAGCGCGCTCTTTACCAACGCCTCTCCCCGGGCACTCTCCCTGCGGAGGGCAATGACCGATTCCGTCGGCGTAAGGAACATGCTGTACCCCTGGCCGCGCGACAGGAACTTCGCCGGGCCGTCAATCTGGCCCTGGTTCGCCTCGAAATGCAAAGGCACGTTGCCGTACACGTCCATGATTTTCTTCTTTGCTGCTGATGCAGCCTGACGATCGGTCCGTGCCGTCGCCCCATCGTGCTTCGGCACGAACAGCCTTGTGCCGAACACCGCAAGGACGGCGAGACTCGCCACGATCAATGACAATTTCACTATCTTGCTTCTCCGGGCATTCTTCATATTGTATCCTCCATTCTGATTTAATATTATTTAGTGGAGCCCCCTCCGGCAGGAGCCGGAGGATTGCAAGTCGCGGGATTCGCCGTCACGGTCGTGCCCACGATCGGAAGGCCATAGCCGGCGTTGGATTTATCGTCTGAAACCACGCCACCCCATTTGGAAGCCGACGACCCACGCGTACATGTGATTCAAAAAAACCTGAAATAACACCGCGAGTAATGCACAATAGACCGCTAAGAAAAAGATGTGAATCGCCATACCAGGGTATTTTAAGGGTATGCTGCAAAGTTTCTGAAAATTCTCCGCCAGCTTGTCAGATGCCTCTCTCGCAATTCCCGGGAGATAAAATATTTTATTGAATCAGTGAAATGCAGATGCTTTCATGGTGAGGATTGTACAAAAAGCAAAATGGAGGTGCTGTGTGAACGTACGTTATCTTAACTCCGACTTAATAGCAAGGTACTATTCACTTCTCCACGATTTTTATCTCAAGTTATAATTATAAACATATCGACACCGTGCGTTTCCTCCCGTGCTTGAGGCGGGATCAGCCTATTGCGACTCCTTAAAAACCGGACATTTCTATTTTGGTTAGAATAGGACATTTCTACTTTGGCTTGACACGCTGCCAGTCTTTAATTGACAAGCTTTTCAGAAAATCATAAACTGGGACGCTTGCTTTCGCTCATGCGGCCTTTGAGCATAAAAGGATCGCGGCACGACGAGTGCCGTTACCCAGGGTACGGAAAATGACCGGACAAACAACTCTCCGTAAACTCATATTTCTTTTCTCTGTCTTGCTCACACTCCTCTCGTGCGCTACGCCGGAGAAGCGCTTTCTCGATACAATCGCACAAAACCCGTCAAAGAACCTGCGTTCCTACAAATTCGACAGCGCCGCACCGCTCATCGCGAGGGTGAAACCTGCACCGGAGTTTCTGCTCAATGCCTTGAGACGCATGGACCTTGTCGACGGCTATTCATCGTACGCCCCGACCCCGGAGGAACTGGCGCTGATCGAAAAGTATCTCACGCTTTTGCCGAAGTCCCACCAGGAGATCCTGGGCAGCCGCCTCATCGCGATCTACTTCGTGAATAATTTCATGGGGAGCGGCTTGACCGATTACGTTCTGGATGAAAGGGGCGATCTTTTCGCAATCATGGTGTTCAATCCGGACGCGTTGAAAACGGACATCTCGACCTGGATGACCATTCGGGAGAACTCGTGTTTCATCAAGGACGACCCGTCAGTCCGGATCAAGGTGAATTGCGGTACGCAGTACAAGGGCTTCCTGTATGCGCTCCTGCACGAGTCCGCTCATCTCGTGGATTACGTGGACCATCGGACGCCGTACGTTGAAAAAGACATGACATACATCGCCAAAACCGCCGTCCCCTCGTCGACCGCGCTCACCCGAAATGTGTGGAAAGACTTTTCAACGCCGGCCCCGCAGTTTGAGTTCGAGCAGCGCAAAAATATCGTTTTTTACGGATTACAGGGCGGTCCGCGCATAAAGATCTCGGACGCACACAAGATTTACCAAAGGCTCGCGGAAACCCCTTTCCCGTCATTGTACAGCAGTCAAAACTGGGCAGAGGATTTCGCCGAGCTGTTCACCTGGCACTATTTCACGAACACGCTCGGCCAGCCCTATGAAATTGATCTCTTTCACGGCCAGGACCGGACCCTGCAACTGAAGCCGATGACCTTTCCGCATGTTGTCGAGCGAAATGAAGTTCTGAAGCAGTGGTATTGATTTTCCTGAAATGCAGGGCGGCTTGATGGCCGCGGAGTTTTTGATGAACTCGCAAAAAGTCAAAATTCACCGCGGAGGCGCGGAGACGCAGAGAAAAAACTTTATAAGTTGGATGGTTCTCTCGGCGCTCTCTGCGGCTCTGCGGTAAAATCCGACTCTTTACGAAACCATCATATCTTAATGAAAGCGGAGTAACAACGGATGAGCATTCTTGATTGCATCGGCAACACGCCGCTCGCGCGGCTGGACAGGATCAACCCCAACCCGAAGGTGAGGCTCTTTGCCAAGCTTGAAGGGAACAACCCCGGCGGGTCCGTGAAGGACCGGATCGCCTGGTACATGGTGAAGGCCGCCGAGGAGGAAGGCAGGCTTTCGAAAGGCTCGACCATCCTCGAAGCAACGTCGGGTAACACGGGCATCGGGCTTGCCATGGTCGGCACGGCTAAAGGCTACAAGGTCAAGCTCGTGATGCCCGAGTGCGTGAGCATGGAGCGAAGGAAAATCCTCGAGGCCTTCGGCGCCGAGCTCATCTTAAGCCCGGGCAAGGAAGGGACCGACGGCGCGATCCGGCTGGCGCACAAGATCTACGACGAACACAAAAACGGCTACTTCATGCCGAACCAGTTCGACAACCCGGCGAACATCAAGGCCCATTACGAGACCACGGGAAAAGAGATCTACGAGCAAACCAAAGGCGAGGTCTCCGTCTTTGTAGCGGGCATGGGCACCAGCGGCACGCTCATGGGCGCGGGCAAAAGGCTGAAGGAGTACAACAGCTCGATCACCATCCTGGGCGTGGAGCCCAACCTCGGGCACAAGATCCAGGGCCTCAAGAACATGACCGAGGCGATCGTTCCGAAGATCTTCAACCCCAAAGCGCTTGACGAGAAGTGGAACGTCATGGATGACGATGCGTTCACGACTACGCGCAGGCTGGCGCTCGAAGAAGGCCTGTTCGTTGGCATGAGCAGCGGCGCGGCCATGTGGGCGGCGATCAAAAAAGCAAAAGAGATGAAGGACGGCACCATCGTCGTCATCCTGCCCGACCGTGGAGACCGGTACTTGAGCACCGCGCTGTTCACCTCGGTCTGCGCCCAGTGCCCGCCGTGAAGCAACCCTATCAGGCAATAGCCCTCTCACCCAATGGCCAAGAAGAGGGCCACGCTGAGGCGCAAAGAAAGGCTTCGGTCTTGGCTCTTCATTCCGGCTTATCCGGATTTGTAAGTATCCTCCCCTTCAAGGGGAGGATTAAGGTGGGGATGGGTCTTGAATCGACAAAAAACCCATCCACACCCCATCCCTCTCCTTGAAGGAGAGGGTGTTTTATCGGGTTTCGAGCCTTTGGTTCCCACTTGTTCTGGTAGTGCATTGAAAGGATTGCTTTTATCCATTCGTGGTAGCCGTGAGCTTGTCGAACGGTCGAACCACTCACAATACTTTTTCAACTGCGTGTCAAACAAGCGGCAATCAGCACTGGTTTCAGAGAAAGGGTTCGGATGCTATGAATAAAAGCCTTGTGACGCTTAAATGGCTGTTACTGATCGGCGCCCTCTACTTTCTGGCAGTTGCCATCGCACATATGCTCGGTACCAAGGTACCGCTGCTCTTCGTCTATTTCAACGTTCCTTCCTATGGATACCAGGACAAGATCATTTCTTTTTTGTCGTTCGGCTGGTCAATTTTTTTCTTTGCCGCTTCACTTGATCCGGTGAAAAATCGAGATGCGGTCAAAGCAATCCTCATCGCAGGCATCGGCGCGATCTTCGGCCTGAACGTGATTAACAGCAGCACGGATTTTCACGCCCTGTCTCCGGGTATTAATTCTTCCGTGTTCCAGATCGAGACGCTCGGCCTGAGTGTGTATGTGGCTGCATTGATCTTTTTTTATTTTCTCTCAACTCGGCAGGATACCAATCCCTAGCCGGTCTTCGTACATCAGAAAAATCGAAGCAAAAATAGGGAAT
>CAVYLT010000001.1:0-14194 GCA_963769335.1 Nitrospirota bacterium | reverse complement strand
GGTGGGCTGATCGGAGGCAGGTCCAGGGCCGAAAAATTGTCTCCACAAAAAAGAAAAGCAATAGCCAAGAAAGCCGCAAAAGCACGTTGGAACAAAAAAGTATAATTACTGCTCTATTTTAATTTGTTTCTGTTCAATTTCCCTTTTTGTCCTGTTTTTAATTATCTTTTTAATAGATTCCTCTGCTGGTAATTCTTCTGGCATAATTCCACCGATTTTTTCAATAGTGTTTCTTACCTCCCTACCAACATCATAATGAGTATTAAAAGCATCTTGTTCGTTGCAAACATTTCCACGACTTAATTTTTCTTCCGTTTGAGTAATGCGAAATTCATTCGCAGCTAACTCAGTACGGCCTGCCATGTCGAGTAGATCTTCTTTCTCGGGGATATTTTTTTTCGCCTTTATTTCCTTCAGTTTCATGTTATACAAACCACGATAGCCATAATCATTGAACACGCCATATTTTTGAACGCCCGCGCTCTTTGCTACACCTAATAATCTAATGTTGGCATTTCTTACGCGTTCCCTCAGTAATATACGCCGGTCATCTAAAGAAAGTTGATCCTGAAGTTCTTGGCGGCGCGTTTGAACCGCAAAATATGTTTGCGCTGTGGCTATTTCAGGCTTCCGTGAATCACCATTCATTGCTATTAGATAGCAAGCATAGCGTGTTAGAAAACAATCAGATATTTCCCTCTTTGCTCCACTTCCTATCTCAACCATTTTCGGGGCGCGCAGGAAATGGTTCTCAATCTCAATTCCTGTACTTTCACATGCCTTACGTGCCTTATCAATAACACCCTCAAAATATTCCCAATCAGGATAACCTAGTATGTTATTTATATCTCTGCCCATCCAGTAATCTCTTCCCGATTTCGTGATCTTTTTTTTGTCATTTAAGGCGTTTATTACTGATTCAAGCAGTGTATTCATTATTAAAGGCCTCCTGAATGGGGTAACTAACGAAGATAGAATAACATAAAATCTTCCACTCTGCAACATATTTTTCATCTTGCAACATATTTCCACATATGCTATATTACGTAAACAATATCCTTTTAAAGGGAGGTTTAAATAAAATGTCTTTACGTTCAAAATTTGAAGAAAAGATAAAAAAGAAGGAACAAGAGATTGCAGAGTATGAATCCAAGATTCGAGAGGCTAAAGCCTACATGCAAGCTCTTCAAGATTCGCTCAAAATGATGCCAAGAGATGCGGCCGACGGATCTTCTGAAAGTACATTCAGGCCTGGAAGCAGTATGGCTAAAGCGTATGATTTTCTGAAGGAAATCGGCAAACCAATGCATATTAACGATATTTTAAGTGGAATTGGAAAAGGTACGACGAAAAAAGAAAGAACATCGTTAAGTGGAGCGTTAGGTTGGTATGTGCGACGAAAAGAATTTTTTACACGTCCTGGCCCGAATACATTTGGGCTTATAAGCATGGAGCCCCAAGGAGAAAGTTCTCCAGAACCACCTGAGGATTTCGGTTTAGATAAGTAAAGTAGAAACTCGTTACATACATCATCGCTTCTATTGCATACCGTCATTGATTATATAAAATGAAAATAATGCTTGACACTCAAGCATAAATGTCATATAATAGAATCATGAATAAACTATCCATACATAAACGAGTCCAAATACTCAACATGCTTTGTGAAGGCTCCTCTATGCGGTCTATTTCGCGGATAGCAGACGTTTCGATTAATACCGTTACGAAGCTGCTTGTCGATGCCGGGGAAGCGTGTGCGGCCTATCACAATGCCTATGTGAAGGGACTCACGGTTAAGCGCGTCCAGGCCGACGAAATATGGAGTTTTGTTTACTCAAAGGAAAAGAACGTACCGGAAGAAAAGCAGGGTGAGTTTGGCTACGGTGATGTCTGGACGTTCACGGCTATTGATGCCGATACAAAATTGATCGTGTCCTGGCATGTGGGCAGTAGGGACGGAGAAAACGCCACGATGTTCATGCATGATGTTGCTTCAAGGATTGCTAATCGCGTCCAGCTTACCACAGACGGCCATAAAATGTATCTGGATGCCGTAGAGAGTGCCTTCGGTTCTGAAATTGATTTTGCACAGCTTGTGAAGATATACAGGAGTGTGCCGGGCAATGAAGGGAAATATAGTCCCGCTAAATATGTAGGAGCGGAGAAAACAGAGATTACGGGCAAGCCTGACATTAAGCATGTTTCTACTTCTCATGTTGAACGGCAAAACCTTAATATGAGGATGGGGATGCGCCGGTTTACCCGGTTGACGAACGCCTTTTCAAAGAAACTGGAGAATCACTATCATGCACTGTCTCTATATTTCATGTACTATAATTTCTGCCGGGTTCATCAGACGTTGAGGGTAACACCTGCGATGGAGGCGAAGGTAGCAAATCATGTATGGACTATAGAGGAAATTATTTCTTTGATATAATAAAAAAGCCACAGAGCATAAAACTCTGTGGCTTGATTCGTTTGTATTTGATAAACTATTATCGAGTTACGGCTTTATGGATCTCCGATTTTCTTTTCAACGCTTGGCCAAACGGCAACCCTATCGTTTCATCAAGCCCAAACATTAAGTTCATATTCTGTATAGCTTGTCCTGCCGCACCTTTAATCGTGTTATCAATAACGGATTTAATAATATACCGTTTTGAATGTGGATCGATAGATATGCCAATATCGCAGAAATTAGTATTAACAACGTCTTTAACGTGGGGGAGCCTTATCATTTCGGGATCAGAATCTTTGTAGATTCTCACAAATGGTTTATTTGCGTAGAATGTCTCATATTTACTAAGCAACTCTTGATATCCAAGTTCTTTATTGTAAGTAGCATAGATAGTGCTTACAATGCCTACATCCATAGCAATAATATTAGGAGCGAACAATACATAAGTCACTTCTTTGGATAAAAATGATAGTTCTTGCTCCATCTCAGGTTTATGCTGATGCGTGCCGATTTTGTATGGAATAATGTTATTGTTAATATCTATAAATTGAGTTTTATCCGGTCTACTTTTTCCAGCTCCACTTACACCAGAAAGAGAATCAACAATGATTGAATCACTCTTGATAAGTTTTTCTTTAACCAAAGGTGCTAATCCCAATATAACACTCGTTGGATAACAGCCAGGATTAGCGACTAAATTTGATTTAGATATTTCATCGGCATGTATTTCTGGTAATCCATAAACAGCCTTACTAACAAGATCAATATAAGTATTTTTAAAATACTCAGGATGTTTGTCTTCGTCAGGCTTATATACCTCATGGAACATCTTAACATCTTTTAACCGGAAGTCGGCGCTTAAATCAATGACCTTAATACCATTGTCTAAAAGTTCCGCAGCAATATTTCCATGAGCAACATGGGGTTTAGACAAAAACATCACATCGCACGTGTTTAATATTTCATTCTTGCTAGATTCATATGATACAAATTTAAGATCTAACAGATTTTTAAATCGGCCCTGAAAGGACTCTTCTAATGGTTTACCAGTATACGTTTTCTCGGATGTCAGATGAGTGATCTCAACCTCTGGATGATTTAATAGCAATTCAATCAGCTTCCCAGCGGTTAAACTCGCTGCGCCGAATATTCCAACCTTTAACATTGTCATCTTCCTTTCGAATTCTCGTAATAAGGAGCCGCTGATGCGGTGAGTAGCAGTTTATTTTTTAGTTGTAAAGTGTTTTCTTTAATGTGTATTTATTGTAACTATTTGTTTTTGCATATAAAAAAGACGCACCTCTTGCAACAATCGTATTTTTAGCATGATTATACCACGTTGTCAAGTGCATTTGTTGCCATTTTGGCAATTACGTCTTCTACTCTTATCGGAACAATCAGACAAAACTTATGGGGGATGGTTTTGAAATTAGTTTCAAATCTACTTAAAAGCGTACATAGCTATTTATACACGACGGACATTACAGTAGTATGATGTTTTCGTTAAATTATCGTGAAAAAATCAGAGGGCATTGAGGAGTGAAATTACTACTAGGCTTTCGGTGGCTGATCGATCAACTATTCCAATTCTGGGTTAATAGTAAATTATTTACCATTATCGCATTCCATAAATGGCACACTCTTTCTCGACGAGGTGGGGGATATAAGCTAGTTCCGGTCCTCCGAACTGAGAGAAAATTCAAACTGACCCACTACCGAGTAGTTTGCCAGCTTTCATCGAGAAAAAATAGCATGCATCATTATAGCAAAATACGATTGCATTGTCACGATTTCATCGGTAACTAAATCCACTTTTAAAAACGTCTTCAAAACTCAAACTGAGACACTACCGTTTTTTGGCTAGATGAAAAAACGTCTCTGCGGTGTGCTCCCGGGATAACAAAATAAAAAGCCGGCAGGGACATTTCCCCTGCCGGCCTCGTGTGTCATTCCCTCGTGAAAGGAAACATCTTCATACGTCTTAGTACATTCCGCCCATTCCACCCATGCCGCCCATACCGCCGGGCATACCACCGGGCATTCCGCCTGCACCCTTTTCTTCGGGCATGTCCGTGATCATGACTTCCGTCGTGAGCATGAGGCTCGCCACGGAGGAGGCGTTCTGAAGTGCGGACCGGGTCACCTTGGTCGGGTCGATGATGCCGGCCTGGAGCATGTCCACATACTCTTCCTTCTGCGCGTCGAAACCGTAGTTCGGCTTGTCCGAGGACTTCACCTTGTCCACGATCACTGAAGGTTCGAGTCCTGCGTTGTTCACGATCTGGCGGATCGGCTCTTCAAGGGCCTTCTTCACGATGTTCACGCCGATCTGCTCGTCGCCGGCAAGCTTCATTTTGTCCAGGATCGGGATGCAGCGGAGCAGCGCAACGCCGCCGCCTGCAACAATGCCCTCTTCCATGGCCGCGCGGGTCGCGTGGAGAGCGTCCTCGACACGGGCCTTCTTCTCTTTCATTTCCGTTTCCGTGGAAGCGCCCACGTTGATGACCGCAACGCCGCCCACGATCTTGGCGAGCCGCTCCTGGAGCTTTTCTTTATCATAATCCGAGGTCGTTTCGGCAACCTGGGCCTTGATCTGCTTTACACGGCCCTGGATGTTCTTGGTATCGCCCGCGCCTTCGACGATCGTGGTGTTGTCCTTGTCCACGGTGATCTTCTTGGCACGGCCCAGGTCCGTGATCTTCACGTTCTCGAGCTTGAGTCCGATGTCTTCCGAGATGACCTGGCCGCCGGTCAGGATCGCGATGTCTTCGAGCATTGCCTTGCGGCGGTCGCCGAAGCCCGGGGCCTTCACTGCGCAGATCTGGAGCGTTCCGCGGAGTTTGTTCACCACGAGGGTCGCGAGGGCCTCGCCCTCGATGTCCTCGGCGATGATCACCATGGGCGCGCCCATCTTGGCGGTCTGCTCAAGGATCGGGAGCAGGTCCTTCATGCTCGAGATCTTCTTCTCCGAGAGGAGGATGTAGGCGTTCTCAAGAACGGCTTCCATCTTCTCGGCGTTGGTCACGAAGTAGGGTGAGATGTACCCGCGGTCGAACTGCATGCCTTCGACCACATCGAGGCTGGTGGTCATGCTCTTTGCTTCCTCAACGGTGATAACGCCGTCCTTGCCGACCTTGTCAACGGCCTCGGCGATCAGATCACCGATGGTTGCATCGCTGTTTGCGGAGATGCTGCCGACCTGGGCGATTTCTTTCTTGTCAACAACGAGCTTGGAATTTTTCTTGAGGTTCTCGATGACCGCGGCAACTGCTTTCTCGATGCCGCGCTTCAGGTCCATGGGGTTCGCGCCTGCGGTAACGTTCTTCATGCCTTCGCGGTAAATGGCCTGGGCCAGCACCGTGGCGGTCGTGGTGCCGTCGCCGGCCACGTCCGAGGTCTTGGATGCCACTTCGCGAACGAGCTGGGCGCCCATATTCTCATAGGGGTCCTTCAGCTCTATTTCTTTTGCAACGGACACGCCGTCCTTGGTGATGGTCGGTGCGCCGAATTTTTTGTCGATCATGACGTTGCGGCCCTTGGGGCCGAGCGTCGCCTTCACGGCGTCAGTAAGGACGTTCACGCCCCTCAGGATCGCTGCACGTGCGTCCTGGTCGAACATAAGCTGCTTTGCCATATTTTTTCCTCCTAGAAATTCGTGGGTATCGTTGATTGTTTGTTTAATAAATCGGATATCTCGTGAGACTTAGCTTAGGACTCCCAGCACATCTTCTTCTTTAACGATGAGATACTCGACGTTATCGAGATTGATCTTCGATCCGGAGTAACGGTCGAAAAGGATTTTGTCCCCGACCTTGAGGGACTTCACATCGTCACCCACGGCCTCGACTTTTCCGCTCTGCGGCTTTTCCTTGGCAGTGTCGGGAATATAAAGACCTCCTGCGGTCTTCTCCAACTCTGCTGTGTAGCTTACGAACACCCGGTCCTTCAATGGTTTGAATTTTTCACTCATATTTGCTCGACTCCTTTCTGTGAAGTAGTAAAATCATTATACCAGATAATAAAACAATTAGCACTCGTTTATGGCGAGTGCTAATATATTTCCCGGTCAAGAAAAAAGCAAACCTAGAATATGGCTGATTTTAACTATATATAACAATTTAAGCCAAATTTTACCAAAATTATTCATTTATCTGATTTTTTTATAATAATTATGCCAAAAAAGAAAAGCAGGATATAATATCCTGCTTTTCCAATGAGTTGATCTATATTTTGAGCTGCTTCTATTTTTCTTTTTTCGCTTCAGCCGTTATTCCCTTAAAGACATCGTCCGCCGCAATTGCCGGTTTAAGAATTTCGATCGCCTTCTGAAGCTGCACGTCGTCCTTGTCTTCCTTCGGCACGGCCTCCATGGTAAAGTCTTCTTCCTCAGCCGGCTGCGGCGCTTTTTTCTTCTTGTCCTCTTTGATCGTGTCGTTCCTCAGGTGCCGCTCGAGATCTTTTTCGCGCACGACCACATGCACCGGTTCACCCGCTTTAGCTTCTGTTACGATCGGCAGCTTCACCTCGACATCGGGCGTAATGCCGACGTTCTGGATCGACCGGCCGCTCGGAGTATAATACTTGGCGGTCGTAAGCCGGAGTCCTCCCCCGCTTTCAAGCGGGAACACCGTCTGGACGGACCCCTTGCCAAAGGTCTGCGTCCCGACAATTAAAGCGCGCTTTGAATCCTGGAGTGCGCCGGCGACGATCTCCGACGCGCTGGCGCTGCCCGTGTTCACGAGGACCACGATCGGGTATGTCCGCGGGATATCGGAGCCCGTTGTCAGGAAGTCCTTCCGGTCGTTGGGCTGCCTGCCCTGGAGATACACCACCAGTTTGTCCTTGGGCATGAACTTGCTGCTCACATCAACCGACGCATCGAGCAGGCCGCCTGGATCGTTCCTCAGGTCGATGACCAGCTTTTTCATGCCTTTGGACTCCAGGGTTTTCAAGGCCTTTTCCAGTTCGTCCGAGGTCTGTCCCTGGAACTGAATGATCCTCACATAACCGATGCCGTTGTCCAGCATCTTTGACTTGACGCTGACGACCTTGATCACGTCGCGGACGATCTTGAACTCCCTGGGTTTATCCCATCCTTCCCGGTAAATCAAAAGCCGCACCGACGTGCCTTTCAGGCCGCGCATCTTGTCCACTGCCTGTTCAATCGTCAGGTCCTTGGTCCACTCGTCATTGATCTTCATGATCTTGTCGCCCGCCGCAAGCCCGGCGCGGTAGCCGGGAGTGTCCTCGATCGGCGAAATGATCGTGAGTTGCTGGTTCTTGATTCCGATCTGGATGCCGACGCCGGTAAACTCGCCCCGGATATCCATGTTCATCTCTTTGAACTGTTTTTCGTTCATATAGGAAGAGTGGGGGTCGAGGTTCGAGACCATCCCGCGGATGGCCCCCTGTATGAGATCTTTCATGTCGGGCACCTCGACATAATTGCGCTTGATCAGCTCCATCGCCTGCGTGAAGGCCTTCAGACTCTCATACGTGTCGGGCTTGGCCTGGACCATCTGTTGGCCGATCAAGACCCCCGCCAGCAGGATCACGAACGCAGCGATTAGAAATTTTTTCTTGTTGATTCGTATCATCGTTTCATCCTCCAAGTTGTTCTGCATAATAACGCTCCTCGAATTATCTCAGCAGAATAAGTTCATCCATATTAGGAAAATATCATAGCAGCACAAAAAAAGCAAAGAGGTTTTTCCCCCTCCCGCCCTCCAGCGCCGACATCATCTCTTCGTGAGCCTGAGCAGCGGGTCCACCGCTTCACCGTTCCTGCGGATTTCAAAATATAACTTCGGCCCCTTGAGGCTCCCGGTTTCACCTGCCAGACCGATGACCTGGCCTTTGACGACCCGAGCCCCTTTGTTCAGGCCAAGCTGAGAAAGGTTTCCGTAGAGGGTGTAGAAACCGTTTCCATGGTCAAGGATCATGAGATTGCCGTACCCCTTGTACCAATCCGCGTAGACGACCTCTCCATCGCTCACTGCCCGGACCGCCTGGCCTTCGCGCGCCTCGATTTCTATTCCCCGGCGAAACACCATGGTACCGAACTGCGGGTGGCGCTGCATTCCGAAACGGGTGAGAACGTGCCCTTCCAGGGGCCAGGGGAGCCTCCCCTTTTCCGTGCCGAATGCTTTGCTTTCCTCCGGCGCCGGGACCGGTTTTGCCGCTCTTCGTTCCGCTTCTTCCTTTTTAATCATGGCCCAGAGGCTGGCCGACGATTCCTCGAGATCATGAAGCGTCTCTTCGTAGAGGCCTTTTTCCTGCCGGACGCTTGCAAGGATCACCGCCTTTTGGCGGCGCTTCGACTCAAGTGCAGCCCGCTTGGTTTCAACAACCCGCTTCCGTCCGAGGATCTCTTCTTTTTTCCCGGCAATCTCCCTCTGGCGCGACGCGAGGCGATCGAGGGCGCTGCCGTATTCCTGCATCATCGAGCGGTCGCGTTCGGCAATCAAACCCAGGTATTTAGCATCCTTGACCGCCATTCCCGGATTTTCCGCAATCGGCATTATGGCGGCCCCGCTGCGCTGCATCTTGTACAACGCCCGCAACCGCTGGGCATAGAGCCGTTTCAGCCCCTCGAGTTCCCGGTTTATCTCCGAGTTGCTCGCTTCGATTCCCTGAAGGGCCTCCTCGGCGTTCAAAAGCTGCTTCTGCTGGCCGGCAAGCTCAACGCTCCCCGCCTGGATGTCCCGGTCGATGCCGTCAAGATCGACGAGCACCGAATGCTCTTTCCGCTTTGCCCGTCTCAGCTCCTTCTTTTTCGCCTGCATCTCGCGAGTGATGCGCCGGAGCTCCTTTTCAGAGTCCGATGGATTGTTCGCCCCCTGCGCAACAGGAATTCCGCTCATGCCGAGGAAAAAGGCCAGGAATACCGCACCGATGAAAAAACGGGAACGTGTCCTCATCTTTCCTTCTATTGTACAATTTTTTTTAACAATGCTGACGATGTTTCCCCTTGGACAGCCGAAAACCTGTTTCCTGAGTACAGTGCATGAAAGAACTCTCTCGGGTCAATCAGTTGCCGAGGAATTTATTTACTGAAACAAGCGCTCCGGTCAAGCCGAGCAGGCCGCCGCCCATAACCATATATGCTACCACCGAAGGAGGCAGAAAGTCCAGCCCCCTGAATCGTGAAAACAAGTGCACAATTTCCGGAGGAAGCAGATAATAGAGCGCCGCGAGAATGCCGATGCTGAGAGCGGAGCCGAGCATCGCTAGCATCATTCCTTCGATAAGAAACGGCCCCTGGATAAACCCCTTCGTGGCCCCGATCCACTGCATGAGTTCAATTTCCTGGCCTCGGGAATAAAGCGCGAGCCGAACAGAATTGGAGATGATGAACACCACGGACACGCCGAGCAGGATGGCGAGGACCGTTCCACCGTAGGTGAGCAGTCTGTACAGACCGGAAACCACTTCTGCTCCCTGTTTTCCGTATGACACGTCCTCTACTCCGGGATAGCCGGAAAATTTCCTGGCCATCGCCTCAAGCCGGTCTGTTTCCGCATACGCCCGGTCGATTGCCAACTCGTAGGAAGCAGGGAGGGGATTCTCTCCGAGTCCCTGGAGCAGGGCCTCCTGGCCTTTTAATTCTTTTTTAAACAGGGCAAGAGCATCAGCTTTGGACAACGCTATCACCTTCCGGACGCCCGGTTCGGCCTTGAGCCTGCCCAGCAGAAAATCCTTCTCATGATCAGACAGCCCGTCCTTGAGATAGACGGACATTTCGAGCCGGTCTCCCATGGCTCGGACCGTCGACTGCACATTGAAAAATACGATCAGAAAAAAACCGACAATGAGCATCGCCATGCTGATCGTACCCACGGCAAGGAGGTTCACAAGGCTGTTCGCACGCAATCCGCGAAACGCTTCCGCAATATAGTAGAAGGGGCCGTATCCCCTCATGCTGCTCCCTCCGGCAGTTTTGCATCCGGCGCCGGGGCGCCGTCGGGGGTTGACGTGCGATACCCCGCGGACCGGCTGCCTTCATCGACCACAACGCCGCGCTCCATGGTAATGATCCTGCGCTGCATCTTGCGCACCGTTTCCCAGTCGTGCGTGGCTACAAGCACGGTCGTACCCTTCATATTGATGTCGCGGAAGAGGCTGAACATCTCCTGGGCGCTCTGGGGGTCGAGATTTCCCGTGGGCTCGTCCGCAAGCAGTACCTGGGGCTCGTTCACGAGCGCGCGGGCCACGGCGACCTTCTGCTGCTCGCCGCCGGAAAGCTTCGGCGGCGTAAGGTGCCGCTTCGATTCCATGCCGACTTTCTTGAGCACGAGAAAAGCCCGCCGTTCGATCTCGCCGGAGGGCGTCCCCACGACTTTGAGCGCCAGCGCAATGTTTTCAAATACGGTCTTGTGCGCCAGGAGTTTGTAGTCCTGGAACACGAACCCCATGTTTCGCCGGAGATAGGGGATGGTCGATGATTTAAGCCGGAAGGTGTTGATGCCTTGCATGATGATGTGCCCTTCGTCAGCATGCTCGGCGCAGAAAAGGATCTTGAGGAGGGTGCTCTTGCCCGCGCCGCTCGGCCCGGTAACGAATACGAACTCTCCCTTATCGATGGTAAAGCTCACATCGCGCAGGGCGGGAACGCCTTCATAATATTTTGTAACCCGGTAGAGCTGGATCATGCGGGGTAGGGGTGGGGCCAGGACCGAGAAACGAGTGCTGAGGACTGAGCTGTCCTCTCGCAGTCCTCAGTCCTTTTCCCTCAGTCCTTCTTTTTCTTAATAACGTCTTTGACCGCAGTCGCTATATCATTCGCCGACATGCCGTAGTGCTTCAGAAGACCTTCCTGGTCGCCGGAGGTGCCGAAGGTGTCTTTCACCCCGATCCGGACGAGGGGAACGGGGGCCGACTCGGAGAGCACCTCCGCCACCGCGCCGCCCAGGCCGCCGATGATCGAGTGTTCCTCTGCCGTGACGATGGCGCCGCACTGTTTCGCAGCCGCGATGATGGCAGCGGCGTCGATCGGCTTGATGGTGGACATGTTGATCACACCAGCGTCGATCCCTTCGTTCTTGAGGAGGTCCCGCGCCTTCAGCGCCTCGGCAACCATCAGGCCCGTGGCGATAATCGCCGCGTCCTTGCCCGCGTTGAACACGTGGGCCTTGCCGATGGTGAACTGGTAATCCCCACCGAAGAGCGTCGGCACCTTGTTCCGTCCCACGCGGACGTAGCAGGGGCCCTTGTGCTCCGCCACGGCCTCGATTGCCTGCAGCGTCTCCGGTCCGTCGGCGGGAACGATCACCGTCATGTGGGGAAGCACCCGCATGAGAGCAATGTCCTCGACGGACTGGTGTGAGCCGCCGTCCTCTCCCACCGTGATCCCGGCATGGCTCGCCACAATCTTCACATTCAGATTGGGATAGCAGCCTTCACTGTCCGCTATCGGGAATGTTCCGGCAAATATCCGAGCCGTATGGCACAGTTGAAAGCATCACACTTCGTCAATGACCCCTTTCAGATGCCCTGTGCGTGGGCATTGTCCATGGAGCCGAAGCCATGAAGCACCTACTGCCTCTTGTCTCCAATTACGGTTTCCGGCGCTCCACCCCCGCCAACCCGTTCCAGCGCGCACCGCAGCGAGTCCTCGGTGTCGGCCCGAAGCCATGCCGCGTGATGTTGATCGGCGAGAAACCCGGTCGCGAAGAAGCGGACTGACCATGGCGCCCGGAACCGTTCGTCGGGATATCCGGTAAGTACCTCAATCTGTGTTTGACGCTGCCAACATCCCACGCAGTTCCCTGTCTGCCGACTAACTGCGTGCGGGAGTTCACCGAATACAGCAAGCCCACGCGCGCCGAGTTGGAGCGCGACAAGCCCGATTTGATCCAAGACATAGAGGAGTGCGACCCGGACATGATTGGGTTGGTGGGCGGCTGGGCAGTGGAGTGGGTGCTCAATCGGCAGAAAGCTGAAATGGAAAAGATACATGGAGTGCCGATCAGGGTAACGGAACTGTTTGGCGGTGAACTAGCCGGGGATTGGGTCGTGCTCCCGATCCTGCACCCCGCTGGCGCCGCGCATTCCCCCGACAGCCTGCCGCTGATTCTGGACGATATCCTGACTCTCGGGCGCCTGATTGACGGCGAGATTACAGCGCAGGAACCGGACCCTTATCGTGACCGCGAGGACTACCGGATCGTGACCGGCGCTGCCATTGACACTTTCCCACCGGAATGTCTAATGGTCGCGATCGACACCGAAGGTTCCGCTTCTCATCCATTTTCGCTGCAATTCTCGTTCGCTTCCGGCAGCGGGTATATGATCCGCGCCGGCGACCACGCAGCTACCGCCAAGTTCCGCGATTGGCTCGATGCCACTGGGCGCTGCCGCTCGATCCGCCACAACTTCATGTATGACGCTCCGGTGCTGCGCGCAATGGGCGTGGAGATCGCCGACTGCTCAGTGATCGACACCATGATCCTGTCGTATCTGCTCAACGTCGCTCCTCAAGGTCTGAGACTTGCCTACCGCCATCGCGGCATGGAGATGTCCAGCTACGATGAGATCATCGGCGACGTGGGCTACGAGATCGCGATGGAATATCTGCAACAGGTAGCCGAGCGTGATGGCTAACACTAGAGGCAAAGATCATCCATGAAGGCAATGGCGTCCGTGTCAGGAAAACCCAGAACATCAAAAGGACGGTCGAGCGGATACTGGTCGATGTGGCGTCAGACAAAGAACTCAAGGACGGCTCGGTTACCAACCCCCGCGAGCGTTGGAAAAAGATTGATCCACGCGCTAGGCGACCGGTGATCGACGTAATGGGAGAGATGCGCGCGCCGGACCTGAACGATATCCCGCTGGAGCGTGCCGTACATTACGGTTCACGCGACGCCGATGCCACGCTGCGGATTCACCCGGTCCTCAAACAGAAGATCAAGGCGATGGATCTGGAGCAGGTGTCCCGCATTGACCACGCCGTGCTCCCGACGATCGAAAAGATGCAGCGCGTCGGCAGCGGCTCCGCGCCGGTTAAGTTCTGGGACGATCTGGAGGTGAAGTGTATCGCCCAGATGGACAAGGCCAAGTGGGCGATATACCAAGCAACAGGGAGAGACCTCAACCCGGGGGTCTGGTGACCAAGTAGCGAACCTGCTATACGGACCAAAAAGTGAAGGCGGACTGGAATTGATCCCGCCGATGATGACTGACTGGCGGTGAGAGTGGCAAGCGGCGCGGTTCGACAAATGACAAATGCTTGGAGTCACTGCTTGCCGAAAACCCCGTGGTTGAGCACGTGGAGTTGTATCGGGAGGCGGATAAGGTTCGCGGGAACGTATGTGGTACCGCTGCGTGGAATGGCTGCCACTGGCGACGGCAGGGCGTGGGGTGACGTTCAAACTCACTCGGCAGATTACAGGCCGGTTCACGACCGCCGAGCCGATGAATCTGCTTTCGATTCCGGTAAGAACCGAACTGGGGGGGCGCAGTGCCGCTACGGTTTCACAGCACCCGATGGCAAGATACTTTACGACTCGGATTTGCAGCAGATCGAAATGCGTACTTTTGCACACCTCTCCCGCGACCCTAAGTTGTGTCAAGTCTTCATCGAGGGTGCGAGGCTGGTCGGTGACGAGAAAAAGTTGCGGGACATCCACTCCATGACCGCGTCGGAGATGTTTGGCGTCTCCAACAGTGCCGTGGAAGGGGACCAGCGGCAAGCGGGTAAAGCAATACGATGAACGAGGTAAGGATACATAAACA